>JBFOLZ010000108.1:0-13629 GCA_040830445.1 Puniceicoccaceae bacterium
ACCGCCTTCCGCCGCAACAGCGTGCGGGAGGAGCTCGCGGGGGAGGGTACCCACCCCAGGGGGCCGGGCGGGGCGAGGGTCGAGTAAAGCCGCCTCTACGGAGCGCGCCAGCGTTTTGACCCGACCAGGAAGGAAGTCAGCCAATACGCCGGACCCAGCGTGGGAATGTGGCCCTGGAGCAGTCGGAACACCCTGTTCCGCTTCAATGAGGTCTGGGGCTACCGGGGCACATTCGATGGACAGGGATTTGATTCGGACTACAACTGTTCCGGAACGACTTTTGAGTACAACTTGAGCGCGGACAATGCAGGCGGCTTTTTCCTCATCTGCAACTGGGCCAAACATGTTGAATCGGGGCAGTCCATCGGCAATTCGGACACGCTCATCCGGCACAATATCAGTTTCAACGATCATGTTCGTTCCTTTGTTCTCAACGGGCCGGTGGAAACGGTGCGGA
The DNA here is from genome assembly GCA_040830445.1 of Puniceicoccaceae bacterium. Classification (GTDB taxonomy): domain Bacteria; phylum Verrucomicrobiota; class Verrucomicrobiia; order Opitutales; family Oceanipulchritudinaceae; genus Oceanipulchritudo. The sequence goes on from JBFOLZ010000108.1 coordinate 458, forward strand.
TCCAGGAGAACATCATCTACAACACCATTGAGGAGGATTTGCCGGTCATCATCGACTCTCCGTGGGGTCGCTATGCCGAATCAGTGGAAGTCACGGGCAACTTGTTTTACACGACCGGTACCGCCCGCATTTTCCAGGGAACCTGGGCCGGGGACGGCTTGGGCAACTGGAAGTACGAGGGGCCGATCAACCGGGAAGCAATCCGGTTCATGGGCAATGCCTATACCCGCGTCAAGGATCACGAGGAGGTGGGTATGCAGCGGCTCGATCAGGAGGCATCCCTGGGAGAACTGATTGAGCGATTACAGGACGACGAGACGGCCCGGGCCGGTTTCAGCAGTTTGCTCCAGTTCCTTGAGGGCTCCCGCCATTGGGACATTCTAAAGGAAAGCTTGTGAAACCTTTCACTGAATACTTGAACATACAAAATGGCTGCGAATGAATTGACGCACGGTGGTTTCACGCTCCCTTCCCAGACCGGGATGGACAAGGAAACCATGGAGTTGGCAAAAAAGTGGGGTGCGGACGCCATCCGTGACAGCGACGGCACCGTCCTTAGTGACGACCTCCTGAATCTCGGTTTGGATGTTTATTCGACCCTCTGCCTCATCCGGTGTGATCAGGAGTGGGCGCGGGCCAACCCGGCCGAGCTGCAGCAGATGTACCTCGTCTCGGACCGCAAGCCGGGTCCACTGCAAGGGGAACTGCGGATCAAGCTCCTTGAGCTCTATTTTGACCAGCAGTTCAAGGTCAACTGGGATGCGGATCCGGAGCAGTACTGGGAGGTCATCAACCGGACAACCGGTGAAGTCCTGCCCGTCTCGGCATGGGAGACGGATACGGGGGCCGGCGAACTCGTCATCAAGGAGCCAGTGCCCTGCCATGAGTACACAGCAACCTTCCTTGCCTACCAGATCTGGGAAACCACCTCGATGTACAACCACATCACCAACAACTGGGGCGACCGGCCGCACCAGATGCCGGTGGACCCAAGGCAGCCTCGCACCCGGGCGCACTTGAAGCAGTTGTTGCAGGATTGGATCGAGGAGCATCCGGGAACGGACATTGTCCGTTTTACCTCGATCGCCTATCAGTTCACCGTCATGCGGGCCGCCAATGGCAAACGCATGTACCGCGACTGGGCTGGTTATCACGGAACGGTCTCTCCGCTGGCGCTGGACGAGTTTGAGGCCAAGTACGGCTATCGCCTGCGCCCGGAGGTATTCGTCGGGGGTGGCAACCGTGCCCACACGGATTGTGTGCCGTCAAAGGCGTACCTTGACTGGATCGCTTTTACGCACGACTTCATCATGGAGCTTTGCCAGGAGTGGATTGATCTGGTCCATGCGGCGGGAAAGAAGGCTTATGTCTTTTACTGTGACCATTACATCGGGACCGAGCCCTACAGCCTGAAATTCAGGGAGCTGGGTTTTGACGGGATCATTTCCCCGGCCATTGACGGGGCGGAAACCCGCAAGAACACCGACTGTCCGGGAGACATGGTCAAGGAGGTGCGGCTGTACCCGTATTTTTTCCCCACGGAAGGCGAACGGCCGGTCTTTGCCGCGGGCGGCGACCCGGTTGCCGATTGCCGGCACCGTTGGGAACATGTCCGGCGAGCCCTGCTTCGTAACTGCGCCGATCGCATTGGCTATGGCGGCTACCTCGACCTTGCCATGCAGTATCCAGATTTCCTCGACGAGGTGGAGGAAGTGACGCGCCAGTTCCGTTTCATCAAGCACCACGGTGGCAAGACCAAACCCTATGGCCATGGCATCAAGGTGGGCGTCCTCACCGCGTGGGGGAAAGCACGGGCCTGGCACAGCGAGGGCGAGGCCAACTTCGAGACGCTGGAAGTGCTCTCCGGCCTGCCCTTTGACATCGAGTTCCTCTCCTTTGATGACATCCGCGAGGGGATTCCCCCCGACATCAAGGTCCTGCTCAATTATGGCCCGGAGGGTTCTTCATGGAGTGGCGGGGACAACTGGAAGGATGGGAGCATTGTCGCCAGCGTGCGCAGGTTCGTCCATGAGGGCGGTGGATTCGTGGGTATCCTTGAACCGACCGCCGTCGATCACGGTGGCAAGGTCTTCCAGCTTTCCGATGTCCTTGGCGTGGACCAGACAACTGTTTTCCAGCAGAACATAGACAAGTTTGACCAGCCGGAATCCAATCCCGGCCACTATATCCTCGCCGGTATCGAAGGAGAGGACGTCCTTGGCCAATTGGCCGCCAACGGCTGGGTCACGGTGATGGATGCAGATACGGAGCTGTTGGCAGGAACTCCCGCAGCTGCAGGCCTGACGGCCCGCCAGGCTGGAGCCGGCCGTTCGGTCTATATCGCCAGGTGCGGCTACAGCAATGGTTTCGGCACGCTGTTTAAGCGGGCCATCCAGTGGGCCGGTGGCGTCGAATCAAGCGACGGGGTTGCTCCCTGGGACAGCCCTGTGCCCGGGGTTGAGTCGGCCTACTATCCGGAAACCGGCAAGTGCCTGCTGGTCAACAACCGCGACGAGACACGAAGTATCTTGTTCCGCGATGGAAGCGGGAAGGACCATTCCCTTAAGATCGAGGCCTATGGGATTCGGGGATTTGCGGTTGAGCCGGACGGGATGCTCGGTAAGGAGCTTTAATCCATCCACAATCACCAGCATTTTCAAGGCAGGCATATTTGATCAGCTGGTGCTGGACAAACCGTTGTCCCCTTAATGAAGTTCCAGTCTTGACCATGGTTAAATGATTTCTTGCTTGTTCCTGCTGTGGCCTTGTCACGCCCTTGTTACCCGGGGAAAACTACATAGCCCTCTGAATCGAAGGAAATGGGTTTTGGCTGATTACCCGCTGGAAAGTCAAACTGCTCCCGGTCGATCTGGCGCAGGACCGGTTCGGAGACGAGGGCATCCCCGGGATGGAGGGTATCCGGAATGGCAACAAGTGCGGGGGCACTGCCATTTGCCGCCGGACTGGTGTTGAGGGCGGCGAAGATGGCCTCCCGGTCGTTTCGCATGACCGGTGGCCGGCTGCAGAGCAGGGGTGAAAAGGCGGTCAGCGAATTCAAGGTGGTCACTTCCTCGTCGATATCATCCGCCAGGCGCTTCGTGATGAAATCGGCCAGTCCCATTCCATGCGCATTCCCGTGACTGCTGGACTGGAGGCTGCTGCAAATGACCTTGTGGACACGGGGTCCCGTACCTCTCCACTGTTCCCCGGGATGGTATCCGTAGGGATTTCGATTGAGGATATTGGTATCCATACCAGTGCCGCTAATCCGTTTTCCCATCTGGCCAATCCACAAGACATCGATATTGTCGACTGGGAGGCGGGGCATCATGGAATTGGCTAAATCCAGCAGCTCCAATTCCCGCCTGAATGCCGGCAAGGGGTCTGTGAAATCGAAGGGAATGCCTTCGAGCCGGGCGGTTCGGTCAAATGCGTTCTCAACAATGGCCAGGCCGCCAATGATCTTCCCTTTTTGCCGGGCAGTACTGGACTCGATGAGGAATTTTGCTCCCAAGGTAACCGCACCCCCCAATCCTAGTGGCGTGGGAATCTGCGAGTGATAGGTTTCCGCGCCCTTTTGCTTCCCCAGGCCGACAGCCAGCATTTTCATCAGCCCACTGTGTACGGGACCATCAAGGGCCATCCCAATATGTTGCGGGTCTAACGCACCAAAGATCTCGGTGTGAATCTTAACGCGGTTGATAAGCAGGACAAAGTCACACTCCAGGGCAGATGTGGCAAAGTGGATCAGGAAGGGGCCTGTATCATCAAGGATGACCGTTTCCATCCGCGCATCCACTTCACAACCCATGGACTTCTCCGAGATGTCGATGGCCGGGTCGGCCAGCATCTGACGCTGTCCTTCCGCGGTGGCCCCTCCATGGCTCCCCATTGCCGGAAGAATGACCGGTTCACATCCTCTCCCCCTGACGTCATTGACAACGCAACGGGTAAGGTTGCCCAAATTGAAAATGCCCCGGCTGCCCGCACAAATGCCAATGCGGGAACCCGGATCTACGGGATGCCTGGCAAAGATCCCCGCCAGCTCTTCGCCCACCAGGCCGGGCAGGGACCCGGTCAGCTCCGGACAGGTATACTGGCGCCTGATGTAGACGACGTCTGGCAGTTTTTTGGTCATGTTTCTTTATTTAAGATCAGCACTGCGGCAGAGGCAATTGATTGCTGCCAACCCTTTCCCCGGCCAATGGGGATGGGCCCACCTTGCTGCTCCTTTGCTATTGGGATTGACTTTAGGGATACACGACCCCACACAGGAAACGTTATCTATACGAATACAGAGAGGATGGAAAGCCAAGAATGAGCAAGGAACTGGGATCGAAAGAGCGGGTAAAAGCGGCCTTTGGTCATGGGGAGCCGGACCGGGTGCCGTTGGATTACTTTGCCAATCCGGAGATCGACAAGCGGCTGAAGGCGCATTACGGGCTGGGGGCTGAGGATGATGAGGGGTTGAGGCAGGCCCTGGGGATTGATTTCCGCAACGTGATGGCCCCTTTCAACGGGCCGCAGCGCTTTGGGGCAGTGAAGGACCGCCACATTGACGAATGGGGCATCCGGACGCGGTGGATTGAGCACTCCAGCGGGGGCTACTGGGACTATTGTGATTTTCCCTTGGAGGACGCCGAGCTGGAGGATATCCGGAACTGGCCGATTCCGGAGGTGGACGACTATGACTACGACGCCTTGGTGGAGCAGTGCAAGCGGTGGAAGGACTATTACCTGACCCTTGGGAATCCCGGGGTTGGCGATTTCATCAACAGCACGGGCATGATCCGGACGATGGAGGTGGTCCTGATGGACCTCTTTGAAGGCGCGGAGGAGGTCCTGACGATATTCGACCGCCGGTTGGAGGTACAGTTGAAGATGCTCGACCGGTGCCTTGACCGGGCGAAGGGAGCGATTGACCTGCTCTGGATGGGAGAGGACCTGGGCACCCAGATTGCCCCGATTCTCAGCCTTGACCTCTATCGCGAGCATTTGCGCCCCCGCCACCAACAGATTGTTGATCTGGGTAAAGCCTATGACATTCCGGTGATGATCCATTCGTGTGGATCCAGCAGTTGGGCATTCGAGGACTTCATTGAAATGGGAATATCGGTCATCGACACCCTTCAACCGGAGGCCAATAACATGGATCCCGCGTACTTGAAAAAGCGCTACGGGGACCGACTGTCCTTCCATGGCTGCATATCCACGGCCGGCCCGGTGGTGGATGCGCCGGTGGAGGAGGTCATTGCCGACGTGCGCAATAAACTGGATATCCTCATGCCTGGCGGGGGCTATGCCCTTGCCCCGACCCACCAGCTCCAGGACAACACCCGGACAGAAAACGTGGTTGCGGTGTACGACACGGCAAAGGAATACGGCCGCTACAATCGCTAGGGTCGCTCGTGATCAGGCCTGATTCCGTATGATCTGGATTGGGACTATCCCGCCTAGTCGGAAAGGCCCGGGAAGATCGCGTAGGCATTGGTCCGCATGAAGCGCTCGCTGATGGAGATAGCCTCCTCCTCGGTGAGAAACCCGTCCTCCACTTCCGTCCGGAATGTATCGAAAAGCCCGCGACGGGCTTGCCGCGAATAGACCAGGGCATTGACTGGATTTCCGCAATCCCCGCCAAAACCAAGCAGCTTGTTGACAGGCACCTGGCGCAGGAAGCGCCGGACAAAGTCCATGGCCGTGAATGGATTGATCGCCCAGGCCCAGCACATGTCGACGACCGCCATGGGATAGTGCCGGGCAATGGCCAGCAGTTCACTTTCGAAGGCGGAGGCAATGTGCATGAGGACAAAGCGGGTACCGGGGAATTCCTTGAGCAGCGGACAAATACGGGAAACCCGGGCATTCTCGAGGATCATCTGGTTATTGTGGGCCAGGTAACCGGTATGGAGCTTGAAGGGCAGGTTCCGTTCGGTCGCCCGTTTCACGCCCTCCGCGAGGCACCAGTCCCCGAGGACGTGGCGATCGGTATCAGTCAGGGATACCCCCTTGAGCTTCCGCTGCAGGACAGCCTCCGCCTCAGCGTCCGTACGACTGGACCAGTCCAGGCTTCGTGTGTAAGCATGCTGGGACTTTACCGCGACCACATGCGGGGCGGATTCAAAGAGGGCATCGAAGGCATCCCGCAAGGAGGCGGTGTCCCTGATTTCGGTATGGGTCAATTCTCCCAGTTCATCGACCTCAAAGGAAGCGTCGGAAAACCGCCACCAGGTGAGGTCGTACTTGAAAAACTCCGGATTCTCGGCATCGGGAAGGGCCGGCAGGACCATGTCGTCCACCTGGCAGTGATCGATCCCGGCCACGTTTTTCATCAAGTGAAGCCGCTCGCCATGGCGGTCGCGCCGGCCGTTCTTTGCCTGCGCTGCCTCCAGGGATTCGGCGTTAATCGACTCCATGCCATAGATCAGCAAGGCAGCTTCCTTGACCGCCTCCCCATAGCCGGAATACTGGGAGGTTTCCCAGTAGGGCTGAATGGACTGGAACCGTTCGGAGATGTTTTCCCCGCTGCCGTTCAAGAGCTCCCCGATCTGGTCGTAGCTGGCTCCCGCCGATATGAGATCCATCGGAATGTAGCCGTTGAAGATATCCGACAGAATGTCATTTTCCCCATCCGCATAGGCCGACTCACGGGCCATGTGCTCGTGACTGTCGACAAGCGGGGATTCCCAAATTGCCTTCTTGAGTGCTTCCATGGCCAATAATCAGTCGTCGAGAAAGCCGTCCGGCATGTAGTCCGCCTCGGCAGCAAAAAGCTCATGCGCCATCTCACGGATTTCATTAAGCGAACAATTGGCAGCTGTCAGGGGATCGACCATCATGGCCTGGACCGCATATTCCTTGTTCCGCTCCGAAGCGGCCCGTGCACCCAGGTCAATGACGTTGATGTTTGTCTGGCAGATGGCTGCCATCTGAGGGGGCAGCTCCCCGTAGCGGGTCGGATGAATGCCGGACCGATCGACCATGCAGGAAACCTCGACGCAGCTGTCGGCAGGCAGGTTGGTGATGACCTGGCCACCGGTCGCATCCCGGTTGTAGATGTTGCCGTGGATCCGGAACGGAGTGTCCTTTTCCCGCGCCTCAATGATCCAGCTGGCATATTCCCAACTGCGTTTCCAGTCGATCTCCTTTTCCCCGCTAATCATCTGGTCGCGCTCCAGATCGGCCTTTGCCCGGGAATCCGGCCACATGTCCGCGTAGTAGCGGGTGCCGAATCGTGATCCGTCGCCCGGAAAATCATCTTCACAATAGGTCTCGAGGATGTCCTTCCGCTTGCGGTAATAGGGGACATACTCGGAAAGGTGAGGGGATGACTCCGTAATGAACGCCCCGAACTGGAGCATCATGTCCTTACGGACCAGGTCGAAGCGGTCCTTTTCATCCACCGGTTCACCGGCGATGTCCTTGACCGCCTTTTCCTTGAGAAGCGGATAGAGGTCCTTGCCCTCGTGTTCGAACTTCGTGAACCAGGCCAGATGGTTGATACCGGCGCAGTCCCATTCAATATCTTCAATCGGGATGCCGGCCCGGTTCGCCATCAGATCGCTTGTCCCCTGCACCGAGTGACACAAGCCCACTGCCGTGACTTTGCTCCGGCGGAAGGCCGCCAGCATCATCATCGCCATCGGGTTGGTGTAGTTCAGGACCCATGCTTTCGGGCACAGCTCCTCGATGTCCTCGACGATGTCCAGGAACACGGGTATTGTCCTCAATCCCTTCATCACGCCTCCGGGACCCAATGTATCCCCAATGCATTGGTCGATCCCGTACTTCGCCGGGATGTCATTGTCATGGGAGACGCATTCCAGCCCGTTCACCTCGATGCAGACCAGTACATAGTCACTGCCCGGCAGCAACTCCCGGCGGTCAGTCGAGGCCACCACCTTCCACTCTGTGTCCGGTTGCCGCAACTTGCTCTCCACCTTGCCGATCAGGCCTTTCATCCGGTTTAACCGGTCCTCGTCAATGTCCACCAGCGCGATCGTCCCCCCGGCATTCTCCGGTATGCTCAGGATGTCCGTCACCAGGCGCGGCGTGAAATTGCTTCCCGCCCCAATTACCGTGACCTTTACCGGCCGCTTCATCTGACCTCGCAATCCGCTCAGCTTCGCGTCCTGGGTGTCCGATTCTGTCCCTTGAAGTTTCTTTTTCTCTTCCATCTTGTCTCCCTCTTAAGACACCCCGGACCAATTTTTCAAGCCAAAAGGAAACGATTCCTATTGCTTTTTTAGAAAAGGTTGAGCAAGTTGGGAAAAACTGAAAGCTAGGAGAGGAAGGACGACGAGGATGGCGACGAGGCGAGCAGGCGATGAGGAGCGACCGAATTTGGTCTTGGTAATGACGGACCAGCAGCGTGGGGACTGCCTGGGAGCGGAGGGGCATCCGGTGCTGGAAACGCCCCATTTGGACAGCCTGGCGGGCGAGGGGGTAAGGTTCCGGCATGCCTACAGCACCTGTCCGGCCTGTATCCCGGCGCGGCGGACCCTGATGACGGGGCGCAGCGAATATGGCCATGGGGTGGTCTGCAACTATCAGACGCAGATGGACCTGCCGACCCTGCCGGAGAGCCTGGGGCGGGCGGGCTACCAGACGCACCTTGTGGGGAAGCTGCATTTGTGGCCGCCGCGGAAGCTGTTCGGGTTCGACAGTGCAGACTGGGCGGACAGCCCACACCGGGCACCGGTGAAGAGTGACTACGAACGGTACCTTGAGCGCGAGGGGGTGAACCTGCGGAACGCGGGGATGGTCCATGGAGCGCATGAGAATGGCTGGGTGGCGCGGCCCTGGCCGATGGAGGAACATTTGCATTTCACCAACTGGTGCACCAACCAGGCGATCGAATTCCTTGAGCGCCGGGATCCGACGCGGCCATTTTTCCTGAAGCTAAGCTATCACCAACCGCATCCGCCCTGCACGCCACCAGCCCATTATTTTGACTACTACATGAAGAAGGATATCCCGGAGCCCGTTGTTGGGGACTGGGTGGAAGGGTTCGAGGAAGTGGACCCAACGGCGGAGAAGGCGCCCTGGCGCACGAGGATCCGGCCGGAATTAATGAAGCGGTTCCGGGCCGGCTACTATGGCTGCATCAGCCACATTGATGAACAGATTGGGCGATTCCTCTATCATTTACCGGCCAACACGGTGGTGCTGTTTGTCTCCGACCACGGCGAGATGCTCGGGGACCACCACTGGTTCCGCAAATGCAGTGGATATGAAGGTTCGGCCCGGATTCCCTTTATCCTGAAGCTGCCGGGGCAGTATGCCTCTGCGCGTGGAAAGACAGCTGACGAGCTGGTGACGCTGGCCGACGTGATGCCGACATTGCTGGACCTGGCCGGGGCGGAATGCCCGGACGGTGTGGAGGGCCGGAGCATTGTGCCGCTGTTGAAGGAGGACGACGGGGAAGCTGTTTCCTGGAGGGAAAAAGTCCGTGGAGAATCGGGACTGGTACCGACGACCAACAGTGGGACACAATGGGTAACGGACGGGACATGGAAATACATCTGGTATCCCGGTACGGGGACCGAACAGTTGTTCAATTTGGAAAACGATCCGCTGGAGTGCACCGATTTATCCGGGGACTCGGACCAGAAGGAGCGATTGGAATCGTTCCGGGCCTTCCTGGTTGAGGAACTGAAGGACCGGCCGGAAGGATTTGTTGAAGCAGGTGATCTGCGCGTCATCGGCGGCCCGACAGCCATGTACATGGAGGGCTATGAGCGCAATGACTTCATCATGGAGATGCCCGGGGTAAAGGATGGCAAAATCATTCAGCCATAAACCCGGGCTGTTTCGTCCTAAGGAGAACCCATCCGTTTTATGAAAGAACTTGTTGTCAGGTTTGAGAAGGAATCCGGCTTGTTCTCAATCGAGTCACCGATCGGGGGAAACCGGCTTGAATGTGCGAAACTGGAGCTCAACTGGAGCAGTGCGTTTGTCTGGAACCAGGAGACCTTGTTGGAAACGCGCCTGAACACTCCCTTGGGGGAGATGAGCGGATATGCCATATCCACGGAGCCAAAAGATGGATCCATCCTGCATTTCAAGGTTGCGGGGCCGGAAACGGGCGACTTCGCCCTGTTGCACCTCAGCGTTGAAAACCGGTCCGACCGGCAGCAGAAAATCCGCCGCTACTCGGTGGTTTGTGATGGGCATGTTCCGCTGGATATGCCTGATGGGGTTCGATTCAGTACCCTGGACGGGCTGTCTGGTGCCGGCGAAACGCAAGTCAGGGAAGGGGCCGAAGGCTGGTCATCCAACAACCTGCTGGTGACCTGGATCTCTGAAGGAGCCTGGAGCGATTCCCTTGTCGCGGGTGGGTTGACTTACGAGCAATTTGCCAAGTATGTGAAGACGGCCCCCGCGGAGGGCGGCATCTGTCTGAACCTCGATGCCGAGGATCCCGTGGGACGGCAGTTGGAGCCGGGGGAGCGCTGGGATACCAATGATTGGTTCTATCTCGATCTCGCATCCGGAAGCCCGTACGGGGCGTTGGAAAAGTTTGCCCAACGGGTACGACAGGCAAACAACGCCAAGCCGAATCCCTACTCATTCCCGACGGTCTGCGCCTGGTATGTGAGCACGCCCATGTTTGGGAATACGGACTGGATGAATGATACCCCGGGAACCGTCAGGGAAATTGAGGCTGCCCGTGACTGTGGATTCCTTGAGTACGCCCCCGTGGCCGTGCGGCTGGTCCCGGATACCTACGACGGGGAGTCTGTTCGCCGGGAATTCGTTTCGGATGAGGAGTGGCTCCACCAGTACTACCGTTACAAGTTCAGCGAGGACCGGAACACCGAACAGGGCTGGTGGGATGATGAGCATTGGAACAAGTTCGGTCACTATGCGAAGCCCTACGAGACCTCGAAAAAGTGGGCCCAGGCGATTATCGAAAGGGGCGGCATCCCGCTGACCTACTTCCAGACCGGCCACGTTTCCTATGACTATGCCAAGGCCTTTCCCGGGCATATGCTCGGAAATGACATTTCCGAGCTCGACCGTATATTCAAGGGGCACAATCCGTATGTGGTTTTTGACTACACGGATCCCGGTTTCATCGAGCATTTGACGGGCGTCTGGAAGCACCTTCGGGAAGCCGGGGTTGCGGGCCTGATGTTCGATTATCCCAACCAGGCGTGGATCGAGGACGGCGGGTTTGAGGATCCCAAGGCCACCACGACCTCCGCCTACCTGAATGTTTTCCGCCTGGCCAAGGAGGGCCTCGGTCCGGACAGCTACATCCATGAGCGCAATGTGGCCCGGAAGGTGCCGTACCTCGACGCCACGGTTGGTCTGGTTGATTCACAACGGGTCTGGGGAGATACGGACGGCGTGGACCCTGTCATGTACCGCATGTGCGGCCTGCGATGGTACAAGACCCGGACCCTTTATGCCTACGATACGGATGCCAAGAACCTGACCCGGATCGCCGAAAGAAGCCGCGATCAGTTGCGGCAAGTCCTGACGCTCCTCTATCTCCTGACAGGCCGTATCCTCCTCGCGAATTCCTTTACGCAAATGTCGGAGGCCGTTCGGCATGACCTCTCCAGGGTTTATCCGGAGCATCCTGAATCCCTGAGCCCGCGTCCCGTCGACATGTTTGAGTCGCTCGATAACCCGCGGACCTATGTTTTGGCCTTCAGTCCCGGGGAAATCCATTTGCTGCTTTCCAATTTCTCCACCGAAGAGTCGTGGCAGGCCCAACCAAAGTTGTTCGAAGCAAACGAGGTCGGGGGCGTCGGGCTGGATCCGGACAGGCAGTACCATGCCTACGACTTCTGGAATTCAGCGTACCTGGGGATCTGCTCAGCCGCGGAGCCCTTCCAGCAGGATTTACGTCCCTCCGAGGCCCGCATGCTCGTTTTTCGCCCGCTTACCAACCATCCGCAGGTCATCTCGACGGACCGGCATGTCCTCCAGGGACATGTCGAATTGGACAATGTATCCTGGGATGAGGCCGCCACGTCCCTGAGCGGAAGCGCCAAACTGGTTGCCGGTGAGCGGATGACCGTCCGTATTGCGCACAATGGGTGGGAGGGATTGCCGGTTGCCAATGTGCCTGGGGAGGTGACTGTCGAGATGACCGGACCCGACCCCCAGGGGATTCTCGAAATGCGGCTTCGCGGCCCCTCCAGCGGGCCCGTCCCTTGGTCCCTCAATTGGTAAAACTTGCCTTTCTCGATATTTTCAACTTGCTACAGGAAACGTTTCCTTATTGAAGACATGCCAACCCCCAAAACCCCATGGAAAGCGCAGAACGAGAGCGATTCGGACCTGAAGTCCGGTATGAAAGCGGAAGCGGCGAGATTCTCGTCGCTTCAAGCGGGGCGGCTGGCGAGGCCCGGCTGGGGATTGTGCTGGGAGCGTGGGACAGCCGGAATCCGGGAGTGGTAGCGCATCTCCGGGCGGGGAAGAAGCCGGGGCACTTGCAAGTGGTATATCCGGACGTGGAGGGGATGGAACTGACAATCCGGTGCGAGGTGCTGGGAAGCGGGGTAGGGATCCACTTTGCGATCCGGAGCACGGGCCCGGAGGCGTGCCGGTTGCATACTGTAGGCGTGGAAGGCGTCCTTGAGGGAGACGGACCGGTCGAGGCGGGCAGCATCCGCCAACTGGACGGGATGTGTGGCGGCGGCTTCACGACGATGGAGAAACTGGCCACGCACAGCTCGGACAACAATCTTTGCCTGACTTACAAGAGCGGGCATAGCGGCCGGCGCCAGACCATCGTGGCGGGCGGCCTTGGATATGAGGACTTTGGCAAGCGGGCGGACCTGTCGGTGGATGCATCGAGCGGTGAAGTGAAGATAGCCATTTTGGCGGAGGATGCGGTTGGCCGTTTGATTGAACCCGGTGAGGTCTACAGCCCGAAAGATGCCTTCTACCTCGATGTGCTGGAGGCGGATCCCTTTGAGTCGCTGGAACGCTATGGATATGCGGTCCGCGAGTTCATGCAGGCGGATCCGAATCCCTATGACTTCCTGACTGTCTGCGGATGGTATGCCAGCATGTCGATCTACGGGGCGGGGGCGTACATCAACAACTCGACCGGCCTGGTCAAGGAAGCGGCCACGTTCCGGAAATCGGAGCTGGCCAAGTACACGGATCTGGCCTGCCGCCTGGTGCCGGATACCTACAGTTACGAGAGTTTG
>JBFOLZ010000109.1:0-9291 GCA_040830445.1 Puniceicoccaceae bacterium
CGCCTTCCAGTCGCTGGCGGAGCAATTCGCCAGCCGGAGTATCGAGAAGTTCTATACCGCATTGGTCTACGGGGTGCCCGAACCTTTGGAGCGCCGGATCGAGGAGCCAATCGCTCGCCATCCCGTCAACCGCCTGCGGATGGCGGTACGTCCGGAAGGGCGCCAGGCCGTCACCGATTACAGGGTTGAGCAGGCGTGGGGTAGCGCGGCTCTACTGGGCCTGCAGATCCATACCGGGAGGACGCATCAAATCCGGGTGCACATGAAGCATCTCGGTCATCCGCTGTTGGGAGATGCGCTGTACGGGTTCCGGAAGGCACCGAAAGTCGACCAGCCGGAAATCCCGCGCGTCATGTTGCATGCGGTTCGGCTGAAATTCATCCATCCCATCAGTGGCGAGCCAATGGAGCTGAAGGCACCGTTGCCGGAGGACTTCCGGAGGGTCATCGAGGAACTGGATGAGGGGAATCAGACCGATGAAAGCCGTTGACCGGGAGCGATGAATCGGAAAGGCTGGCATCCATGAAGGCAAGCGAGTTGTTTGACTGGCCGGAAAGCATCCCCTTCAGGGAATATTTTGACGGGGAGGCGTATCCGTGGGATTGGCTTCCCGTGATTGCCCGGGCCTTGAAGGCGTTTGACTTTGCCAGTGCCGGCGGGATGACGGAATTTCCTTCCGGGGTCCATGTCGAGGGACCGGTTTACATTCATCCGAGCGTGGAGCTGCCGCCCTATTGTGTCATCAAGGGACCGGTGTGGATCGGCGAGAATGTGCAAATCCGCCCGGGAGCCTTTATTCGTGGCAATGTCATCGCGGGGGCCGGTTCGGTCCTTGGCAACTCCTGCGAGTACAAGAACTGTGTCCTGATGGAGAAAGTTGAGACGCCGCATTACAATTACGTCGGCGACAGCATTCTTGGCAACAAGGCCCACCTCGGGGCGGGAGCCATCTGTGCCAACCTCCGCCTGGCCCGTGATGAAGTGGTCATCCGGTTGGAGGCTCGGCGCTACCAGACAGGCTTGCGCAAGGTCGGAGCGTTCATGGGGGATGGTTCCGAAGCGGGCTGCAACAGCGTCCTGCAACCGGGGACTATCCTGGGGCGCCGGGCAGCGGTGATCAGCATGCCCTTCAGCGGGTATCTGCCGGCGGGTAAGCTGGCCATTTCGGAAGGACGGCACCGGGTGATCCCGCGTCCGTGAGGACAGGGCTGTGAGGGGGTGTGCCTACAGGCGGGACGCCTGTAGTCCAATGGAGTATAGGCCTCCGGCCTGTACATCGCGACGAAGGTTCCTTGAGTTGTGCCTACAGGCGAGACGCTTGTAGTCCAATGATTTTGAATATTGCCAGCGGGGCGGGGGATGTTTGGAATGGCCGGGCATGGGATTGCGGAGAGAGCCGGGATTCATCCTCTTTGGCGAGGGGATTGATCATTACAGCTGGCGCGGAGCCAAGTGGTTCCTGCTGACTTACTTTGGTGCCTTCCTTGTGGCGGCACTGCTAGCGCCTGTCATTTATTTCTGGATACAGGGGATGCAGACCCCGGCGGATCCGGACGCCCTGGTGGCCTACCTGCAATCAAAGCCAATCTCCAAGTACGTGGACCGGGTACGCCTGCTCTTTGCGGCGATTGCGCTGGTCTGGCTGATCCGGGCCTGCGGGATGTGGGGCCGGTTTGGCTATTACTGGGGCGGGAACGGGCTGAAGTCACTCGCCGGATATTTCCTTGTCGGGGTGATATCGCTCTTCTCGGTGGTGTTACTGCAATCCTTCTTCATGGACCCCGTCCTCAAGGAGCCCTTTGCCTACGGGCGGGCGCTTGAGGTCGTCCTTGGGGCGCTGGCCGGAGGACTGGTCATCGGCTGGCTGGAGGAAGCGATCTTCCGGGGGATGGTGCTGCGGATGTTCTACACCGCGGTGAAGCCCTTGCCGGCGATCCTGCTCAGTGCGGCGATATTCGCAGCGGTCCATTTCAAGAGCGTGCCCCGGGAGTTTGGGATGCCGTTTGAGTGGTATTCCGGTTTCCTCGTTGCCGGCTACCAGTCGGTGAGCGTCTTCCTGACCGTGGAGCTGGTGGATTTCCTGAACCTCTTCCTTGCCGGGGTGGTCTTGAACCTTGTCTTCCTGCGGACCGGTTCGCTGGTCGGTTGTATGGGGCTGCATGCCGGCTGGGTCCTGGTGCGCAATACCTGGACCAAGCTGGTGGAAACGAGCGATTCGGCCTCTACTCAAATTTGGGGTTCCCAGCGGATTGTCGATGGTTATGCCTCCCTCATCATATTGGCGGTCATCGCGATTGTCCTCTATGTTGAGTTGGGAAAACACCAGAAGCGCGGCCAGGTGGGCCTGGGGAACTTGTCTTGAATGGGTTTATCCCCGGACCTGCGTGTGTTGCGGGATCTATCTCGACGATCGACGAGGCGGCTACACCTGTGAAACATGCCGGTTACGAATTAACTGGATCCGCAAGCCCTACTGCCGGTGCTGTGGGGCACCGTTTTATGGCAAACTGGCCGAAGAAGGAGCCTGCCCGGTCTGCACGGGGCAGCGACCCGCTTTTAAGGAGTGCCGTTCACTATTTTTGTTTGAAGCGACCGGGGCCCGTATCGTGCATGCCCTGAAATATGAGAGTGGTCTCTGGTTGCGGGATGAAATCGCCCTTTTGTTGCGGGAGGAGGGGACCTGGGAGGCGTATTTTGGCGAAGCCTGCCTTGTCCCGGTGCCGCTGCACCGAAAAAAGCACCGCAAGCGGGGATTCAATCAAGCAGCGATCGTTGCGGCCGCGATCCAGCGGGCCTTTCCAGCCACGATGGTTGCCGATTGCCTTGTCCGGGTCCGGAAGACACCGACGCAGACCTTCCTCAGTCGCGAGGATCGGATCCGCAATACCCATGGGGCCTTTAAACGCGTCCGGGAACCGGCTGCCGGGAGGAGGATTGTCGTCGTGGACGATGTCCTGACAACTGGAGCCACCCTGAGTGCTGCAGTGACGGCGCTGGGGGAGTCCGGCGAGGGGCATATTTCAGCCTTTACCCTTGCCCATGGTTGAGTTTAGCTGAGCGCTTAATACTTGGAGACGGTATGCCATTTTTTTCCAAACCGAAATACTCGACCATATCCCCTCTGAAGAAGAAGGATATTCCCAAGGACCTCTATACCCGGTGCCCAAAATCGGGAGAGCTGGTCTACACCAAGGAGCTTGAGAAGAACCTCAACGTGGTGCCGAAGAGCGGCTACCACTTCCCCCTCAACGCGGATCGGCGGATTGAGTCGTTTATCGACGAGGGGACCTGGGAGGAATTTGACAAGGAGTTGGAGTCCAAGGACTTGCTCAAATTCAAGGACACCAAGGCCTATGCTGATCGGCTGGAGACCTACAAGAAAAAGACCGGCCTCAAGGACGCGGTCATCTGTGGGACCGGCGAGATGGGCGGCATCCCGGTGAGCCTTGCGGTGATGGATTTCCGCTTTGGCGGCGCCTCGATGGGTTCCGTTGTCGGGGAGAAGATTACCCGGGCGATTGAACGGGCGATTGAGAAAAAGTGCCCGGCGATTGTGGTTTGTGCCTCGGGCGGGGCGCGCATGCAGGAGGGCATCTACAGTCTCATGCAGATGGCCAAGACCAGTGCGGCCCTGGCCAAGTTGAAGGACGCGGGACTGCCGTTTTTCGCCATTCTAAGCAATCCGACCACGGGCGGGGTAACGGCCAGCTTTGCCACCCTTGGCGACTTGATCCTGGCGGAACCGGAAGCGCTGATCTGCTTTGCCGGACCGCGGGTTATCAAGGAAGGGACCAACGAGGAGCTGCCGGCCGGCTTCCAGCGTTCGGAATTCCTTCTCGAGCGCGGCCTGATTGACCAGATTGTTCCCCGGGCGGAAATGCGGGACCGGATCATTTACTTCCTGCATGTGCTTTTCCTGAAGCAAGCCCCGGTTGACGAGGAAAGTAGCGCCTAGGGCGGGGGATTTTTCCCTATCCCCTTTATGGACAAGCCTTTGCAGAGCTACGAGGAAGTCAGGACCTTTCTCTACGGCTTGAAGCACCGCGGGGCACTTTACGGCATCGACCGGATGCGGGAATTTGTCCGCCACATGGGGCATCCCGAGCGGGCCTACCCGGTGATCCACGTGGCGGGGACGAACGGCAAGGGATCGACCTGTGCCATGCTGGAGGCGATTTTCCGGGCGGCCGGCCGCCGGACCGGACTGTTTACCTCGCCCCACCTGGTCCACCAGGGGGAGCGGGTGCAGGTGGACCGGCAAATCCTCAGCCGGGAGGCCATTGTCGACTATACCCGGCGCCTGAAGCCGATGGCGGAGGCCATTGAGCGGGAAAAGACGGATCATTATCCGAGTTTTTTTGAATTCATGACTGGTATGGCCTTTCTGCGCTTTGCCGAGGCCGAGGTGGACATTGGCATCATTGAGACCGGTCTGGGGGGCCGGCTGGACGCCACCAACGTGGTTGAGCCGGAATTGTCGATTATCACCTCCATCAGCCTCGATCACACGGAAATCCTTGGCGACACCCTGGCGGCGATTGCCGAGGAGAAGGGCGGCATCATCAAGCCCGGGAAACCGGTCGTGATGGGCCTGCTCCCGGCGGAAGCGGAGGCGGTAATCGAGCGGATCGCACAAGAGCGTGGCTGCCCGCTGCACAAGGTCAGCGATGCCCTTGGGACGGATGAGACGCGATTTCCGGAAACCAGCCTGCCAGGGGACTACCAGCGGCTAAATGCTGCCACAGCATCCCTTGCCGCACGGGTCCTGGGGGACGCCTTCGGTATCAGTGAGGGACATATCCGGGAGGGCCTGACGCATGTCAACTGGGCGGGCCGCTGGGAACGGCACCAACTGGTCGATAGGGGGATTGTCCTTGATGCGACCCATAATCCCGAAGGGGCTGTCCATCTCGAGCGCAATCTCAAGGCTTTCGTCCGGGAGAAGGGCTACAAGCCGACCATCCTGGCGGGGACGCTGGGTCTGGGCCGGGCCCGGGCATTGATTCCCGTGGTGGCGTGCTACGCCTCCGAAATCCATCTTTTGCAGCCGCATCAGCCGCGGGCCTGCCGCTTTGAGGAACTGGCCTCGGAGCTGCCCTCGACTTTCGAGGGGCCCATCCACCGCAGCACGGTGCGGGAGCTGTTTCCGGCCCCCGGCATCTGCCAGGCAGGACTGGCCGGGCAGGATCTTGTCGCCACCGGCTCCATTTACCTCATCGGGGAGATCATGGAGGCCCTCTACCATGAGGCACCCGTCGGTGAGCAGATGCTGCAGGATTGAAAGTGGTCATTCTTGACAGAATTACTGAAATTCAGTAATTCAGAAGCATGAGTGAAAAGGTAAAGATAGGAAAGCGGGGGGTGATTACCTTGCCCAGTCGGTTGCGGAAGAAGTACCGGCTGGAGGAATCGGACGACATTCTAGTCGAGGAAACACCCGAGGGTCTCCTGCTGCGCCCGATGGTAAGCATGCCAATTGAGATCTACACGGAGGAGCGAATTGCGGAATTTCTGGAAGATGAGGAGGAACTTGGAAAGATACTCGACCGGATCAAGGAGGCACGCAAAAAGCAGGATCGACCCGCGGAATGAGAGTCTTTCTAGATGCGAACGTGCTATTTTCGGCGGCAAACGCTGGAAGCCAAATGGACCAACTGGTCCAGGAGATGCTTGGTATCTTCGAGATTATCACGTCAGATTATGCCTCGGATGAGGCGTTGAGGAATATTCACAGGAAGCGACGTGAGTGGGCTGCCGGCTTTGAGCGCTTGCTGAAGCAACTGAGGATTGTTCTAAGCATTGATCAACCTTCACTCCGGTTGATTGCCGAAAAGGATCGTCCAATTCTCGCAACCGCATTGAAGCATCGCTGTGATTACCTTGTTACCGGAGACAAGCGCGACTTTGGACATCTGTTCGGGGTTTCAATCGAGGGCTTGACGATACTCACACCGGTTGAGATGGCCCGGGTCTGTGAGGGCAAGGTAGGCGAACAATGAAAGTGCGACCCTGCTTGTTTTTCTTCGAAAACGGGGTTGACATGGGCGTTAAAGGGAGCAGGTTTTCCTATCTTCTATAGGCGAGCGTAGCTCAGTTGGTAGAGCACCACCTTGCCAAGGTGGATGTCGAGAGTTCGAACCTCTTCGCTCGCTCCATGCTTCGCCCCTCACTTCGTTCGGGGCTACGCATGGCACGCCATTTTCAGGGTCTACACCAAAAAACGGGGACTGCGTATTTTTTTGGTTCATATTGAGGGTTAGCCGCACTGAGCGATGACGCGCAGGCGGTAGTTATTAAAGTTTCTGAAGCCGTAGGCTCTGCGTTGTATGAGTTTCATTTTCCGGTGGAAGCCCTCGGTGATGGAGTTGGATCTGGAGAAGCGCCACATGGC
Source organism: Puniceicoccaceae bacterium (assembly GCA_040830445.1). Classification (GTDB taxonomy): domain Bacteria; phylum Verrucomicrobiota; class Verrucomicrobiia; order Opitutales; family Oceanipulchritudinaceae; genus Oceanipulchritudo. The sequence goes on from JBFOLZ010000109.1 coordinate 6,392, forward strand.
ACCGATGGGTTCGGCCCATGAGTGGAGAGCCTTGGCCAGTTTGTGGAGGTGTTCGAAGGGGGAGTCCTTGAGCTCTTGGATGTGCCTGAAGAGGTCTCTGGCGTGTTGTCTGCAGGAGCGTTTGGATTGGCCCTTTTTGTTGAGCAGGTCGCAGATTTCACGCATTTTCTCGTAGAGGACCTTGAGGATCGGGAAGCGCCCGAAGAGCTCGTCGAGGGTCTGCTTCTGGCGCTCGGTGAGCCTGCCGGGATTCTTGCGCAGGGCCGTGAGCCAGCCGCGCTTGTACTTGAGCTCCTCGTGGAGTTCCCTGGCCTGGTTGACGATATGGTGCATGACCAGCCGCACGGCGTGGAAGCGGTCGGAAACAAGGATGGCGTTGCGGAACCATTTTTTGATCATGGCCCGGTACGGATTGGACATGTCGATGCAGATCACACGGACCTTGTGGCGGCCCCTCAACCCGCTTAGATAGTGGGCCAGCTCGGAGGCGCTGCGCCCTTCGGCGACATCGAAGACCTTGTGGTTTTTCAAGTCACAGAAAGTGGTCACGTACTTCCCGTTGCGGTGGAGCGTGTGCTCGTCGATGCCCAGGACCTGAGGGCACTGCAGACGCCGGCGCTCCCTCGCCTTGCGCGCGGTATATTCGGCATAGACACGCCCCACCGTGGCCGCCCCAATGCGTTGGCGCCAAGCCAGCCGCGAGGCGCAGACGCCATCTTCATGGAGTTTGTAGAGCTCCTCCCGGTACGGCTCGCTGAAGCGGTGCCACGGACGGATCCCCGGCAAGTGCGGACCAAAGCTCTTGCCGCAGCCCTGACACCGGAAGCGCCGGTGACGCACCACCAGTTCCATATCCATCCCAAAACGCGGCAGATGCCGCACCGTACGCTCCACCCAGCCCTTGCTGCGGATATGCTCACTCCCACAACAACGACACTGCGTCGGTTCGCGCTCAGGCCCGACCTTTATTTGGTTCGGCCTGAGCTTGCTCCCGCCGTCGATTTCTACATAACCTGGTATTCCTATATTACACATTACAGGGGACATGTTGGATGCCTTTCATCCGCATGTCCCCATTTTTTGATTAAGACCGGCCCCTCACTTCGTTCGGGGCTACGCATGGCACGCCATTTTCAGACCCCGCAAGGCCGCGGGGTTTTTGTTTTCGGATGGTTAGATTTGGTCGAGGGGGCTACGGACCCCGACGCCCGGTTTTTTCATGACGTGGAGGTAAATCTGGGTGGTCTCGACCTTGGCGTGCCCGAGGAGGTCCTGGACGGTGCGGATGTCGGTCCCGTTCTCGAGGAGATGGGTGGCGAAGGAGTGGCGCAGGACATGCGGGGTGACCCGCTTGTTGAGCCCGGCGGCTTGGTTGGCGCGGTAGATGGCCCGTTGGAAGGCGCCGGTAGTTACATGGTGACGGCGCCGCAGACCGGAGCGGGGATCGTTCTGGAGCTCGCGGGTGGGGAAGAGCCACTGCCACTGGAGCTGGGTACCGGCGGAGGGGTATTTCCGACTTAGGGCAGGTGGCAGAAAGACGCCCGGGAGTTGGTCCTGTCGATCCTTCTGATGGAGTGCCCGCAGCCGCTGCAGGTGATCCTTGAGATAGGGGAGGGCGGACTCCGGGAGGGTTGTCTGCCGATCCTTGTCGCCCTTGCCGGAGCGGATATGGACCTGGCGGCGGTCGGCATCGATATCCTTGACCCGGAGCCGTACCAGCTCGGAGACCCGCAGCCCGCCACCATAGGCAAGCCGGGCCATGAGGGCGGGCGTACCCTGCATTTGCGCGAGGAGTGACTGGACCTCGCTGGCACTGAGAACCACCGGCAGGCGCCGGCGCCTCCGGGCCCGGTTGAAGGTGAGATCGCCCAACTCGATATTGAGGGACTTCTCGTAGAAGAATACGAGGGCATTGAGGGCCTGGCGCTGGGTACTATGGGCCACCAGTTCGGTGACTGCGAGGTGCTCGAGGAATCCCTCCACCCAGCGGGCTGGGGATTCCTCCACTTCGCGCCCGCCGAGCCACTTGAGGAATCGCTTGAGCCAGCCCCGGTAGGCCTGCTCGGTGCGCAGCAGCCTGTTTTCGCTCCGCAGGGTGCGCGTCAGGCGGCGTTCCCATGCGTTGCCGATGCTCTCGACCGGATCGTGGACCTCAGGCTGGTCGGGTGGGACGTGGGGCCTGTTCAACGGTTCCCCTTTCTCCACCGGTACCTCCGCGGCCCGGTCGAAGAACCAGCGCAGGGCACTGGCCCATTGCCGAAGATTCCACTCCCGGGGCGCTTTTTCCTCTTTTGCCCGGGCCAGGAACTGGCGGGCCGTACCCTTGCAAACAGGAACCTGCAGCCGCTTGCACCAGCCCAGATACCAGCGGATGGTGATGCGCAGGGATTCCCGTTCCCTTTTATCTGCGACGCTCTCCAGCGCCTCCACCCAGCCCGGAAACCAGACCCGTTCATTCGTCGCCTTTTCCAATTCCTCTTTTTGGGACATGTCGTCAGCTTTTCACTCACTCCCCATCCCCGCCAAGCCTGCCAATTAGCCATATTTGGGTACGCCGCGAAAAAGTTTACATTCCCCGCTGAAATATTTGGACATCTGCATTCCAGCCAGATAGATACTTTCCGTGGTGGTTGTTAATCGCCAATCAGCTTTTGTCCCCCAAGGTGGAGCAACCCGTCTCCACCAAGGGCGGCAGCGTGCCATCCAACAACCTCCATATGACGACATGAAAACAATAACCTCATCCCTGACCCCCGGTCGGGACATTTGAACTGTTGAATCCCCTAGAGTATTTAAAGAAATGAAAGTAATAGTAACTTGTTACCCGGTTGATGCCCTGGTGAATTTTAGGGATAGGAAATGGGTGGCGAGGATTCAACCACTCGCTAGAGCTAACGCCG
>JBFOLZ010000110.1:0-12030 GCA_040830445.1 Puniceicoccaceae bacterium
ATTCCAAGTCAAGCAGGACGGCCGTATCCGGCCGGTCAAGGAGAACGAGAACCTCTTCCATTCCGTCCGCATCCCGTTCATGAATGAGCCGCGGTTCTTCACTACGGAACGCCCGCAGGTCGCCGGATTGGGGCAGCACCCAAATCTCCAGCGGGCCTTCCGGATAATAGGCCCGGAAGTCTTGTTCACGACTTTCATACTCAATCTGATAATACCCGCCTTTGTCCAACTCGACCGGGATGGACTGATTCAATTCCGGACTGAGGGGAATCCGGTCAACGGCCTCACGGACAAATCCACGCTCCAGGAGACGATAGTCTGTCTTGGCGCTGCCCAGCAGGGAGCGGTCCGGCAGGGCGAGGTACTCGCCTTCGGATATGACGGTGCCGCGCTTACGGTTGATATAGCGACTTTCGAAGGTTTCCCGGTAAACGGCCAGCTCACCGGCAAGGGAGCGCACGGAAGAACCGCGTCCAGCCATCAGGCCAAGATCAATCGTTACCTGCTCCCCTTCGACGACAATTTTTTCACTGGCCCGCAAGCCGACCATGGCCCGGTACGGGGATAGTGCGAATATAGCCCGGCCATGGACCTGCTCCGTCTCCAGGGCGAGAATCTCCACCAAAAGCGGTTCCGGTTGGCCATCAGTCGGAATGTCTGGCAAATCCGCATAAGCGGTTTCTCCCTGGGTCGGGCCTACCCGGATAATGGTCTCGTAAACGGTTGCTCCTGAGCCGTCCCGGGCCAGCCGTTCCTCCCGGTGCAAGACCTGCCTCTCCAGGCGGCGAAGGCGAAGGCGGAGGAATTCAGCACTATCATCCCGGCGGCTGTAACTGCGGTGGATCTGGACCCCGATTGGCGTTGCGGTATGGAACACCTCTTTTCCGGATTCGATGCGCTCCCCGCTGAAGGTGAGTTGAAACGGCATCAGGTCCTGGCCGCCAATGTGCGTCAACAGCAGGGAAGAACCATCTGGAAGAAGCAGATAGGCAGGACCCGAAACGTTGACCGTTTCCGGGATCCCGATGCTTCCATGGAGAAAACCCGCACCTGCTTCCATTTCTTCGACCATGAGCCTTGCGCCGCCCGGCAACAGCACGGCAAGTTCAAGGGTCTCCTCAGCCGAATTAAAAGCATCCACACCGGCCAGGATCCAGCTGAGGCGATCGCCCGGCTGAACCTTGATGGAGCCGGGAATAAGGAAAGGAAGTTGCGGCCTCTCATCCGCCAGATTTTCACGGGTAACCCAGGCAGGGTTAATTCCGTCTGTTACATGGACCTCGGCCCAATCAAGGTTCCCGTCCAGCTTCATCTCCACGAGCCCATTGGCATCGCCGTTACCAACCGCGAGGACTTCTCCCTCCGCATTCAGCACATGGAACACGGCTCCGGGCACGGGATTCCCCGTTTCGGCATCAACTGCCCAGGCCGACAAGTTTCCCGAGCTGCGCGGCAGTACAGTCAGTTCCAGTGGAGTGACCAGAAGCAGTTCCTCTATCGTATGGCCTCCACCCGTCAGTCTCAGCCCGTACCAGCCGCCGGGCAAGGGTTCGCCCAGCCTGTGAACGGATTGCTCCCAGGCAAAGCGATCCCGGCTGGAAATGTTGAAGGACTTGCTGAACCAAAGGGTCTCTTCCGCTGGTTGGCTGACTGGAATCCGGTTTCTGAGTTCCGCTAATGATAAGGCTTCCGGGCCAGGATTCCATGACAAGGCATAGACCTCCACCGTGATTTCGGTGATATTTCGGGTAGCCACGGTTATCCCGATGTCGCTTTGCGGGAGGAAGCGGTTTTGCAAAATCAACTCCAGTCCAGGTTGGAGGAGCTCATCCAAGGCTTCCCGGGCAACCTGCTGAACGGGTTCCCGGGCACGTTTCATATCAATGACATAGCGGTTGTGGAAGACGGCCCGGGCTAGAAAGCTTTCATCCCCGGGACGGACAGCCTGGGATTCCCCGGCGAGGTCGGTATACAGTTCAGCCAGCCGCAAATGGGCCATGTCCTTCGGCGGATCATCCGGAAGCAGTCCCGCTGATTGCTGCAAAAGGACCTCCACCCGCCGCTTGGTCTCGTACCCGCCGGTATCGGAACGCAAAAGCGATTCTGCCAGGTAAAGCAGCAATTGGCCCTCCTCAAACGGGGTGGCGGTAATCCCCAGGGCCCGCTGGAGGTATTCCCGGAGAAGCGCTTCCTCCTCCAGAGCGATGCGGGATTCGCTTAATCCCGATCCCATTGCCAGTAGCAGGGAGACGTAGGCATTCCGCGCCGCTTCCAACGATGGTGAAATCTCAAGATTGTCCAGGACTTGGATGAATCTGTCCCATAATTCAGGATCATCCCACCCGGCTGCCACCCCCGCTTCCCGGATTATATCCTCCTGCGCGAGAACGCGTTCGGAATCACCCAAGTCATCCCGGGACTCCAGTTCCGCCCAGCTTGCCTGCCAGTCCGGCGCATCGCCAACCTGCCCCCGGGCCAGGTTGACCAAGGGAAGAAGCGTAACAATCAGAATCCAGAATAGGATGCTCCGGCTTGATGGATAGTGCATAAAGCGAGCTTAATGCTCTTCCCCCAAGGAAAATGCCTTTCCCCGGAGGGACAATGTTTTTCCATCGGACCCGTCTGCCATTCCCGGCAGGCTCATTTTCGAAGGTGTTTCAAAAGGAAGGCCCCGATTTCTTCGTAATGTTGCCGCTTCCGTTTCTCATTGTCGAATCCGTGGAGCATGAAATTCTTCTTAATGAGGGTTACATCTCCTCCATTGTCCTTCAGTGCTTTCTCCATGTCCTTTGCTTGTTTTGTGCTCACCCGTTCATCACGGCCACCATGGATCAAGAGTACCGGGGCCTTAATCCTGTCAGCCTGGTTGACTGGGGAAAGGGATTCATAAAATTCCGCCTTTTCCTCATAATCCGAATACAAGTCTTCCGCAAAAATGCGTTCCTTACGGATATCCTCCTCCAACATCAGCGTAAAATCATACACGCCGGCAAATCCAATAGCGCAGGCGGCAAGGTCAGGTTCAAGAGCCGCACAAGCAAGGGACAGGTAGGCCCCAAAGCTGCCTCCGTAGAAACCAATACGCTGTTCATCGGCGTAACCCTGATCAATGGCCCAGCGAACTCCATCAACAACATCCTTCGGGGATTCCTCGGAAATAGTTATCAAGTCTTCATCCAGGCCATAAGAGTTCCCGAACCCATCCGAGCCACGAAAGTTAACTTGCAAGACGGCCAATCCCAATGCCGCTAAAAACTGGGCTTCCTCGTCGAATCCCCAAAAATCCCGCACCCATGGCCCCCCATGGGAAAGAGCGACCAGCGGGACAGGATTCCCTTCCTTGAAGTCCATCGGAAGGGTCAGGTAACCATGAATGGTGTCCCCGTCCCGGTTCGTGAAAGTGATGGGATTCCTGGATGGTAGTTGCATGCCTTGAAGCCAGGGTCGTGTATGGTAAACCGGCTGGTTCTCACCGGACTTGAGGTCAAACCGGCCAATGGTGGTTCCATGCGTATCGGAGAGGACTTCATAAAAGACAAACCGGCTGTCCTTGCTCAGGCCCAGGAAACGGGCAACCCCTGGCGCCATTGCCTTCTCCAGATGCTTCATGACTTTTCCCAATTCCCGGTCGAGGTAAAAGCACTTCGGCTTATCCTTGTGATAGGTTAATCCGACAACAGGGCCTCCCGCGCGAAGTTCCAGGACACGCGCTGTCTTACCGGGATTGACGTCATAGCCATCAACGTAAAGAGGTTGGCCAATAATTTCCCCTTGCTTGACATTGTACCAGGCAATCCCTCGAAAACCCTCGTCGTTTTCCAAGGAAATCAGGGCAATGTTCTCGTCCACAAACTGCTCGATAGTCCCCGGCAAATTCATGGGTTCAAGTTCGTAGCGAACGGTATCCTCATCCGGCATTTGCTCCACTTGGAGTGCATCGAAATCCATTGAGTAAGTCTCCCCGTCTACCAGTATCGCAAGGGGGCGATCCTTGTAGATGTACCAGTTCTCAATCATTCCCGGATTCTTCCATACGGCCACTTCGTCAACATCCATATGTTTGTCGATTTCAAGAAGGGCAACCGACTGGTAGCGTTTACCCCATGTACCCATGAGTCCCTCGGAGACGAAGAATTTCCGTTTCAATGATGGCGCTCCAAAATTGAAAAACCGCATTTCGGCACTGGAAATGAGTTCGATATATTGCAACAGGTTGCGGTCCTTGTCACAGGACACGATCTGGTAACCAATATAGCCAATGTCATCGACGACCTTGTTGAACGCAATCAGGTCGTTATCAATCCAACCTGGATTATCCAGTTCGAATTGGGAGTCGGGTTCCAGGAAGCGGCCTTTCTCGAGACCTCCGCCTATCTCATCAAGCTCAACCACGACAAGGCCCTTCTCCCCATTGCGGTTGACGTAGGCGAAAAAGCGGTCGCCGTCTGGTGAAATCTGGAAACCGTTCCCGTATGGAAAGCGGGCAAAGAGCTCGGCCAACTCCTCGAGGCTCATGTTTTCAAGCGAAGGCGTCTTCGCGAATGACACCGTTCCCATCAAAAGCAAACCGGCTATCATCCGCAGGGCTACCGCAAAAATGTGTCTGAAATCGCATCCCATGATGGCGCATCGATAGCCAAAAGGAAATTTTTTGGCAACACTCAAAGGGTACCATCGACCGAATATCAGGCAAACAGTGGGGGGAGCAGGAAAAAGGCGAAGGCGACGGCAAGATACGGATCATTTGTCAATAGACTATGAAAAGTCCGCGAGGGTGCTGTCTGAACTCCGGTCGCCTCCGGAAAGAGGGCAGGATGCCAGACAATCCGGAAAACCAGCTTTCACAATCCACATTGCATGAACACGACAAAGATACTGACATCGCGGCTTCTTCCGTGCGCTGTTCTGGCAGCTTTAACAGCGGCAACCATTTACATGTCCATCCGGAGTTCCTCCAGAATGTCCGAGATTATCTGGATACCCGGCTGGCTCGGTCAATGGGCAGATCAGAACCCGGATTTGCGGACTTCCGTTCCCTTTTTTCTCCTGTCGCTGATTTGCCCGGTCGCCGTTGGGACCGGAAAGCAACCATCAACCAATGGATTGAATACCCGATGGCTGCTTGCGGGCTACGCCGCCATTGCCGTATTACTGGTCACCAGTGAGTGTTCGCAGTATTTCATCCAAACTCGCTTTCTGAGTATTGGTGACATCTTGTGGGGATTGTTCGGCATAGCTGCCGGGATTTGCGCAGGACTTGTTGGATGGTGGCAGGGAATGAAGCTCATTGCTGTCTTTCCGAAAGCCCGCCCGGAGTACTGACCTGCGGCGTCTGAAACAGCGTGTTTGGCTCGACCCCCGGTAGATACTGGAATGCCGGCGAACCGCCGGGGCTGACGAGATTGGCCGTGACGAAGATGATGAGATTGCGCTTCTGGGTGCTCTCGCCCTCGGTGCGGAAGAGACGGCCCAGGAGCGGTAAATCCCCGAGAATGGGCACCCTGTCGTTGACCCGGACAGAGTGTTCACGGGTGAGTCCGCCCATGACCACGGTGGCCCCGTCCCAGATAGTGACTTCAGTCTGCACCCGCCGTACGCTGAAGACGGGCTGGTAGAATCCACTTGGTACGGTCACAGTGGTATCGGAAGCGATGGCCACAGAAGTGCCCCCGTATTCAACAAATCCCTCAAACTCGGTGACCTTCGGTTTCAGTTGTAAGCTAATGGCGTTGTCCTCCTCGACCGTCGGGGTGACTTCCATCTCAACCCCGACATTGCGGGTAGTGAAGGAACGCGGTGTGCCCGCGGTGATGGCGACTCCGGCTGAGCCACTGGTGCTGTCACCCCTCCCCACTTCGGCATTGGTGTCCCCATACATCTCCGGATAACGGAACTCCTCCGCGACAACGATCTCCGCCGTCTTTCCGCTGAGGACGGTTAATTTCGGCGCACTCAGCAGGTCATTTCCCGATTGGCGTTCGAGGGCCCGCAGGACCACATCCAAATCAAGCTCGCCCAGAACCCCGTTGGCCGTCAGCAGGTTGGAGGCTTCCTCCGCCAGATCAACGGTCACCGGCAGGATAGGCGCGCCCTGCCCGATGTCCGGCAAATCCAACCCCGGCCGGTCAATAACAATGCGGCGCTCATCCTGGCCGACACTGAAGGCATTGGCCAGGTTCCGGGCAGCTGTATTTGTCAGGATGTCATTACTTTCCGATACAAGCGTCCACTGCAGGCCGAGTTCCTCAAGATTGCGCTCTTCGACCTCAATAAAGCGCGCCTCGATTTCCACTTGCTTGATTTCGCGGTAGCGGCGCAGGAGTTGCCGGACCTTCTCATGATTCCGTGGGGTCTGGGTGACAATCAATTGGCCGTCAGCCAGTGCCAGGTTAGCCCCATTCACCCCGTCGAAAGGGACCCCCGCCCGCTGCAGGAAGCTCTTCAAGGCCCGCTCCGTTTCACCCCGCTTCCCCTGGAGGGGCTGCTTCGTCATCGCGAAGGGATCCGGAATCAGTGGATCGGCGGCCAGGTCATCCTCCTCTGTAAAACCAGTCAGCCGGATCATGGTCGAGCGGCTAATGGGATAAAAGGCCGTTTCCAGCCCGATACCGGGACCCTGCCGGGGCCGAAGGACGACGGCGTCCGTCTGCAGGTCGTACTCAAAACCGACGGATTCGGAAACGAAATCGAGTATCCGCTTCAGAGTTGTGCGTCGCAACAAAATGGATACACGGGGATCACGCCCCTCGGGATCAATGAGGACAATATTAAAGCCTTCCCCGTCAGGTGAATGGATCAGGGAAATTTCCGACAAGGTTTCGACGACCTGACTCAAAGGGAGCTGGCGAAACTCCACCTTGGGGATGAAGATGGCCCCGAGGCGGTCCCGGATTTGCTCCTCTTGATTTCCCCGGGATTCGACCCGATCACTTTGCGAGGCCCGTGGACGTTCCCAACCGTGATCAACCTCGGCCAGCAAGGCATCCCGGGTTTGCCCGCGATTGTCCGCGGCTACTCCGATAGAAAGCGGCCTGGCAGCTGGACTTATTTGCTCGGACGGATTGGAAAGCCCGGTCCCGACAGGAATTTCTTCACCGTACAAGCCTTCAGCCCCGCCCCTTTCATGAAGCCAGAGGCTTTCCTCGTCGAGTTTCGGGGAAGCTGTTACGACATGCCCCCACAGGGCAATGGCAGCAGCGAACATATATGCGGGAAAGGGAACAGTATTCATGGTTGAGTAAGCACGCCTTCCGGGGGGCATGGTATAAGTGAATTTTGACCCGGCTGCATCCGGTATCTTCGCCCGGTTGATAGATCCAGAACCAAGGGCCAGCCATGCTTGCCAGCTTCAAGGAGGGCCACCCGCGCCTTTGAATCTCTCCCTCCGGCGGCTATGCGGAACCACCGACTCGATCGCCTGTCAAAGAAACAAAACACCTGCAGGTCTCCTTCATTGACGTGACCGAACAGCTCCACCGGCAGGTCCGGTTGCTCCAGCGGCCCGGCAATGGCAACCGACATGGTTACTTCTTCAACCGGGGCCAAGCGGGGGTCGGCGACGACTCCATGACCGGCAAATTCCTCCCATCCGTCGAGCGGATCCGGTTCTCTTCCCAATGAGAAGGGAAGAGAAAGAAACGGGACTCCGCTGGCCGGCAAAGGCTCTCCCGGCCCACCTGTTCCGGGGTACAGCAATAAAGCGGAAAGAGCGATCGATGCTCCGCGGGCAAACCATGCCATCATGACTATCCTTTGCCTTCGGTTCATCAACGGAAAGGATCGTTGGCAAATGAAAGGCTGCCCCGAATCCACCAGGACCCGCCTCCTTCCTCGCGGATGAGGTCAATCTCTTTCAGTCTCCAGGGAATCCGGCCCGACTCCAGGGTGAGAAGTGTCCGGCCGACATCGATCGGGTTTCCGCTAAATTCAAAGGCCAGCGAAGGAAGTGTGCCTTCAGTATCCGGGTGCAAGGAAAGACTTTCAACCGAGAACCTTCCAGTCCCCTGCCCAAGCAGTTGCAGCCAATCGATAAGGTTGCCAATGTATTGGGATATCGAATACTGCGATTGGATCGACTGACCTCCTTCCAGCCAGCGCTCCAGATCCTCCGCAATCTGCATCCGGATCCCCGGGCGGATCAACCCTGACTGAACATCCTTCAACTGCAGCAGAAGGGACTCCCGCTCAATAAGGTCATGCTCGTCGCTCCACTGGACCAGACCGGCTGGTACCGGCGAATTTTTGACATCCCAGTCCAACCATGCCTTGTTCGTCTCCTCCGCGAGCTGGATGAGGGCCTCATCCAACGGCCTGGAACTGGCATCCACTTCCTGCAATCGATCCCGCATTATCCAATAGGTAAGCACTTCCAGCAGAAGGAGGAACAACCAGATAAAAACCCAGTACTTGCCCTTCACCGGTCGCCCTCCAGGTTGCCCGGGCCGGATAGCTGGAAGTGGATCCAGTCCTCCCTGCGGTTAAAGCGAAGATTCTCCACGGATGAGAGGACCTTTCGTTCCTGCAGGTCCCGTATCCAACTTCGAAATACAGGTGAATCCTCTTCTCCCTTGAAGGTTCCTTTCAGTGCCACCGCAACATGGCCCGGTGTCGCTTCATCCCCGTCGCTTATGGAGAGACGGTCCAGTAAAATCCCCTCCGGAACCGACTGAATGATGGAGCCGGCCACGCGGAAAGGCGCTTCCCGGGTCCTGTTTTCCGCGTCCCTGAGCTTCCAGGCTTTGTTCGAATTCTCCCAGCGGACAGCAGCTGCCTCCCAGCGCTGATGAAGGACCGTTTGCCCCTGCATATCCGGTTCACCCGAACGGCAGGCTGCAAAAAGAAGCAGCAACCAGCCACCAAGAAGCAGGAAACTGGCTGACCGGAAGACCGATGTCTGCTCACGACTTCTTAATCGCCGTTCGAGAATCGGATGATGCCGTATCTCCCGGCTGGCCGACCTGCCGGAAACCGGCCGGGCTAGAAACTGCAGGCTGCGGCTGGCCTTCCCGTGCTCCGGCCAGTCCTTTGGCTGGCAGCTGGAAAACACCAGCCCGAACCTGCGCGAGGGCAGCATTCCTTCGTCGGCCTGCGGGACGAGCACCTTGCATAGGTCCAGCCCGGTACGGCTTTTGAAAAGCATCCGGGTCTGCTGCATCCAATCCTCACTAAAAAAAAGGGGAATTGCTTCCTGCCCCTTCTCGAGGCGGGAAATCCGGCGAAAAACTGTCCCCTCTGCATAGGCAAAAAAACAGGCCCGCTGCTCCAGGGTCAGGAAGCACCCATGCCCGTTTTGGGAAAAGGCCGGCCAGTCTCGCAGCCGCTGCTCCAGGCAGTCGATCCCATCGACAAGAGTCTCGGGAAGCTGCTCCTCAGGAATTTCTTTCCAGCAGGCCTCAATCCACTCCGGAAGGGACGGACCAGACTGGCCGGACTGTTTCAGGATCAAAGCTGGCTCTCCCAGCAAGAGCCAATGAACGGAGGGACTACGAGAGCGAAGCCGTGGAATCAAGCACCCCACGGCATGGGAGTAGCTCTGGGCCGTACACTGCCCGGCTGGAAGCCTTGAAAAGCCTGTGCAGCAAGGGCTGCCCTTTCCGGGAACGAACCAACGGAGAAATGCGACGCCAGTATCGGACCAGCAAACGGTAAGCTGCTCGGCGGCTCGCTGGCCGAGGTTCTGGAAAAGGCCATTCATGCGGGTAGCATTCTATCGCTGCGGGGCCGGGAATTCCATACCTGAATTTAATTGCGGGAAACAGCCTTCGCTTGCCTTCCAGCCAGTATGCGGCACGGTTGTCTGCAGATGGAATCCCTCCCCTACAAAATCAGTTCCCTCGTCTATCTGCGTGACAGGGACGGCAAGCTGCTTCTCATGAAACGGAGAAAGGCTCCCAACAAGGGCCTCTGGAGCCCCATCGGTGGAAAGCTGGAAATGGGCACCGGGGAATCGCCGCATCAAGCGGCGGCCAGGGAAATCAAGGAGGAGGTCGATCTTGAAGTCAGCACCAGCGACCTGCATCTCTTCGCCATGATTGCCGAGAAAAATTACGAGGACCGCTGTCATTGGCTCATGTTTCTCTTCGATTGTCGCAAGGCCCTCGAGTCCCTCCCTCCGCCCATTGATGAGGGCGATTTCGCCTTTTTCGAGGAGTCGGAAATTGATAAGCTGGATGTTCCAGCCACAGACCGCTCACAGCTGTGGCGGTTCTATTTCGAATCCCGGAACGACTTTGTAGCCCTCAGTGCCGATTGTCATTCCGACAAGGAACTTTCGGTCAATGTCGACGAATTCATGCCCCTGCGGCACGGCGGGGAAAAATGAGCACGGTGTTTTACAATTACCGCAGATGCCTGTAATATCCCTTGAGACCGGCAGGAATTGACTTTTTGCTTGGATTGGCGGGGAGAATTCACTGCATTGGTCGCTTAGCTTTAATCAAAGGCAAACCGTGAAGAAAGAAGAACCGGAAACACATGATTTCAATGTGGGCCGCTCCCGCACCCTGGCAAAGGAAGACTTGTTTGCCTATGCGGAGGACCCCGTGAACAAGTCCATGACCGCGGAGGAGAAGATCAAGTGCTTCACCGACCTGGTCCGCATCCGCAAGTTCGAGCAGGCTGCCTTGCAATCCTACCAGAAGGGCAAGATGGGTGGATTCCTCCACCTCTACATCGGCCAGGAGGCAACCGTGGTGGGTGCCGTGTCCGTCATGGGCAAGGACGACCACATTATCACTGCCTACCGGGATCACGGGCACGCCCTGGCCGTTGGCATGAACATGAATGAGTGCATGGCCGAGCTCTACGGCAAGTTTACCGGATGCTCTAAGGGCAAGGGCGGCTCGATGCACTATTTCGCCCCGGACAAGAACTACTGGGGCGGTCACGGGATCGTTGCCGGACAAACCCCGCTGGGCCTCGGCCTGGCCTACGCCCTTAAGTACAAGGGTCTAAAGGGCTGTGCCATTTGCTACCTCGGCGACGGGGCCATCAACCAGGGTGTTTTCCACGAGTCACTCAATCTCGCCAGCCTGTGGGACATTCCGGTGATTTACATCATCGAGAACAACGGCTATTCCATGGGTACCAGTCAGAACCGCTCCAGCGCCTTCCCGGAAGAGGGCCTCGCCGCCCGCGCCAACAGCTACAAGATCGAGTTCGACACGGTTCACGGGGAAAACCTCTACGAAGTCCGGGCCAAGACCAATGTCGCTATCCAGAGAGCGTACGAGGAAAGCCGGCCGACGGTCCTGGAAATCTTCACCTACCGCTATTACGGCCACTCCATCGCGGATGCCAACCACCAGCGCTACCGGACCAAGGAGGAAATCCGCCACTATCAGGAAAACAAGGACCCGATCAACGTCTGGGAACAGATCCTCATCGAGGAAGGCCACCTTGACGAGGCCAAGGTCAAGGAGATCGACAAGGCCGCCAAGGAGGAGGCCAAGGCATCGGTGAAGTTTGCCGACGAATCCCCCTTCCCACCCCCGCAGGAGATCCTCTCGGATGTCTACCATTCGGTTGACAATCCCGGAACCCACACCAACGAGGGGGAAATCTTCTTCAACGATCAACTTCCTTTCTAATTTCCAGTCATGGCTATCATTACATACAGACAAGCTTTGAAGGACGCCCTCGCGGAGGAAATCGAACGCGATGAGAACGTCTTCATCATGGGCGAAGAAGTTGCCCAGTACAATGGTGCCTACAAGGTGACCGAAGGGCTCTGGAAGCGTTTCGGCGACAAGCGCCTGGTTGACGCTCCCATCTCTGAAGCAGGATTCATCGGCCTTGGTATCGGGGCATCCTTCCTTGGACTGCGACCGGTCATCGAGATGATGTTCTTCTCCTTCGTCTTTGTGGCCTGGGACCAGGCGGTCAACAATGCCTCAACCATCCGCTACATGTCCGGCGGCAAGGTCAATTGCCCGATTGTCATCCGTGGGCCGGCCAACGGCGGGACCAATGTCGGCGCTACCCACTCCCACACACCGGAGAACATGGTGGCCAACTTTCCTGGACTGAAGG
>JBFOLZ010000111.1:0-32845 GCA_040830445.1 Puniceicoccaceae bacterium
CCGGGAGAGAGTCGGTTGATTCGCGCAGGGCCCGGCGAAGCAGGGCAGCCGGCCCGGCGATCTGGGCCTGGGCTCCCTCAATCCGCAGGGAAAGGGAAGGGTTGTAAAGGCGCAACAACGGGGCCCCGGCCACGACCGGCGGGCCAGCGGGGACAAAGACTTCAACCACTTCACCGGAAACATCCGGCGCCACCACGGAATAGGTCTCGGCCAGCATCACCCCCGGAGAACGAAACCGGTTCGGGAAGGGAATGACATCGAGGACCAGGACCAGCACCAGAATGAAGGACACCACCACGGAGATCGCCCGGAAGCGGGTCCGGTCGAGTTTCGGGGCGCTGGCCAGGTAGATGACCAGTTTGTAGAGCGGGACAATGACCCAGGCAATGGCACAGACAACCGCCATGATCATGCCCAGGATGAGAAAGCGGTCCGCCAGGAAAAAGAGGATCGTCGTGAAGATGATGATCTTGTAGATCCAGCTGGCGATGGCGAAGACCGTCAGCCAAACAGCTTCCTTACGGGAGCGGGCGGGACTGGTCGACTTCTTGTATCCAAAAGCATAATACTCGATGAAATGCTTGATCAGGCCGGTCGAGCGCTGGTGCAGGTTGGGAATGTCCAGCAGGTCGGAAAGGATGTAGTAACCATCGAAGCGGAGGAGCGGATTGGCGTTGAAAAGGACCGTCGAGACCGAGGCCACGAACATCATGTTATAGGCAAGGCTGTGAATCGCACCCGGCCCTGTCCTGACCCAGACAAAGGCGGCGAGGGCAGCCACGAACATTTCCACGATCATCCCGGATGCCCCCACCAGGGCCCGTTGCCAGCGGCTCCGGAAGGACCAGGAGGCGGTGGCGTCCATATACGGTATTGGCGTAAAGAGCAGGAACATGATCCCCATCGTATGCACCTCACCCCCAAACCGGCGGCAAGCAAAGGCATGCCCGAATTCATGGAGGGTCTTGATGATGACCAGTCCCAGATAGAGGAAAAACAGGTTGTCCGGGGCCAGGACCCCTTCGGACTGGCTCCAGAGGTCCTCGAAGTTATCGATCACCACCTTCAAGGCCAGACCGACAACCACCAACCAGACCAATAGCCCGGCCCAGCTGAATACCGCCTTCCCGACCGGCAGGGCCCGCTTAAGGAAATTGTCCGGATCAAAAAGCGGAATCCGTGCGAACATGATGCTGCGGAAGAAGGCCTTCCGTTCCTTTTGCTTCCGCTTGGTGTAGCGGTCAAACAACCGCGCGCTGTCAGGTGCGAGGATCGACTGGAGGAGGTTGGCGCCATACAACTGGGCCAGCAGACGGATCACTTCTTCCTGTCCGGGAGCGTTCTCCGGGTCGGCCTCGAAACACTCGTGCCAGACCGAGTCAACCGTCCGGTCGGGACTCAGGCGGGATAGGAATTCATAGGCCGGTGGGCGAACCCTGAAAAACTGGTTATTGAAAATATCCTGCAGGACATACCACCGTTCCCCGCGGAAGAACTGCCGGTGCACCCGCACATGCGGCCGGAGGCTGACGCGCTGCTGGGCAATCCTGAACCAGGATTCACTGTAGGTGGAGGGTGTTTCGGCCATGACTTATATCCAGAAGAACAGTCGCAGAAAATCGATGGTGCGATGGAAGATGATCCAGAAGAAGCTACGCCGCTCGCTCTCGATCTTGGAAATGCCGCCCATGCCGGGCCTCCACCACTCGGCGGGATCCACTTCCAACTGGCAACGGACCAGGAAGACATTTTCCGCCTCCTGGGTTGTCGCCACCGGCTCCACAAGAACTACCCGGGCCGGGAACTTTTCCTTTGGCTGGCTGGAAAAGGCAATTTTAACCGGAGCATCCATGCGGACTTCATGAATGTCCCGCTGGTCCACCTTGGCCTCGACGTAAAGCCGGTCGAGGCGGGCAATCTTAAAGAGGACATCCCCCTTGCGGACCGGGGCACCGAGGCGGCGTTTAAGGTCCCCTTCAATGACAAAGGCGTCAAAGGGGCTTTGAATGGCTGCTTGAGAGATATGAAACTGAACGGATTCCAGCCGCACCCGTGCCTGCTCCGCCTGGGCCGAGAAGATGCGCATCTCCGCCAGCTCATTGCGGGCCCGGGCCTTTTCCTCCTCGCGGAGATAGCGTGTCAGGTCGGCTGCGGAAGCGGCTTCCTCGAGAAGCAGATCGCGCGTATCGAGACTGAGTAGTTGCTCGCCGGTGTTGAAGATATTGCCCACTTCGGCATCGACTTCGGAAATGTATCCATCAAAGGGGGCGGATAAGTAGGCCACGTTCTCGGTCCTCAGGAGGAAGGGCGCTTCCACCCGGTAGGTCATCCCCCCGAAAAACAGGACCGCGAGGGCAATTGCGGCGCTGGCGGCAAGGACCTTGGTCCAGACCTTCTCCGGGCCAATTACCTTGCCGAGGAATTCCCGGGTGGCCGTGGCCAGGCGGGCCCCAAACCACCGGTCGCGGCGCTTGAGGTCATGCAGGCGAGGTGTTGCCAGGTCGGCAGTGATGCGGAGCAGCCGGATTTCCTCGTCGCGGAAAGGCTCGGTGGATCGCTCCAGGGTCACCACGCCAATGGGCTCTCCTTCGTGACGCATCGGTATCGAGCAGATGAATTTCACGCCATGGTTGGCGGCAAATTTTTCGTGGTCGCGGGTAATGAGGGTCTCGCCTTCAAGCGGCGGGAAGTAAATTTCCTCGTCCTGGTCGTAAGCCTCCTCCATCGCGGATTCGAGCTCACTGACAACCTGCATCTTCTTCTCAAACTTGTCCGAGTGGCTGATGGCCTTGGTCCGGATATAGCCCCGTTGTTCCCATCCCAGGCTGGCCCGGTCGCACTTGTGCTGGCCGGCCAGCTCGTTGACGAAGACCATGGCCATCTCGACGAACTTCTTCTTCCCGTCCATCATGACCACCAGGTCGATGACGGAGGCTGCCTGGGCAGCCGCCCCGGGAGCCCGGTTGGAGGATTGGTAGTGCTGCACATCGGCCGGGAGGCAGTTGGCCAGCAAGAGGCGTTTCAGGGCTTCGTCCACTTCCTCCGGCGAAACACCGGAAAGGAGAAAAACGGCCGCCCATTGCTCGCTGGAGCGCCCGGTCTCAAGGTGGATCGCCAATGCAGCCTCCTTGGTATCCCCGGACGAGGAGGAGGAAATTTCCCTCAAGGCCTGCCCGTTTTCGGCAGCTGTGTCACAGAGGACTTCAAGGCGGTCGAAAAAGTGGTTCAAGCCTTCCCCGCTGAGGTTGGCCGGAGAGGCAACTACCTTGCGCCAGCCCGTTCCCTCATTCTTGCGCTTGCGTACGACCAGACCGAACCGGGCCATGCCGATCGTGACCAGGGCATCAATATAGGTTTGCCAAAAGACTGCCGGAGGTCCGGAAAACCGCCTCAGGGAGGCCAATTGTTCCAGGGCATCCCTGAAGGTGCCGGATTGTTCGTGTTCGCTGGACATGATTAATTCTCCAGGCTGAGCTTGAGGAAACCGCCCTCACCCGGGCGAACGGCTCCATCGGGATTTGCAAAAAGGGACTTAATCCGCAGCAACCCACTGGCGGAATCGACCACCGGGGAGATGAAGACAATTTCCCCGGACAGCCCGGAATGACCTGAAGCCTGGGCCAACTCAGGCACAAATCGCACAGCGTCACCCATGGATAATTCGCTGGCCAGCGCGGGATCAATATTGGCGACACAGTAGAATTGGCGCGTATCGACGATCCGCATCAGGATTTGCGGGGGCTCGCAGTATTCACCGACCTCGATGGGCAGGCGGGTAACGGTTCCGGTAAAAGGTGCCCTGAGCCGCTTCTTTTCCAGGGAGTCCTTTGCCAAATCCAGCTCAATGACCGAGATCTGGTAATCACTTCTGGCCTCATCAACCTCCTCCATGGAAATCGAACTGGTCTTCTCCAGCAGCATTTCCGAGCGCTCAAGCGTGGCCTTGAGGTTGGCCACAAGCACTTCCCGCCGCTTGATATCCAGTTCCTCGGCCGTTGAATCCAGTTCAACAATAACAGTCCCTTTCTGGACAAAACTACCCTCCCCGTGCTGGATGGCACTGACGGTGCCCGGCAGGGTCGAGGTCATTTCCACGTCGGCAACCGCTTCCGTCAGGCAGCGGATCATCTTCGCGCCGAGGGTATTAACGGATATGGCTGCCGTCAAAACGACGAGGCAGAGGCTTTTTAACAGGTTCCGTTGAGATATCATAATCGTTTTCTTCCTGGTAGGGCTTGTCGTAGGATTTCACTGGCAGGGAATCCCAATCGACTCCGAGCCACGGGGTGGAAAATGTATCTTCCTTGAAGGCCACCGGAGCCTCCGCGGGGAGGCGCTCAAAGTCCGCCAGGCGGTAGTCCATGGCCGGGGTTTGCCGGTCACCATTCCGGGCCCAGTAGGCCGTTCGCTCTTCCAGCTCCGCGTAGTCCACCTCAAGGTTGCGCAACTGCAGGATGCTTCCCGAGATCAGCTGCAGTTCAAGGAGGGACCGCTGGTAGTCGATTTCACTCTGTAACTGTTCCAACCGGGCGGCAAAAAGCTCCTGCTCGGCCTCGAGGACACTCCGCGCATCCATCCGGCCAACGTCCCGGCTCTGCATCCGGGTATCGAGCAGGCTGATCCGGAAATCAACCACCGACTCCATGCTTCGGGCAGTCGTGTAATTGGCATCGATTCGCTGCGCTGCCGTGTCGCAGCCAACCTGGACCTGGGTAAAGAGACTGGCTTCCGTCCGCTCTGCCCGCATCAGCCGCATATTGGCGGCGCGCTTTTCGTTGACGCCGCGAACGTCACCCCAAAGCGGTACCCGGACAACAACGCCGACCGACCAGAGGGGAAAATCATAACTCTTGAGGTCTTCCCATGATTCCTCCCACCAGCGGCCAAATCCGGATGAACCCATGTCCGCCTTCAGGTTGACCTCGGGCAGGCGCTGGTTCTTCGCATAGCCAAGGCGGATCCGCTCCTGTTCGGTCTGGATCTTAGCTTTCAGCAAATCCGGATTCATGGAGGAGGCAGTGAGTTTGATTTCATCGTAGACACTTTCCACCTCCTTCGATTCCGGGGAGTCGATCACGACATAGCCAACCCGGTGCTCCCGCGGAACACCGCCAAAATAAGAGGCCAGGTTGTTCATCGCATTCACCTGCTTCTGGAAGGATTCCCGTTCCCTGGAACGCCGCAGGGCCAGACCGGCTTCCGCCTCAAGGACGTCCAGCTTGGCTCCGCGACCGGCATCAAAGCTGGCCCGGCTGTCTTCCAGGAGTGTCTGCGCAAGTTCCACCGACTCCCGGCTTAATGTCAGCTCCTCCTGAGCGTAATACAAGTCCCAGTAGGCCAGTTCCGCCTCGGCCACCACCGTCATCAGCTCCCGGCGGTAATCCTGGAAGGCTATCTCCGATTGGCGGGCGGCCATCCGCAACGAAGCCAGGTTCGCCGCAAAGCCGAAACCCTTTAACAGGGGTTGCTCAACCGTCAATCCCCAGCGGGTCTGGTAACCCTCTTGCGGATTGTCGCTCGTAATCGGCGCATTCCGGTAAATATCATCCCCGAATACCCCCAGTTGCACCCGCGTGCCGAGGGGGGTGCGGACTTCCACCGCCGAGCTCAGGCGCCAGGTGTTTTCCTCGTAGATGTCCGGATAAAAGTCCCGGTCCTCGTTCCCGTTGATGGTATTCTGGACCCAGTTCGTGATGCGGGTTTCCGGATCCGTGTTCGGTTGCCGCCGGTCGACAAACTCCGCACTGGAAACCAGCGCCGGCTCGAAGGCCCCCATCTCTGCCGAGCGTTGCCGTCGTGCGGCGTGAAATCCCAGCAGGCGCGCCTGCACCGATTCGTTATAGTCCACCACTCGCTGCATGTACTCCTCCAGCGACAAGTGGTCGTTGGTTCCATAACGCGGTTCCACAAGCATGGACGAGCCTTCCATCGAGGAAGCGCTAAGGGCAGTACTGGAGACAAAAAGGCAAAGCAGCACGGGGCCTATACCCCATGCAGGACACAGAAAACACCTCATTTAGGCATTCAAGCGGATAGCTGGAATGAAATCAAGAACGAAGTGCACCCTGAATCACCACCATTAATAGTAAATATTAGCAGGCGTTGCCTGTCGTTTTGACTGCTTTTTCCGTAAAAAACCCTGATCTCACGGACCATAGGGTGAGTAAGTAACCGGATATTCCGGGATACTCACATGATAATGGCCTTCCAGGAATGTGGCGATATCCATCAGCTGGCCCGTGGTCATGGCATCCGTGTAGTCGGGCATGAGGGACTTCCCATCCGGCATGTCGTAGCGGAGCAGGACATCCGGGCGGATGCTCTCCGAGGGATGAATGATCGCGGTTATCAATTCGCCATAGGTCTTGACCCGGTACACTTCCCCTCCAAGGGGGACCACCAGTCCGTCCTCATAGGGTTCCACGGTAAAGGTATCCACCCCGGCAACCGTATGACACTGGGCACAGCGCAACTCATTGAAGGCCAGAAGCCCTTTGTCAGCGTTTCCGGCCGGAATCCGGAAACCCGATTCATTGGCAATGGTCTGCCATATGACGACAATATTGATGAAAACCGACAGGATCAGGAGGACTCCTAAAACTACGGACGCCCTCGCCATTTTGTCTTCTTGCTTTGTTTTTTCCATACCCACCTCCATTCTATTCATAAGGAATTCATCCGGAATTGGCAAGGATGAAGCGGCCGGCGAAATTTGTTCCGGGATGGATTATAAGCTTGCCAGCGGCCCTGGATTAGCGAGTGTCCTGCGCTTCATCGCGGGACCATCCCGCAGGGGAGACCGGTCATGGCCATGTTCTGGTAGCCTGCTTTTAACACTGGTCAAGAAAACCACATGTCATCCATTACCTTTGCGGATCTGCCCCTGGCAGAATCCCTCCATCGCGCATTGCGCGAACAGAATTACACCACGCCGACTCCCATTCAGGAGCAGTCGATTCCACCACAACTGGAAGGACGTGACCTGATTGGCTGTGCCCAGACCGGAACCGGCAAGACAGCAGCCTTCGCCCTGCCCATCCTGCATCACATCGCCGAGCGGCCCAAGGGACTCAAGCGGGGCAAGGCACGGACGCTGGTCCTGACCCCGACCCGTGAGCTCGCTGTCCAGGTGGGCAAGAGCTTCACCACCTACGGCAGGAACATGCGCCTTCGCCATGCCCTTGTCTATGGAGGCGTCAGCCAGCATCCCCAGACCCGTTCCCTGCAGAAGGGCGTGGACATCCTTGTGGCCACCCCTGGGCGCCTGATGGACCTGATGGAACAGGGGCACATTGACTTGAGTGGTGTCGAGTTCCTGGTCCTTGATGAAGTGGACCGCATGCTCGACATGGGGTTTGTCCATGATGTCCGCCGGATTGTCTCCTCGATCCCGCAGGAGCGCCAGACTGCCCTCTTCACCGCCACCCTGACCAAGGACGTCGAAAAAATTGCCGCGGCCTTTGTCAAGGAACCGGTACGGGTGACCGTTTCCCCCGAGAAGCCAGTGGTGGAAAACATCGATCAGGAGGTCTGCTTCCTGCGCCCGGAGAACAAAATCCCGCTTTTGCAGGCCTACCTGCGTGGTCAGATGGATCGGAAAGGCAACCATTCCACGATCATCTTCTGCCGCACCAAGTACGGGACGGAAAAACTCTCCAAGCAGTTGAACCGTCACGGCTTCAAATCCGACGCCATTCACGGGGACAAGTCCCAGGGTGCCCGGCAGCGGGCCCTGAACAACTTCCGTTCCGGCAAGCTCCCCATCCTTGTGGCCACCGATGTTGCCGCACGGGGAATCGACGTCCGGACCATCTCCCTGGTTATTAATTTCGATCTGCCCGAGGCGCCGGACAGCTACGTCCACCGCATCGGCCGAACCGCCCGGGCCGAAGCCCATGGCAATGCGGTCAGCTTCTGTACCGCCAAGGATGTCGGCCTGCTGGCAGCCATTGAAAAGTACATCGGCCTTAAGATTGAAGTGGATGCCCAGCACCCGTTCCATGACGCCGCAACCGCCGACCGCTCGACCCACCACAGCAAGCGACCCCATCGCAAGCAAGGATTCAGCAAGCAGCGCCGGTACGGCAAACGGCGCCAGCAAACGGACAATCCCTTCAGGGGCAATTTCCGCAAGCGCAAGCGAGAGGGCTCAACCCGCGGCGGCAAGCGCTAGCTCGGCCGGAATCGCCAAGAAAAGGGATTGTGATTTTCATGGGGCCGACTTTTTATCGGCTTCATGCACCAATCAGTCTCTTACCCCAAACGTCTTCTCGCCGTTGGCATCGGAATTTGTGCCTTTATTCTGAATGTCACTGCCGAAATTTCCCTCCCCACCCTTTTCTCCGACCACATGGTCTTGCAGAGGGAGAAGCCTATTAAAATCTGGGGCTGGGGTGAGCCGGGAGAAGCGGTAAATGTGAGCCTGAACGATGCTGAGGCCGGCGGGTTGACTGACGAGGATGGCCGCTGGATGGTCGAACTCCCTCCCATGGGAGCTGGCGGTCCTCATACCCTGCTCATTGAGGGCAGCAACACGATCACCATCGAGGACGTCCTCGTCGGGGAAGTCTGGATCGCTTCCGGACAATCCAACATGCAATGGACGTCGGGAAGATCCACCAACGCCGACCTCAATCGGTTGCTGGCCCGGACATCCTCTAACATCCGCTTTAACAGGGTCCGTAACCTCGGCAGCCAGGTCCCGCAGGAAACAACCGACAACCCATGGGTCGTGGCCTCGCCCGAGACGGTTAATGACAACACTGCCGTCGGATACGCTTTTGCCAAGACCCTGCATGCAGTGCTGGGCGTCCCCATCGGGATCATCGACAATGCCTGGGGGGGTTCCGCTTGTGAGGCATGGCTGGACCGCTCGGTCACCGCCGCTGACCCACAGCTGCAAAACATCCATGCGGAGTGGCTGGAAAAGGAAGCCACTTATGATTACCAGTCGGAACTGGCCGCTTATGAAGTCATATTGGCTGAATGGGAAACCCATCCCGAGGGGCCGCGACCGCGCAAGCCGCACGACGAAATGGTCTGCCAGCACCGCCCGGGCAATCTCTGGAATGCCCGCACCCTGCCGGTGGCACCCTACACCATGCGGGGCGTCATCTGGTACCAGGGCGAAGCCAATGGCGGGACCGTTGACCGGGCCACGCAGTACCATCACCTCTTCAGCACCATGATCGGGGAATGGCGCCAGCTCTGGGGAGAGGAATTCCCGTTTTATTTTGTCCAATTGGCGGATTACCGGAAGGAATCTGTCTTCGCACCCAATGAGACCTGGCCCTTGCTGCGGGAGTCGCAGACGAGGACCATGGAGACTGTTCCCAATACCGGCCAAGCCGTCATCATTGACATCGGCGAAGGCAAGGACATCCATCCGCAGGAGAAGGAAGAGGTTGGCCGCCGTCTCGCCCGCTGGGCCTTGAACAAGGATTACGGCTACACCGGCCTCGCCCACCGCGCCCCGGAGTTCAAGGCCTGGACCCAGGACGGGGAAACAGTTGTCGTGGATTTTAACTACACTGGCGAAGGCCTGCGGGCGTTCGAAACCCATTCGGTAAAGGGCTTTGTCGTCCGTTCGGAGGACAGCCATTGGCATGTCGTCGAAGGCAAGGTGGCCAGGAAGCACTCTGTTGAGTTAAAGCTGCCCATGGCCATGACCGTCACCGCCGTCCGCTACGCCTGGGCCAATAACCCGGTCTGCAATCTTTTCAGTCTCGACGGCCTGCCCGTCACCCCATTCAGAACCGACACGGAGAATACAGTCATGGAAGAAAACTTCAGTGCATCCGTCCTTTACGACATCGACCGCGCCTTCAGTGCCCGGGCCCAGGAAGTGGGCACGGCCCAGGCCTTCACGGAATTCGCCGCCGAGGACGCGGTCATGTACCGCGACGGATCCGAACCAATCATGGGCAGGGAAGCCATTGGACAGGTTCTTTCCGGTGACAAGGGGTCGCTGGTCTGGGAACCTGTGGCAGGCGATATCGCCGCCAGTGGTGACCTTGGCTACACCCGGGGTAAGT
This sequence comes from Puniceicoccaceae bacterium, assembly GCA_040830445.1. Lineage (GTDB taxonomy): Bacteria > Verrucomicrobiota > Verrucomicrobiia > Opitutales > Oceanipulchritudinaceae > Oceanipulchritudo. Next base: position 10,035 of record JBFOLZ010000111.1, read on the forward strand.
TTGTCTACCACACCGCCCCGGGACCGGACGGGCAACCACCCGTTGGTCCCTTCAAGGGCTACTACACCTCCGTCTGGAAAAAGCAGGCGGACGGCTCCTGGATGTGGGTCTATGACGGAGGGATCATAACGGAAAAACCGGCCCCGCCGGAGGAGGCAGCAGAGTAAGGAATGGGATCCCGCGAGCTGCATCCGACATCCGGCTATTCCCCAGCCGAGGAATGGGCCAATACCATTACCCATGGGGTTGGTGCCGTCCTCAGTCTCGTTGGGCTCGTCGTGGCGGTGGCCTTCGCCTCCCTGAATGCGAATGCCTACCTCATAACTGCCTGCGCCATTTATGGCTCCTCGCTACTGGCGTTGCACCTGTCGTCGACTCTCTACCACGCGGCCCGCGACCTGAAGTGGAAACGCCGCTTCCTCGCGGCTGACCATGCCTCGATTTACCTGCTCATCGCCGGAACCTATACCCCGTTCTGCCTCGGCCCGATGCGCGGACCGGTCGGCTGGACCTTGTTTGGCATCATCTGGGCCCTGGCCATCGCCGGTATCTACAAGGAAATTCTCCGTCCCAAACGCGGCACCAGCGTCTCGGCGACCATCTACCTGATCATGGGCTGGCTGGTCATCGGGTTCCTGTATCCACTGATCACTTCCATATCCACCAACGGCCTGGTCATGCTTTTGATCGGAGGAAGCCTCTATTCCATTGGTGTTCTTTTCTACAAGTGGCATTCCCTGAAGTATCATCATGCCATCTGGCACCTCTTTGTCATTGGTGGAGCAGCCTGCCAGTTTGTCGCCGTGATGGGATTGATCACCTGACCTTCATCACACCTCCCATCTCACCGGATGCCTGTCCTTTCCATAGCCGGAATTGACATAAAGCGTTCAAAGTGATTTAACGGCCATTGGCCATGAAGCCCCGCTACAGCTCTTGGGGCCCCCGTTTGGCAGGCAAGGGTGTGCCGTACACCCCAACCCGCTTCCGGCAATGCTATGTCCAGCCGGAAGCAACATGGAAACTTGTCCCATGAAAACGATGCGTCTCGTCTACTCCCTCACCCTGTCCGGTCTTATTCTCTGCACCCAGGTTGTACTGGCCATCGACTACACGTGGAATGGCGGAACCGGCGACTGGAGCAACACCGGCAAATGGACCCCATCCGGGGTTCCCGTCGATGGAGACTCCGCCACCGTCAACAGCGGAACCGTGACCCTCTCCGGGACCGAAACCATCGGGACGCTCAACCTGCAGGGCGGATCCCTGACCGGGGGTGGGACGCTGACCATAACGGAGGCCTTCAATTGGAGCATCACTACGGTCATGAACTTCACCGGGACCCTCATTCTTGCCCACGGCTCCACCGGCACCCTCTCCAGTTCAGGCGCCCACGACATCCGCAGTGGCACCATCCAGGTTGAGGGCGATCTCAACCATGTCGGGCCGGGGGAATTGAGCTTACACTACGGGGCTGCGATAGACATTCGCAAGACGGGTGTGGTGGATATCCAGGGTGACTTGAATTGGAGCCATTACTATGGGACGGCACCAACCATCACCAATGCCGGCCGTATTAAGAAGACATTGGGAACTGGACAAGCTGCATTCTCTTCCGTCACCCCAACCAACACGGAAGACGGCCGCATTGAGGTCCACAGCGGGACTCTACTCCTCAACAGTGGGGTCAACGGCAGCGGTGTGCTCAATGCTGCCACGGGAGCTGTTCTCCATTCCCCGAAATCCTGCAGCCTGACCAATGTGAACTTGTCCGGTCTCGGCATCAAGCGCTTCAGCGGGGGTAACCTCACTCTGGCCGGTGATTGCAGCGGGCAGAGTGTCGAGCTGGCCGGCGCCAAGCTGATGGGAAGTCACACCCTGAGTGGCAGTTGGAAATGGATTAGCGGGATGATAGAAGGAACTGCTGAAAACACCACCACCCTCGCCAGCAACGGCACCTTGACCGTGACCGGGGAGGGCGACCACGACATCCGCTACCGTACCCTGGTTGTCGAGGGCATCCTCAACCATGAGGGGCCGGGCCGACTGCATCTTAATTACGGTCCTACAATCCAGACTATGCTCGGGGGTGTCATTAACATCCAGGGCGACCTTGAATGGGCCCATACCTGGAATACCGCCGGCCACATCATCAACGACGGCACCCTCTCCAAGAATGCCGGGGAAGCCGCCGCCGTCATCAGCAACAACAAGCTTACCAACAACAACCTCATCGAGCTGACCAGCGGTTCGCTCACCCTCAACGGCGTCACCTTCAGCAACAAAGGACAGACGCGTATCGACACCGGTACCCTTTCCTTCAACGGCAACGGAACCAGCACCGGCGAATGGACGACCGCCGAAGGAACGATGGCTGTCTTTACCGGAGGCAATCCCGTCATTGGGACCGGTTCCACCTTCACTGGCGGGGGCAAGTGGAAGATTGCCGGAGCGACCGTTGCCTTCGACGGCACGGTCGGTGTACCCCGTCTGGAGTTTTCCACCGGCACCATAACCGGAACAGGCGTGCTGTCCGTGACCAAGGCCTTCGACTGGACCGGTCAATCGACGGTCAATGGTACCCTCTCCATCGTCATTGAAGAAGGCGCCATTGGCACTATATCCGGGGACGGCAATCACGACTTCCGTACCGGGAACCTCACCGTCCGGGGAACACTGGAACACCACGGGCCCGGACCGGTCTCCTTCAACTACGGTCCAACCGTGGATATTGCCATTAACGGCGTGGTGGATATCAAGGGTGACTTTGATTGGGATCACTATTGGGATGCTGCGCCGGTCATGACAAACGCGGGAAAATTCCAGAAAACCGCGGGCACGGGATCTGCCACCATCAACAATTTCAGGCCCACCAACACGCCTGATGGGACATTCCAGTCACTCTCCGGCACCCTCGTTCTCAAAAGCGGCCTCAATGGCGGGGGAACTCTCGACGCCGCAACTGATGCGCTCATCACCATTCCTACTCACTGCAACCTGACCAACCTCACGCTTTCCGGGGAAGGCATCAAACGCTTCACCGGTGGGAACCTCATCCTCGCCGGTAATTGCAGCGGCTCCAATGTGGAGCTGGACGGTGCCAAGCTACTGGGCAGCCATACCTTGAGCGGCAGTTGGAAATGGATCAGCGGCTTGATTGAGGGAACCGCGGAAAACATAACCACCATCGCCAGCAACGGGACCCTCACCGTGACCGGGGAGAGTGACCATGACATCCGCTACCGTTCCCTCGTTGTCGAGGGCACCCTCAACCATGAAGGACCGGGACGTATGCACCTCAATTACGGACCGACTATCCAGACGTTGCTGAACGGCACCATCAACATCCAGGGCGATCTGGCTTGGGACCACTCATGGGACACCGCCGGCCACATCATCAATGACGGCACCATCTCCAAAAATGTCGGGGACGGGATTGCCGTCATCAGCAACAACATACTCACCAACAATAACCTTATCGAGCTGACAAGCGGCTCGCTGACTTTGAATGGCGTCTCCTTCAGCAACAATGGCCGGACGCGGGTCGATACAGGCATGCTCTCCTTCAGCGGCAATGGGACCAGTACCGGTGAGTGGACCACCGCCGGGGAATCGATGATTGTCTTCACCGGTGGAAACCCGGTCATCGGCACCGGGTCCACCTTCACTGGCCTGGGCGACTGGAAAATCGCCGGAGCGACCGTTGCCTTTGATGGGGTCGTAAGCATCCCCCGCCTCGAGCTGTTCTCCGGCACTATAACCGGTACTGGCGTACTGGGCCTAACCAAGGCCTTCGACTGGACCGGTGCTTCCAATGTCGATGGAACCCTCTCCCTCATCATCGAGGAAGGCGCCGTTGGCACTGTCACCGGGGACGGCAATCACGACTTCCGTACCGGTAATCTCACGGTACGGGGAACACTGGAGCACCACGGTCCCGGTCAGGTCCTGCTCAATTACGGTCCTACCGTCGACATTGAGGGCACGGTTGATGTCATGGGCGACCTTGTCTGGACTCATGTTTGGGGCGATGCCCCGGTCATGACCAATGATGGACTGTTCCGCAAAAGTACGGGAACCGGGACAGCGGAGATCCATGAATTCAAACCCACCAACACCCCGGACGGCACCTTCCAGTCCCTGTCGGGGACGCTTGTCCTCAAGAGCGGCCTCAATGGAGGGGGAACCCTGGACGCAGCAGCGGATGCGCTCATCACCATCCCCACCAACTGCAACCTGACCAACCTCTCCCTCTCCGGGGAGGGCATCAAGCGCTTCACCGGTGGGAACCTTACCCTCGCCGGCGACTGCAGCGGTCAGAACGTCGAACTGTCAGGCGCCCATTTACTGGGCAACCACACGCTCAGTGGCACCTGGAAATGGATCAGCGGGATGATAACGGGGACCGCTGAGAACACTACCACCATCGCCAGCGGCGGAGTCCTTACCGCGATCGGGGAAAGCGACCATGACCTGCGTTACCGTTCCCTGGTGATCGAGGGCACGCTCAACCACACGGGCCCGGGACGGCTCCATCTCAACTATGCAAGTATCCTCCGGACCGCTCCCGGCGGAACCATAAATATACAGGATGACCTCGCCTGGCAGCACTCCTGGGGAACGGGACCGACCATCACCAATGAAGGCACTATCGCCAAGACCGGCGGTGAGGGAGAAGTCGTCTTCAATAATCCCCGGCCAGTCAATAAATCCACCGGCCGCCTCGAGTCCCACAGCGGTACCATACGTTTCCCGGGCGGAGTGGCCGAAGGCGGCACCTTCCATGCCGCAGAGGGGGCACAAATCCTCATTGAGAACAACTCCAGCCTCACGAATGTCCGCTTCAGCGGTCCGGGAATCCAGCTGCTCACGGGTGGGGATGTCACCCTGACCGGGAATTGCCATTCCGAGAATCTTGAAATCCATGGGGCCAACATCCTCGGTACCCACACCCTCCATGGTACCTGGCACTGGCGGACAGGGGAATTCAAGGGCCCTGGCACCACCACCCTCGCCCCCAATGCCTACCTGCGACTCATTGGCGACACCGACCACTTCCTCCGCGGTCGTGACCTTATCAATACAGGCTTCATCTGGCACGAGGGCACCGGCCGCCTCGTCCTCGCCGACAGCGCCAGCCTGAGCAACGCCCCGACGGGTGCCTGTGTCCTTGCCAGCGATTCCGCATGGACCTCAGTGGAGGGACAGGAAGCCACCTTTATCAACAACGGGGTGATCTACAAAATCGGCCAGACCGGGGCCAGCTGGTTCGACCTCGATTTCCAGAACAACGGCGCCCTCGTCTCCTACATGGGCTGGTTTGTCGTCGAAAGCTGGGTCTGGCACGCCGAACAGGGCTGGATCTACTGCATCATGGTCGATGACATGGGCTTGTATTACTTCGATGCCGGTGTCGACTGCTGGGCCTGGACCGGCCCCGATTACTATTCATGGATTTACTGGTACTGGCCCATCGAGCGATGGAGCTACTGCGTCTGGGCCGTCCCGGGCGAGCGCTGGTTCTGGATATATCCGGACGATGTCTATAAGCCGGAAGAGGAAATGATGCCGGACTGATTCCAGCTGGGTTTTGCTTTGAAGGACGATAAGTTTTGCTTAATCTGTGCATGCACAAAAACAGTTTTATTTATAGACAATTGGAATTCAGGGCGTCACACTACCCCTCCTGTAAGACACCACCCATGAAGAAACTGCTTCTCTCCATAGCGCTGTTTTTGACCGCCGCGCTATCTCTTGCCGATGAATCGCTCTCCAACGGGAGCTGCCTGGACTGCCATGACGATCCCGGCTGGACAGAAGTCCGCAAAGGCAAGGAGGTCTCCATGCATGTGGATCCGGAGGTCTTTGCCAATTCCCTCCACGGGGACTTCGACTGCATCGATTGCCATGTCGACATCGAGGAAGTACCGCACGCGGACAAGCTGGAACACGCCTCCTGTGCCGACTGCCACGACGATGTCCAGGATGAGTATGAGCACAGTATCCATGGGGCAGTCCAGATCATGGGCAACGGGGATGCCGCCAGCTGTGGCGATTGTCATGGCTATCATGATATCCAGCCGGTGGACTCGATTGAATCGCCTGTGTTCAAGATGAACCTCGCACGGACCTGCGCCCGCTGTCATGACAACCCGGGAGTCACCGACGAATACCGCATGCGCTTCCCGGATGCCGGCAGCCACTATGCGGAAAGTATCCACGGGCAGGCCCTTACCAAGAGCGGCCTCATTGTCGCCCCCACCTGCAATGACTGCCACGGGGTCCACAACATCCGGCGGGCAGTCGACGCCAACTCCATGGTCCACCATACCAACATCGACGAGACCTGTGGCCAGTGCCACACCGGCGTGGCTGAAGTCTATGAACTGAGCGTTCACGGACAGCACCTTGAGGATGTTGGCAAGACGGTCGCCGTTTGCACCGACTGTCACACCGCACACGACATCGAGCTTCCGGAATCCGCCCACTTCAAGATGACCAGTGACCACAAATGCGGGGCCTGCCATCATGATCAATACGAGAAATACCACGAGACCTACCACGGAAAGGCCATGACGCTCGGCGAACCGGGGAAGGCCCCCGATGTCGCGGCCTGCTACGACTGCCATGGCTATCACGACATCCTGCCGGCCAGCGATCCTGCCTCGCGGTTATCCAGTGACAACATCGTCGAGACCTGCGCCCGCTGCCATGATGGCGCCAACGAGAACTTTGCCGGCTACATTGCCCATGCTGATCATACGGACCGGGAGAACTACCCTGCCCTTTACTACGCCTTCATCTTCATGACGACGCTACTAGTCAGCGTCTTCCTGGTCTTCGGCATCCATACCTTTTTCTGGCTCTTCCGGACCCTCTGGCTCTTCCTGAGTGATTCCAAGACCTTCCACGAGGCCCGCACCAAGGTGAAGGAGGACGATGAATGGTACACCCGTTTCGTACCCTTTGAGCGATTTCTCCATATCCTCGTGGTGACCAGCTTCCTCCTTCTGGTCCTCACCGGGATGCCCCTGAAGTTCTACTACACGGATTGGGCCAAGGCCCTGTTCGCCATCCTCGGGGGTGTCGAGGTGGCCCGCTCCCTGCACCACTTCGGGGCCATTGTCACCTTCCTTTACTTCGGGTTGCACCTGCTCGACCGCTTCAAGGCTCTGATCACCGGGTGGCAGGCCACCATCGACCCGGACTCCGGGAGATTCAGTTTCCGGCAGACCTTCAAGGTCGTCTTCGGCCCGGACTCCATGATGCCCAGCCTGCAGGATTGCCGGGACTTCGTGGCCCACCAGAGATGGTTCTTCGGTAAAGGGGAGAAGCCGCAGTTCGACCGCTGGACCTACTGGGAGAAGTTCGACTACTTTGCCGTCTTCTGGGGCGTCGCCATCATCGGCTTCTCCGGGCTGGTCCTGTGGTTCCCGGTCTTCTTCTCACAGTTCCTCCCCGGCTGGGCCATCAACGTGGCCCTAATCGTCCATTCCGACGAGGCTTTGCTGGCGGCCGGATTCATCTTCACCTTCCACTTCTTCAACACCCATCTGCGTCTGGAGAAGCTCCCCATGGATACGGTCATCTTTTCCGGCCGAATCTCCAAGGCGGAGATGCTCCATGAGCGCCGGCGCTGGTACGACCGTCTGGTGAAGGAAGGGCGGCTTGAGGAACACCGGGTCCGCGACGAATGGCCACGATGGAAGGGCATCGCCAAGACCTTCGGCTACAGCTTCCTCGGTCTCGGCCTCGTCCTCCTGGTCATGATTATCTACGCCATGGCGGTGCATTTGATGCATTAGGCCCGTGTTAAAATCATTCGTTCCCGGCGTTGAAACGCGGGTCTGACCTCCTGCCATCCCGGCGAGATGGCATGAAGGATAAGCCCGGGGTTTAACCTGAGCTTGCCATCGAACACTCCGGGGACTAACTCGGAAGGATGAATCACTTATCCTTCATGTCTGCCAACTTTGTCGCCCGGGAACTGGAGTACAACATGCCGGATGGCTGGTTGCAGGGGGATGCCGCCACCCAGTCACACTTCAAGCCTTTGAACACGTTCAGGGAACGTTTCGAGGCCATGCTGGTCGAGGTTGTTGAACTGGGATTCGAGGCGATTGATCTCTGGACGGGTCATCTGGACTGGAACTGGGCCACCCCGGCGCACGTGGCCATTGCCAAGGACCTGCTGGAGGAACACGGCCTGCGGGTGGTCAGCTATGCGGGCTGGTTTGGTGCGACAGCAGCTGAGTTTGAGGCGGCCTGCCTTCTCTGTAATGAACTGGAAATCCCCATTCTGGGAGGAGGCACCACCCTTCTGGAAAGTGACCGCGAGGCGGCGGTTTCAATCCTGCGCAGACACGGGGTGATCTTCGCCCTCGAGAACCATCCGGAAGCCAGCGCGGGCGAGGTGCTGGCAAAGCTGGGTGATGGGGACGAAGACGTCATCGGGGTGGCTGTCGACACCGGCTGGTTCGCCACCCAGGGTTCCGATGCACTGGAACAGATGCAAGCGCTCGGGGACCGGATCCGACATGTCCACCTGAAGGACGTCCTGGCCAAACCTGCGGAGAAGACCGGTTATTTTTTCAAGGACATGGGGCATGAGACCTGCGAGCTGGGCAAGGGAATTGTACCTATCAAAAATTGTATCCAATATCTGGTGACACAGGGCTATCGGGGCGCGGTTGCCATCGAGCACGAGCCGGAGGACTTCGACCCCCGGGACGACTGCCGCAAGTCACTGGGAAGCGTCAAGGGCTGGTTCCAGGAGGCTACCGTCGCCATCGCGCCAGAGGATCCCGTGGGCGTGGTCATTGTCGGTTGCGGCAACATTGCCGACCGCTATGCGGCCCAGATCAACTCCTACCCGCATGTCAGGCTGCTCGGCACGCAGGACATCGACCGCTCCCGGGCGGAAAAGCTGGCCTCTGAATTTGGCGGGAAGGTCTATAATTCACTTGAAGAGGTACTCGCCGACGAAGCAGTGGAGATTGTCGTCAACCTGACGATCCATCATGTCCATGAGGCGATCATCCGCCAGTGCCTCGAGGCCGGGAAGCATGTCCACACGGAAAAGCCCCTGGCCCTGACCAGTAAAGGTGCTTGGGGCCTGGTAGAGCTGGCGGACCAGCTCGAGCTGCGACTCAGCAGTGCTCCCACAACCTGGCTTGGGGAGGCCCAGCAAACAGTCTGGCGGAAAATAAAGGAGGGCGCCATCGGCCAGCCCCGTGTTGCCTACGCGGAGGTCAACTGGGGTCGCATCGAGTCCTGGCACCCGAATCCGGCCCCGTTCTATGCGGTCGGTCCGGTCTTTGATGTCGCGGTCTATCCCCTCACCCTGCTGACCGCTTTCTTTGGCCCGGCCAAGCGGGTTATTGCCGGCGGGGGATTCCTCCATCGGGAACGCCAGACGAAGGAGGGCAAACCATTCACCGTCGAGTCACCGGACTGGACAGCTGCCGTGGTCGAGTTTGCCTCTGGCATGACGGCCCGGGTCACGTCCAATTTCTATGTTACCTGGAGCACCACCCAGACTGGGATGGAGATTCACGGGGACGATGGCATGGTCCGCATGGACCGCTGGGATGTCTTTGAGTCGCCGGCCTACATTGCCAACAAGGAGACCGGCGACAAGACCTGGAAGCTCGTTCCGGACAGCTATCCCGCTCCGGGAATTGAGTTTGCCCGCGGGCTCTCCGACCTCGCCTTTGCCATCCGGGAAGAGCGGCCCCACCTGACCACCGGGTCCCACGCTGCCCATGTGGTGGAGATTGCCGAGGCAATCCTCACCAGTATCGAGGAGTCACGCCCGGTCGAAGTCGACGCTACTCGTTTTCGGCCAGCTGAACTTGCTTGAACGGTCGCGAGGTTGCTTCTTCTGTGGTCGGGAAATCGTCCGGAATAGGCAGGGTCACTTTGCCAGTGGCCACCCACTCCACCCCGCGCAGGAGGGTTGTCTGGAAGCCTACTCCCTCAAAGGAATAGTCCTCGTGGCCGAGGGTCGTATGGAAGATTCGGCCCTCGCCATATTCCAGGACCATCAGCATCGGTTCATGGCGGCCGGTTCCCTTCAGCTCAGGTGAAGAATAAGCGGAGGCAATGATGGTCATTTTCTCCGCCGGGCCGCGGAGGCGATCGTAACACTCGTCCTGGGTATGCAGCCACTGCTGCGGCATCCCATCGGTGATCGGATGCGGTTCGCGCAACGTAATGAGAATCTCATGCTGTGGCCCATGGCTGCCGCCATGTCCGGGGGAGGTGTCCCGGACCAATTCCCCCGCCTCGTTGTAATAGACATAGGGACCGTCCTTCTCGTTGCGCCCACCCCAGCCGCCAAGGCCGATCATGCGGTTGAACGCCTTCCATTCCGGCCAGGAGTTGTTGGCCGCATGGACGACAACAAATCCACCCCCAGCGGATACAAAGGCCTCCAATGTGGCTTGGGTTTCATCCGGCCAGGGAGCAGCCTTCCAACCAAAGTTGGAGATTACCACATCATAGTCATCGAAAGCCGGGAGATAGTGCGGGTCCGTCTTGGGCTCGGGCAAGGGGAAATACTCCAGGCCATCGTCCAGTGGGTACTGCTCCGACCACTTCTCGCCCCGCCAGGTGAAGCGCGTCCGCTGGATGTCCACCGTGAACTTCCCCGTCTCCTCGAGGTACTGCTTCATCATCATCGTCGACTTCGGCCACACCTTGTGGTTGTTCTGCCCGTCGACAATAAGGACGCGGATGGGCCCTGTCTCTGCATCACAAGCACTGAGTAGCATCGTCAGGGGAAGGAAAATAAGAAACATGCTGAGTCGCGTCATGAAATCTGACATTAGGCACCCGTCAGAATGAATCAATATCGGACTTGGAATTCCAAAGGGTCCATTTATTGACTTGCCCTTATACCGTTATGCTGTAATTTTATGCGTTATGAAAAAGGTCTCGATAATGGAGGCTCAGCACAACCTCTCCAAGGTCCTGCAGAAAGTGGAGGAAGGTCAGGCCGTGTATGTCACCCGCCGCAAGAAAATAGTGGCGAAAATTGTCCCCCCCACCAGCGAAAAGCCAGTGAAGTTTCCGGACTTCGCAGGGCGCGCGCGTCGAACATGGGGTGGCAAGTGGTCCGGTACTGCCTCCTCCGATCTCCTTGATGAATCCCGGGGCGATCGATGAAGGTCTATTACGACACAGGTGTCATCCTGAAGCTATACACCACCGAGTCGGAATCCGCTGCCGTCAGGCGGTTCGTCAAGGCAAGGAAGGAGCCCCTTTACCTGAGCTCCCTCCACCGGACAGAGTGCGTCTCAGCCTTCCGGCTCAAGGCCTTTCGTGGAGAATGCGGCGAGGAGGCTTCCACAAGTGCGATAGCTGACCTGGAGGATGATATCGCCAGTGGCATGATCCAGCTTGTCGGCATTGACTGGGACACTGCCTGGAGCCTCAGTCGCGCAATGGCAGATGCCCATGCCGCAACAACCGGATGCCGGACCCTCGATACCCTGCACGTGGCCTGTGCCCGCTCGCTTGGCATTCGGGAGCTGATAAGCTCCGACAAAAGACAGAGGAAGCTGGCAAGGGCCATTGGCATGCGGGTCACCGAACCCAGCTAGGAGAACTTTACCGTCACAGCGCAGACCCGGGTTGAAATTTTCCGGGTAAAGGAGCGGTCCGCTCGGGAGGAAAATCAACCGTACACCACCGGATCGAACTGTTTCTCGATCTGGAGACGGAAGCTGTCCACGGAGTCGATAACATCCATGGCCTTCAACTGGTAGGCGGCGTTGCCGATGATGGCGGCCTCCGTCGGGATGGCGCAGACCTGGCGGCCACTGCGTTCGGAGATGGCCCGGCAGAGGTTGGTGTTCTTGGCCCCTCCCCCGATGATGACGATGCGCTTGAAGGACTTGCCGAGGGAACTTTCGAAATTGGTCATCGACTCGGCAATGCTCTGGGCAATCGATTCGGCGGCCAGCTTGAGGTAGCCGGGCAGCGTCTGTGGCTTGTCATACCCGAAATCGGCCAACTGCTTATCAACCGCGGCCTGCATGTCCTTGGGGTTGAAGAGGGTCTCGTCGGTGGTGTCGAGAACATAGTCTGGTCGCGGAATTTTCGCTACAGCCTCATCCAGCTGCATCCACTCCTCGGCGCTGGACGGCTTGGCCTGGAAGCTTTCGAGGAGTTTTTCCACCAGCCAGAGGCCTAGGAGGATCTTCGTCGGCCGGAAGGCACCATTGCCGCAACGTTCGTGGGAAATGCCTTGGGCCAGTCCCTTGTCGACCGGGAATGGCTTGTCGGAAAAACAGCCCGCGAGGCACCAAGTACCGGTGCTGACAATAAAGTCGTCGTCCGTTACCCCGGGTGCGCCTTCAAAGGCACAGGAAGTGTCGTGTCCGGGCACAAGGGAGACCGCGAGCCCGGAAAGGCCGCGTTCGCCGGTGATGTTGCCCAGTCGCTTGCCCGCGGTTGCGGGTCCATAGAACCACGATTCCGGGATGCCCAGCTCATCCATCAGGCCATTGGCAAACTTGCACTCATCAAGGGCCAGCAACTGGGAGGTACTGGCGATGGACACCTCGTTCAGCATGGAGCCGCTGAGCAGGTAGTTGACATAATCCGGCAGCCAGAGGCAGCGCTTGACGGCATCCCGCAGGGACGGCATCGCCTGCAGGGTCTCCATCAACTGGAAAGTCGTGTTGTAAACGACCACGGGAATGCCGGTCTGTGCATACATGTGCCGCGCCTGCTCGGAATCCGGTTCCGGCAGGATCGGCCGGGTCCGCTCGTCGCGGTAGGAATAAATAGGATGGGCCAACCGGCCGTCCTCCAAGACAAGGGCGCAGTCGACGCCCCAAAAGTCGACCCCGCAGGAAGCAAGGCTCTTTACCTCGCGGCGGGCAGCCTGCAATCCCTGGACAATTTCCCGGAACAGACTGCCCGGCTGCCAGTAGTAGTGGTTGCCCAGTTTTTCAAAGCCGTGTGAAAAGCGGTGGGTCTCGGTGAGGTCGAGACGGGAACCGTCCCAGCGGACGAGAAACACGCGCCCGCTGGTGGCGCCCATGTCGACAGCGGCAACAGTGGTCGGTGTAGCAGTCATGGTCCCTTAGATTGAAAGGCCCAATTGACCAAAGGCAACGCTGCGTTCCTCAACCAGCTCGGCATTGGAAGCGGTGATCTTCTCCTTGGCGTAATCCGTCAGCTTGACGCCTTCCACGACCCGCCAGTTGCCAACGGCATCGACCCGGATCGGCATGGAAGTAATGATGCCCTCGGGTGTTCCGTATTCACCTTTGGAGATGACGCAGACGCTGTGGAAACCACCCCGGGTGGGATTGTTGAGATCGCGCACCGTGTCCACGACGGCATTGGCGGCGGAAGCAGCCGAAGAGGCCCCGCGGGCCTGGATAATCGCCGCCCCCCGCTTGCCGACAGTCGGGACAAAGGTCTCCTTGAGCCAGTCGTCATCGGTAATGACCGCCGTGGCCGGCTGGCGGCCAATCTTGGCGTTGTAGAAATCCGGCCACATCGTCGGGCTGTGATTCCCCCAGACGCAGAGCTCGGTCACATCCTTGACGGGAACACCGGCCTTCTGGGCCAACTGGGTCTTGGCCCGGTTCTCGTCCAGACGGGTCATGGCGAAGAACTGCTCATTCGGGATGTCCGGAGCGCTCTTCATGGCAATGAGGCAATTGGTGTTGCAGGGATTGCCCACAACAAGCACCCGGCAACTGCTCTTGGCGTTGTCATTGATGGCCTTCCCCTGGCCGACAAAAATCTTCCCGTTGATACCGAGCAGGTCGGCACGCTCCATGCCCGCCTTGCGCGGCACAGACCCAACCAGCAGGGCCCAGTCGCAGTCCTTGAACCCGACATTGAGGTCGGAGGTCTGCACGATCTCCTCAAGCAGCGGAAAAGCACAGTCGTCCAGTTCCATGGCCACCCCCTTGAGGGCGTCGAGGGCAGGCTCGATCTCGATCAAGTTCAAGGCCACCGGCTGGTCCGGGCCAAACATCTGGCCGGAGGCAATCCGGAACAGGAGGGCATATCCAATGTTACCGGCTGCTCCGGTAACGGCGACGCGTATCGCTTCTTTTTTCATCACAGTTGTTTAATATTGGTTAGCGCTTCAATTCGTTCATGATCATGTCGGTGATCTGCTGTACAACAGCCTCGTCGACATCACCTGCGGGAGCCGGTTCAGCGGAGCAGCTGCAGGTACCCGGTTGCGGGTTCGAGTGTACCGTGTGCTCCCCGATGTCGCACAGCTCGCATTCCTTTAGCTCATCCAGGCGGTAGTCCGGCATGCCCAGCTTCTTGCGCAGCTCGATGAGCTCCTTCAGCTTGTCGGTGCCGTATTGCTTGGGCCCGCCGATTTGCATGGCCACGGTGACGGTCTGGCAGAAAGCATCGGTGTTTAACATTTTCCAGTAGGCATCCTCGACATCCTTGCCGCAGCAGATAACCCCGTGGTTCTGCATCAGGATGGATTGGTGCTTCTTGGCCAGTGCGCCGACCTCGGCGGCGTTCTCCGGCGTGCCGGGTGTCTGGTAGCTGGCGAGGCCGATTTCACCGAGAAAGACTTCCGGCTCAGGAATAAGGCAGGAGGGCGGCGTCACTCCCGCGACCGCAAAGGCTGTTGCATGGACCGGGTGGGCATGGACGCAGGACTTGGCCTTGGGCTCATTCTTCATGATACCAAGATGGGTGTTGACCTCGGATGTCCGCGGCCGGGTCCCGGCCACCTGGTTGCCGTCGAGGTCCACCAGGCAGAGGTCGTCCGGTGTCATGAAACCCTTGGAAATCAGGGTCGGTGTGCAGAGGACGAGGTTGTCCCCTACCCGCACAGTGATGTTGCCGCCGTTACCGTCGACATATCCCTTGTCCCAGATGCGCTTGCCGATGTGGCAGATGCGTTCCTTGAGGGCCTGGATTTCCGGCGAATAAAAGAACTTCTCCAGCTCGGTTGCCGTCTTGGGATCCCCGCCTGGTTTCCAGTTGTATTCCGCATCCGGCAGAACCGGCGTGTGGATCTTCACCGAGGAACCGCTACCGCTCGACGCCTGCGGGGCTGCCGATCCCGGCTTCACCTTGTGCTTGCGCAGGATGTCCCGGGCCATGGGCGTGAACTTGGCATCTGCCGGAAGGGTCTTCAGGCAGGTGCCCTGGGCAATCATCCGTTCAAGATCTTTAGCTGTGTAGAATTTGCTCATGTTTCAAAATTACGGGGTTTGAAAAGTGTAGGTATCCACCAGGGCCACGTTGATGGCATCCAGCGGGATCGGGAAATCAAAGGGTTGGGTCGCTTCCGTGCCCTCCACATAGAGGATGACGTCGCCATCGCTGGCTCCAAGATTGTCATAGACAACGGGAGTCCAGCCATCAGCCACCCCGTCGGGATTCTTGCCGGACAGCTCGTCCGGTCCCATCGGGGCCAGCACCAGCCAGCGCGCCCCCTTGAACTGGGGAGCCGCATGACTCAGCGTGACCTTGCCTATGACGCGTCCGGGTTTCATCTCAGTCAACTAATCCGAGGACCTGGTTGCGGATCGGTGAATGGTCGTCATGCACCGTCCCCTGCGACCATTGTCCATCCGTGGTGATAAAAACCCGCGTGTGCCGACCGGCCCCAAAGGGATCGATGGCGGCAATCGGGTGGCCGACCGTTTCGCCATTCTCGTCCACGGGTGTGCAAAGGACAATCTTCTGTCCCTTGAGGCTCGGGTGAGCTACCGTGGCCGTGGCGTGGCCGTCTACGCGGGCAAGTATCATGTGGTTGGATTAAATGATGTTCAGCTGGTCCACCAGGGTGCAGCGGCGGAAGCGGGTGAATGTCCGGGGCGTGGTGATGCCCTCGCCCGTGGTGGTGGCAATGGAGAAGCTGATGTAGCCTTCGCCGCCAAGTCCGAGTCCGGCCACACAGGGACCGTTCTTGACGAAGATGGTGGTGTCCATCTCGCGTCCCATTGTGGTCATCCGGCTGACGTTCATGGTGTGAATCATCGCGGAGTGCTTGTAGCCATGTTCCGATGCCTTGGCCATCTGGACCGCCGCATCAAAATTCGGCGCGCGGACGATCGGCAGGAGCGGCATCATCTGTTCCTCGACAACAAAGAGATCATTCTCGTCCGTCTCGGCAATCAGCATTTCCGTCTTCGGATCAATATTCAATCCGGCGAGGGCCGCCAACTTGGAGGCATCCGCACCGACATAGGCCCGGTTCAGGACAGCGTGCGAGCAGCCGCCACCGCCATCCTTGATGTCAAAGACTTCCTTCTTGATGGCTTCCAGTTGAGTCTTGTTGAGGAGGACCGCACCGGCACGCTGCATGGAGTCGATGAGTGCCTTGTAGCAATCACCGGAGGCAAAGACCTGCTTCTCTCCAATGCAGAGAAGGTTGTTGTCATAGCCACCACCGAGGATGATGTCGCGGGCCACCTTGTTCATGTCCAGCGCCTTGCAGTCATCCACCACGACGGGCGGATTGCCCGGGCCGGCGCAGATGGCACGCTTGCCGGTCTTCATCGCCGCATCGACGACCGCCGGGCCGCCGGTGATGCAGAGCAGGGCCACTTCGGGAGCGGCACACAGCTCGTTGAAGGAATCCAAGGTTGGCTTCTCGACAGTGCAGATCAGGTTGCTGATCCCTAGCTCCGCCTTGATGGCCTCGTTGAATTCATGGACCGCCATCGCTGCGCAGGCCGCTCCTCCAGGGTGCGGGTTGATGACCACCGAATTCCCGGCCGCCACCATGTTGACGATGTTGCCGGCAATCGTCGGAACCGAATGGGTCACCGGGGTGATGGCACCGATCACCCCCCAAGGGGCGGATTCGTCCATCGTGATGCCGGCATCGCCACTCATCCCATGCGGGACCAAGTATTCCGTCCCGAGGACGTTGCGGATGCCCTGCAGCTTCTCGATCTTGTGATCAAGGCGGCCAATCTTTGTCTCTTCAAACTCGACCGTTCCCCAGCGGACGGCGTTGTCGGCGCACATCTGCTTGACGATCTCGACCACCTTGGCCCTGCCGGCCCAGCCTTTTTCCTTCAGCTGCTCAAAGCCGCCATGGGCTGCCTTGGCCGCCGATGCGGCGTCATCAAAGACACCATGACGGCCCGGCCGGGATTGTATCGTTGGCGTCACTACAGTCGCGTTGGCGGACTGCAGTTTACCCAGCACTTCCGTGACAACGCTGCGGATGTCTGCTTCACTCAGCTGACTCATTTTCGGCTACTCCTGTATCTTAACTGTTACTCGCCTCGTAGGTCTTCTTACCCAGGATGCTCACATTGTCGACGATGCCGACAATGGCCGCGTCCACCGGGACGGACTTCAGTCCGTCGGCCTGGCGGGCCGAGCTGCCCTGGGCAAACATGACCAGTTCCCCCTCGCCTGCACCCAGTGTGTCAATCGCCACGATGGTGTTGCTACCGGGTTTGAATTGGCTCGGGTTGTCCGGGTCCGCCAGCATTGGACGGACCATGAGGAGCTTGCGCCCCCGCATGCTGTCGTCCTTCTTCGTCGAGACGACGGAGCCTATGACTTTACCCAAGTACATCGGTCTTACTTTTTGGCGGTTTTCTTCTTGGCCGGTACGACGGCGGCGATGTCATCGTGCGGACGTGCAATGACGTGGGCGCTGATAACTTCACCGAGGTTGCCGGCTGCTTCGGCGCCCGCCTCGATGGCGGCCTTGACCGCGGCAACATCGCCGGTGATGGTCGCGCTGACGAGCGCGCTGCCAATCCCCTTCATGGGACCGGCCAGCTGCACGTTGGCGGCCTTCAGCATCGCGTCGGTGCCCTGGACGAGGGCGGTGAGTCCTTTTGTTTCCAATATTCCAATTGCTTGTTTAGCCATGATTCTATGTGTTTAAAATTTTGTAGTGATAAGTTGTTACATTAGTTCTGAATAAGGCGGCTGACCTCCCGGGCGATGACGAGTTCCTCGTTCGCCGGGATGACGGCCACCTTGATGGTGGAGTCGGCTGTGTTGATGAAGCCCTCCTTGCCGCGGATCGTGGACCGGTTGGCCTCGTCGTCGATACGGACCCCGAGGTCCTCCAGTCCGGCACAGACGCTGGCCCGGAGCTCCGGGTTGTTTTCCCCGATACCGGCTGTGAAGGCGATAACCTCCAGGCCGCCCATCTTGAGGAAGAAGGAACCTGCCCAGTGGCGGATGCTGTCAATGAGCACGTCAATGGCGAGATTGGCTTCCGGATTGTCGTCATCCGCTGCCGCGAGGATGTCCCGCAGGTCATTGCTGATTCCGGACAATCCCAGCAGGCCGCTTTCCTTGGTCAACTGGCGCTCGGCTTCCTCGATCGAAAGTCCCAGCATCTTGCTGACGTAGGGAATGGCCATCGAGTCGAGGTCGCCCACCCGGTTGTTCTGGGGCAGGCCGCTCTGCGGACTGAATCCCATGCTGGTACCGATGGCGACGCCGTTCTTGATGCCGGTCACCGAACTGCTTCCGCCCAAGTGGCAGGAAATGGCCCGCAAAGGCGCTCCCGTGAACGGGCTGGGCCCGTCAAGGTAGAGCCGGCGGGTGCGTTCGGCAACGTCATCGCGGTCCAGCAATTCGGCGGTCCGTTCAGCGATGAACTTGTGGCTGGCCCCGTGGAATCCATACCGCTGGATACCCAGGTCCCGCCATGCCTTCGGGATGGCGTAGGTCCGGGCTGCTTCCGGAATCCACTGATAGAAGGCGGTCTCGAAAAGAGCCACCCGTGGCACCTCGGGAAGCATCCGCTGAAAACAGCGGATTCCCTCGGCATAGGCCGGATTGTGGGCCGGAGCCACCTCGGCAAAGCCTTCCAGCGCCGCGAGCACGCGATCATCCGCAGGCACGCAACCACTGAGGTCCTTGCCCAAAACCGTCTTGAAACCAACGGCGGCCAACTCCTTTCCAGAGCTGATGATGCCGTCGCCAACCAGTTTCCCCAGCATCTCCTCGATGCAGGGACTGTACTCGGTCACACGCTCATAGCCGCCCTCGGCGAGCAACTCCGCGGAGGAATCGCCCATCTCGAAGAGACGGTACTTGAACGAGGTCGAGCCCAGGTTGGCGACGAGTATCTTCATCCTAGCCGATCCATTTACCGAGGACACCAAGGTCGTCGTGCGGTCGCGGAATGACCTGCACCGCAATGACTTCGCCGATCTGCCCCGCTGCTTCCGCACCGGCTTCGACGCCCGCCTTGACGGCCGCAACATCACCTGTGAAAAAGCCGGTCACGAGGCCGCTGCCGACCTTTTCCCAGCCGGTCATGGTGACATCAGCCGCCTTCAGGGCAGCGTCACTGGCCTCCATGAGGGTCACCAGTCCTTTACATTCAATAAGTCCTATAGCTTGTTTTGCCATGATTGTTATCTCCCTTTCCTGGGTTTAGAAGAACTTCAGCAGGTCCTCATGCGGACGTGCCATGACGTGGGCGGCCACCAGCTCGCCAACGCGGTTGGCTGCTTCGGCCCCAGCCTCGACGGCCGCCTTGACGCTGCCGACATCGCCTTTGACGAAGACGGTCAGCATTCCGGCACCGATCGGGACTTGCTTCACAAGGCTGACATTCGCCGCCTTGACCATGGCGTCACTGGCCTCGATGGATCCAGTGAGCCCCTTTGTTTCGATCAATCCAATGGATTCGCTCATTTTATTATTTGGGTTGTTGTTATCGTGTTAATTTGTGGAAACTACTTGACCAGTTCGCAGGGCACATCCGGGCCGAAGCCACAGCAATTCCCCTCGTCTGTGTCGATGTGTACCTCCAGTTTGAAGGATGGATCCACGCGGACAAAAATGCGGTCGAAGGTGACACCCAGGTCACCCCCGACCTTCAGCTTCATGAAACTCTTGTTCTCCACCCCGTAGTGGGCAGCGTCTTCCGGCGCCATGTGGACGTGCGGTGCCGCCCGGATAACCCCGTCTTCCATCTTCAGGAATCCGGCCGGCCCCATCAGCATGCAACCCGGCGTCCCCTTGATGTCACCGGAATTGCGGATGGGAATGTTGAACCCGAGGGAAATGGCATCCGTGTAGGCCAACTCAACCTGGTTGATATCCCGGCACGGCCCAAGGATCCGCAAATTGGAAATCACCCGGCTGCGCGGGCCGATCAAGGTTACGGCCTCCTCCGCCGCATACTGCCCCTCCTGGTAAAGCCACTTCTTCGGGGTCAATTGATGCCCCTTGCCAAACAAGGTCTCCACCGCTTCCTGGGTCAGGTGGCAGTGGCGGGCACTGATATTGACCACCAGGGGATTCGGGCCCGCTGCCTGTTTGGCCGGTTGGGAGCCCACTTGCCGGCGCAGGCTCTGTCGCACAAGTTGCTCAATATGAGCACGATCCAGAGGCAATGTAGTTGGGGAAGACATTTGGAAATTCTTTATTTATCCAAGATTTCCACGTTTATTTCCAAAATAGTCAACATTTTCTTGCCATAAATCACAGAATTTCCCAAATTTTCCAACAATGCTAGCCCAAGAGCGCCAACAACGCATCCTTACCCTCCTCGAGGAGCGCGGCACCGTCCGCACGATTGACCTTGCGGAGGAGTTTGCGGTTACCGATGAGACAATCCGGCGCGACCTGCAATCCCTTGAGGAAAACCGCCAGTTGACCCGCATCCATGGCGGGGCCAGCACTGTCAGCGGCCGGCCCAAGTTGCAGTCCTTCACCGAACGGCGCACCCTCGAGATAGGCAAAAAGCAGCTCATTGCCAAGGCGGCCATTGACTTGATTGAACCGGGCCAGACCTACGCCTTTGACAGCAGCACAACGGCCTTTGAGCTGGTATCCATCCTGCCCGACCTCCCCTTCCGGGTCGTGACCAACGCCTATGCCGTCCTCGACCACCTGATCCGGATGGAGAATGTCGACCTTGTCTCCACCGGCGGGCGCTACGATCCCAAGACCCAGACATTCATTGGCGGGGACAGCCACACTGCCCTGCGGCGCTATCAGGTGCACACCGCCTTCATCTCCAGCATTGGCCTGGATGTCGGCCGCGGAGCCAGCGAGGGGTTTGAACAGCAGGCCATTTTCAAGGAAATCCTTGTCCAGATCGCCCAGCAGGTGGTCCTTCTTGTCGACTCCTCAAAGCTGGGCCATCACTCCGAATACTACTTTGCGGGATTGCACAACCTTTCCATGGTTATTACGGATAATGAAGCGGACCCCGCGATTGTTGACCAACTGCGCAACCTCGGCTGCATCGTCCGGATAGCCGAGCCACTCGAAGAAAACAAATGAGCCTTCTCCATACGCCTCCAAACCGGGTCGCCGGCAAATCGGTCCAGATGATGACCACCTGCCTCTGCGATGCCTTTTACGCTGACGTGGCCCGCGCCACTGTCGAGGTCCTCGATTACCTCGGTTGTGATATCGAGCTTCCCGACGGCCAGACCTGTTGTGGCCAGCCCGCTTTCAACGCCGGTGACTGGGATGCCTCCCGCAAGGTCGTGCGGCACACCGTCAAGACCTTCCCCGGCGACAAGCCGGTCATTGTCCCCTCCGGTTCCTGTGCCGCGATGATCTTCCACGGTGCGCTCCTGGCTTTTGAAAAGGAGAACGACCTGCCGGAAGTAAAGGCCCTCAGCGAACGGACCTGGGAACTGGTTGATTACATTGTCAATGGACTCGGAATCAATGAATGGCCGGGCAAGTTCGAGGCCAAGGTCACTGTCCACCGCAGTTGCCACCTGCGCGGCTCCAATAGCGGGGATGCCATCATGGAACTCCTTGGTTCCATCGAGGGGCTGACGCTCCTGCCGATCGACGAAGTCGAGCAATGCTGCGGCTTCGGGGGGACCTTTGCGGTGTCCTTCCCCAATGTTTCGAGGGAGATGGGGCAACTCAAGGTCGAGAACCTGACCGATCCGGGCCCGGACGTGGTGGCCGCCGCCGACATGGGCTGCATGATGCACTTCGGGGGCATGATGGAGAAACAGGGCATCCAGACCACGCGCCTTCATGTTGCCCAGATTCTCCGCGATTCACTTAAAAACGCCGGATTGCTATGAAGTCCCTGCAAGAAATTGATGTAACCGCGCGTGACCTCAGTGACGAGGTCCAGAAGTCCACTTATCTTGCCTCCAAGGCGAAGACCGAGAAACGCCAAGCCATCCTGGAGAAAGATTATCCGGATCCCGACAAGCTGCGGGAGACCGCCGGGCTCATCAAGCAGCACACCCTGGAGCACCTCGACAAGTACCTTGCCCAGGCTGAAGCCAGCCTGACTGACGCGGGCGCTCAGGTCCACTTTGCCGTCGATGCGGACAGCGCCAACGCCCGGGTCCTGCAAATCATGCAGGAGAACGGAGCCAAACGGATGGTCAAGAGCAAGAGCATGGTCACCGAGGAAACCCACCTCCTGCCCTACCTCGAGCAGAACGGCATGGAGGTCGTCGAGACCGATCTCGGCGAGTTCATTGTCCAGATCGACGGCGACCATCCCTCCCATATCGTCACCCCGATCATCCACAAGAACCGGCGCGACATTGCCAAGAGCTTCGAGCGCGAGGGACTGGGTGACTACAACGACGATCCGGAAACTATTACTCGCCGCGCCCGGGCCCATTTGCGCCAGAAGTATCTTGATGCGGATGTCGGGCTGACCGGGGGAAATTTTGTCTCCGCCGAGTCCGGTCGCGTGGTCATTGTCACCAACGAGGGCAATGCCCGGTTTTCTGTAGCGGCCAACCGGATACACATCGCCATGATCGGGATTGAAAAGATCGTCCCCAGCGATCGCGACCTTTCCCTTTACCTGAATCTCCTCGCCCGTTCCTCCACCGGACAGCAGTTCACGGTCTACAACC
>JBFOLZ010000112.1:0-9094 GCA_040830445.1 Puniceicoccaceae bacterium
CGGGAGGACTTCATGAGGCTGATGTCCAGGTGCCAGTCGAATTCCTTCGCCGCCTGGGCCATTCCCTTGTGGACGGATGGATTGTAGCTGCCTTGCAGCATCAGCACTTTTCTTTGCCGGGCCATGGAGGTGTTCTCAGTTGCACGACTTTTCCCCGTCTTATCGGAATATGCAAGAAATTATCAATTTATGCATATCACTGAAAAAGGTTTCGGGATCCATACTCCGTGGAGAGATAAGCAATCAATCCGATTAACGATGAAAAAGCTACCACGATTCACATTTGGCATGGGGGACCGCTTTGGCCGCCAGGGAGAGGCGCAGCTCCGTGCTGTCCTCGATGCGCAGGCACTGGGCATGGACGTGGCCCCGGTCTGGAACAAAAGCAAACGCGAGCACACGCTGATTGGGACGGAGCCCCAGAGCCTCCGCGACGAGGCGGATGCAGCGGTAGAGGCGCTGGGTTACGCAGGCCCGTACTTTGTCGATGCCGACCACATCACGATTGAGACGGTGGATGACTTTCTTTCCTGTAGTGATTTCTTCACCCTTGATGTGGCCGACAGCCTGGGCAAGCCGCCGCAGGCGGCGGCAAACGTCGACAGTTACCGCGAAGCACTGACCGGATTGGGAAGTGTCGCCATTGAGGGGATGGAGCCAATCCAGTTTGACCCGGAGAGCGCTGCCGTACTGGTGGAGACCTACGGGGGGGCTGTTGAGGCCGCCAAGGCGCTCTACGAAAAGATAGCCGCTGCCCGGGCGGATGGCGATTTTGCAGTCGAGGTCTCGATGGATGAAACCGAGGTCCCGCAGGGCCCTAGGGAACTTCTGGGCATTCTCTGCCTGCTGGCCCTTGAAGACATCCCGGCACAGACAATCGCCCCGAAATTTACCGGTCGGTTCAACAAGGGGGTGGATTATGTTGGCGACCTTGAGCAATTCCGCCTCGAATTTGAGTCCGATGTTCGTGTAGTGGATTATGCGATACGTAACTTTGGATTGCCGGGCTCGCTCAAGTTGAGCGTGCATTCCGGAAGCGACAAGTTCAGCCTCTATCCGGTCATCAAGGAAATCGTGACCCGGCACGAAGCCGGCTTGCACATGAAGACGGCCGGGACAACCTGGCTGGAGGAGGTCATCGGGTTGGCCGAGGCCGGTGGTCCGGCCCTTGAATTCATCAAGGACCTCTATGTGGACGCCTTGGGGCTGTATGATGAACTGACTGCTCCCTATTCAACGGTCCTGGATATCAACAAGGAACGGCTCCCGACTCCGGACGAAGCCAGTCGTTGGACGAGCGAAGATGTCGTCGCCATGGTCGAGCATGACCAGTCGAATGCCCGCTTTAATGCCGATCTGCGCCAGCTCTTCCATGTTGCCTTCAAGCTGGCAGCCAAGGCGGGTGAGCGCTATTACAGTCTATTGGATGCCAACGCGGCCATTATCAACCGGCGTGTGCACCACAACCTGTATCAGCGGCACATCCTCAGAGTCATTCCCTAGTCGGCTCCTCTGTCATCCGGTAGACTTCCGTATACTCAAGCGTTTCCGCGCCCGGAGCGTTCAATTCCGCCATGCGGGACTGCCATTCTTTCTCCAGCGGATGCTGGTCGAGCTGGGTACCCATCCGATCGTAGATGACCGGGTCATATTCAACCAGGACACAAAGATCATTTCCCAACAGGAATGAGGAAATGGAGGTCAGCCCGTGTTCCCGGTAGAGTGACTCCAGCTCCGCGCTGATGGAGCGGTGATAGTCGCAGTAGGTCCCGACCTTGCCGGGATCGAGGCGCCGCCGGTAGAGTTTGCGGACCCGGGGTTGGCCTTCGTCAGGCATTGGAGGCATCCTCAATGACGACGCCCCCGACAAGGCGCCGGGCCTCCACCATGGCATTGGCCCGCACCGTATATTCCCCGCTTTGGAGAATCTTCTGGCCGCGTAGGCTGTCGGACTCGGTCGCCACCTCAATCAGGTGCAAGGCCAACTGGGCGTTGGCTTGTTCCTCTTCCGAATCGCCGTCAAGGAGGCTCTGCGCCTTATCCCGGATGAGGGCGCTCTGGAGGCCGATGATCTGTTCGATCGTTGCCGCCGCATCCGTGTCCAGGGAGTCGAGGTCGACGCCCCCGACCAGCCAGTGGGCAGTGAGCAGGTTTTCAAAGCAATAGCTGTAGTTGAATGGATGGATAATGTGCGGTGCGTGCGGCAGGGTGGGTGGCCACTGGCCATCGCTGTTGTAGGAGTTGGTCAGGTGGAACCATGCCTGTTCGCGGACACCCGTTTCCAGATCCCCTTCGAGCTGAACCAACTTGTCGCGAACGAGGTCCTGCCATGGGCGCAGGAGCTGCGCCATCGGCGTGGATGCCCAGACGCTGGCCTGGGCGCCGTGCCATGCGGCATCATCATCCCAGGTCACCGGATCGGTGTTTGCATCCAGTCCACAGGCTTCGTCGAAGGTGATGAAGTCGTCCAGCTCCTTGACCGCGGTGATCAACTTGATGAGCTTCTCCCTGGCGTCGGGGACCACTTCAAAGACATTGTCGGGCTGGTTCTGGTACTTGAGCTTGAACCACCCGTTGGTGCCGATGTATTCGGCGTCGTCGGCAAAGATGACCAGCGCTCCGTCTCCCCGGCCCGGCAGGTCCTCGCTGTACTTGCGGATGGTTTCCATGTATTCCTCATGGGAATACCCCTCCATGCCCATGAAGTAGCGCACCGCGTACTGGCAGATGCGGTCACTGCGGAGGAAGACCCGCAGCTCGTCCGGCTCAAGTCCATTCACATGGGTGAAAGGGTAGTGGAGGCCGAAGTCGTCGCCAGGGAGGTCGTACTTGAACCCGAAGCTGTAGAAGGCCTTTTCCTTGGTCGCCTCCTTCTCATAAATCTCCGGCCGCTGGGGCTGGCCGTCGACCCCGATGGCCCGGCTGTAGCTCTCGAAGTCACCAGTCAGGTTGCGGTAGCCGGCATCCCGGACCTGACGCGGAACATAATTGCGCCAGCCGCATTCCGGATTCCAGAAGCTGACCGGGCGGAAGCCGAGGTACTTTTCATAGATCCGGTGGGCAAACTCAAGGGTCCAGAGCCCGTCGCGTTCCGGGAAGTTGGGCAGCATGGGATGGGCATAGGGGCTGCCCATGAATTCGCATTCGCCCCGCTGGATGGCATCCTTCAGCTTTTCCAGCACGTCCGGCGTGCGCTTGGCCATCTCCTCAATGGTGTAGCCGGAGGCCTCGAAGACGTACTTTGTCCCGGGGAATTCCTCCCGCATGGTGTCGAAGAGCAGCTCGTAGCTGTTGCGGATGACAAACTCGTAGTTGTCCGGGGTGAGATAGGCGTAGTTCAGGTTGGCGTGGAAAATAGAGACGTATTTCATGCCCGCATCATAGGGAATCCGCCACGCTTTCTCCATTGCCCTTTCTGCAGAAAACATATCTAATTCTGCACAATGTACGCCTATCGAAAACTCCGCCAGATTCATCACCAGGCCTTCCCCCTGAACCAGCTCCTGACCGGTAATTGCTGCGCCATCGAGGAGATCGTCAACCCCGGATACCGCTATAAAATCAGGAACACCACCTACTTTGCACCGATTCTGACGAAGTCCGGCTGCAGCGACTACATCGTCGACGGGGTGCCCTGCCGGCTCGAGCCCGGAAGCCTGTTCCTTCTACCTCCGGGAATATCGTTTTCAGAACAGGTCCCGGGTCCCGAGCCCATCCATAACATCTACCTCATGCTGGAGGGTTCCCTGGCCCGGGAGTGGGCCGCCCAACTGGAGCCGGACAAGCCCTTTCTCTATCTCAAGCGTACCCAGCCAACCTTTGTCTCCGCCCTCGAGACCGTTGTCCGCACCCTCCACAGCGATGCCCTCCAGCATCCCTGGCAGGTGGCGAGCGACCTCTGCCGGCTGGGCCAGGCACTGCAGGAGGCCCTGACCCAGTCCCAGGCCGGCCGCGCCATGGCCAGCCGGCTGGAACAGCTCATCCAGCAGGAACCGGCCACCCACTGGAGCGTTGCCCGCCTCGCCGGCTCCTTCGGCATGAGTGAGAGCAGTTTTGCCCATACCTTCCGGGAAGAGGCCGGACAATCCCCCGCCGCCTTTGTCCGCCGCATCCGCTGCCGCCTGGCCCGCAACCGCCTCGAGGAGGGCCACTCCGTGACCGAGGTCGCCGAGCAGCTCGGGTTCTCCAATCCCTATCACTTCTCCCGTGTCTTCCGGACCGAAAACGGATTCCCCCCCTCGACCCTGCGCCGGAAAATCCCCGCCATGCACCGGGCCAAGTAGGTGCCGGGTTGCATGAATGGTGCAATATAAGACTGGAACTCCCAAATTGCACCCGTCCTGTTCACCCGATTCGGAGCGCCTGGATCATTGATGGTTTGTTTACGGGACAA
This sequence comes from Puniceicoccaceae bacterium, assembly GCA_040830445.1. Lineage (GTDB taxonomy): Bacteria > Verrucomicrobiota > Verrucomicrobiia > Opitutales > Oceanipulchritudinaceae > Oceanipulchritudo. Next base: position 4,394 of record JBFOLZ010000112.1, read on the forward strand.
AATCCGGGTGCCTAATTCGAAGCCACTGCAGAACGGATTCTTTCAGTCCAATCGCAAACTCTACAAGTTCCTCGGCTTCCTCCGGACTCGTTTGTCCCGCCAGATCATATTCAACTGTATTCCGTTTGATTCGGCAGGTATCAAGGTAGTCCGAATCCCTGGTAGCCTCCGAACCGAGAATGTGCGGGAGCGCTTGCAGTGTCCGGTAATGTGCGCTGCTACGGTCAGGCCGGTATCCTTCGGCATACAGCAGAATAGTGCACAGTTTCAGAGCTGCATTGTACGCGATTCCAAATTGCCAGTCCGTACTGAGATAAGCGGACTTCGCATCGGCCAAATCCCGCTCAACGATGTTCAACAGGTCGCCTATCTGTTTGCGGTTGGTTTTGTGTAGCCTGAGCCACCCGTTCTCATGCCAGGTCTCCAAACTCATCTTCTGTTCCAATTATCCAGAGTTTAGGTGAATTTTGTACTGATTGGATGAAGGCATCGCCCTCATTGAGTTTCTCAATGTAGGAAGATTTCGAATACGTGGACGCATTCACTTCCCGGTTCAACGATTGGGAAAGATTCCTAAGAGGAGAAGCCAGCCCCCGCAATCCGATTGAGCCGATGACAAACAAGTCGATGTCACTTTCACTCGAAGCTTCGTGCCGGGCAAAAGATCCATAAATAAAGGCAAATTCAATTCCCGCTAAAGGCGTTAATGTTTGGCTGATTTCATTCTGGACCCCGCATGTTTTGCGGGCGATGGCCTGCAATTCCGTAAATAGCGGGTTGCTCTGATTTGCCCTGAAATACAGCCTGTTTCCGTCTCGCTTTTCGAGTAACAACTCCGCCTCCTTCAAATTCGCCACTTCTCCCTGGATGGTTCCAAGGGCAAGACCGCTCTGCCGGGCCAGATCCCGCAAGTGTAGCGATACCTCTGGATCCGTGAACAACAGGCGGATTATCTCCCCTCTGGCCTTGGGAAAGAGATGCTTCAATATCGTCATAATGAATGGATATACCATACGAACGTATGGATTGTCCATACAATAGTGGTAATCTTCCAGGTGTTCCGTCACACCAACAATTCCGCCTTGCGAGGAATGCATTGGCCAGCATTGTGTTTACCTGACTTTGGGTGTCGAAAGCTCACCTATCAATCCATCTCGGGGGGCGTAGCTCAGTCGGATAGAGCAACGGTCTTCTAACACAAAATCGCCAATTTTGCCTGAATTGGCTGGAGTTAGCTGGAGTCGGCAAAGCCGCTTACAATACGGAATTTTGGGAGTTTGACTGTTAGCTGGAGTGAGCTGGAATAGGCTCAAATTTTTTGGCCGGGTTACACAAATGGGTTACACAAGCGAGCAACGGTTCCGAAGGTCATGGCTAACGAGTTGGTGTTCACTCCCGACTTCCCGCGCAAAGTTCCCTTCAGGGCGACCCAGTTGTGGCAAAAGTACTCCGTCTCTTCTAAGAAACCTTCGCCTCAGGGTAACTGGGTCGCCAACCAGTCGACAACGGTGCGGATCTGCAGACGCTTGTGGACGGGATCGTTGAAACTGTGGTCGGCGCCATTGATGGTGACCAGGGTGACTGCGTCTCCCTTGGCGGCCTGAACGGCTGTGCTATCGGCAGGCAGGACCACATCGTCAGCGGAACCGTGGACAAGGAGCCACGGCACGGAGACTGACTTCGCCTGTGACAGGACATTAACAACGATCTTGCAGAGGTCGTCCATGAAAGCCCTCGAAAGGGGGCAATCGGGTTCTTCCCACATCAATCCTTTATCCGGAACTTCTTCGCCAAATTCCGTTTCCGCGAAGGCCTTTGTGTCGACCATCCCGGCGAGGGATACAAGATAGTGTATGCGGTCATCCGAAGCCGTTTTCAGCACGCCGACCGCTGCTCCCATGCTATGGCCGATATAAACCACCTGTTGATCATCCCGGGCCACTGCATCGAGGATGCTGCCAAGGTCGTCCACTTCCTTGCTGATGGTGGAATCGACGAACCTGCCACCGGATCCCCCATTCCCGGAAAAGGAAAAGCGCAGGGTATCAAAACCTGCAGCTTGCAGTGCTGTTGCTGTATCGACGATTACCGGGCGGTCCTTGTTGCCGGTGACCTCGTGACCCAGCAGGACAAGGACGTCCTTCTGTCTGTGTCCGGGTGATCCGGGTTGCCAGATGTAGTCTAGTGACTCGCCCCGGTTGTTGTAGATTGGCTTCTCCATTTCAAGAGCGTCCGGGAAAGGTTAATTCGGCCACAGCCGACTTGTCGAGGTCGAGTCCCAGGGCATCGGCCAGACCAAGGCCCTCGGCGGCTTCTGCCCCTGTTTTAGCGGCAATTTCCCGGGTTACCTCCGGCCGGATATCATATACCGCGGATACGGAATAGCCTTTGTCACTGAGGCAGCGGGCCATGTTCCCACCCATGCGCCCCAACCCAACTACAGCGAGTTTCTTTTCTTTCATAAGTTCGCTTCCGTTCTCGTTTCAGCTATTGGGTCAATTCATTCCAGATAGCCCGGATGTCCTTCGCGAGGACAACCGCATCCTGCCAGATATTGGGAAAACAACTCAGGTCATAGCCCGCCGTGCATCCCTGTTCGGGAACAACCCAGAATTCATTGGTTGGCCTGGGACCGTCCAACCAATGCTGCAATGCCTGGCGGATGAAAGGACGTACCGCCTCATATTCAGGTGAAAAAGCACCCTTGCCATTCGTGATGGGGATTTGCAGATGCTGGCCGTTAAAGGGACGCATGTGCCAGAGGTTGGAGTGCTGAAAGGTTTCCAAGTCTTCAAAGAGGCGCTCGGCATAATCGTCCGGCATTAGGTGCTTTACCACAGCAGGGTGGGAGTAGTCAAAGTTAACCAGCGGGATCCTGCCGGTCCGCTCCTTGTAACCCGCGATAATGGCAGCGGTCTTTTCCGGGGTTTCTGTACAGGTGTCGCGGTGAACCTCCAGATGGACGCGAGCTTCCAGATTCTCGCCCGCCTCCATTAGGGCGATGGTCAGATCAACGGCTCGCTCAACCGGGGTGTCATGGTCGCCCAGTTGGCAGTTGATGGGGCCGTCCCCAATGGCTAGACACTGCGCGATTTTTTCTTCAAACTGATCTTTTGCATTCGCGTCGAAGGCTCCGCCGAATCGCAATCCAGCCTCAACCAGCCTTTCACGGAGGCCCGGGGTTGAAGGGGGGACACAGTAACTGTCAAAGCAACCCGCTTCCTTGATGAGGTCCACTTGTTTGTGCAGGCCGGCTTCCGACGTCGGCTCAGCTTCGTGCAGAAGCGTCCAGGAGTTTGCGTGGAGAATGAGTCGGGGGGAATCTGTCTTCATGATACAAAACGTTAATGATCAGGATTAAAGCTTCTGATGCCAAGTTCTATCGGTCAGAAGGGCAATTTTTGTATCGTCCGACCTTAAGAATCCACGTAGCGGGCTCCAAGGGCTGGGTCAATTGCGGGATCAAGATCATATAGGTTTTATGGGTCGGGAGAGATAAGTTCCATGCCTGGCCGGATAATCCCGAGTTCGAAACCCTGGTCATCAAGACTGCGAACCAAAACATAGGGGATCCTCAAACTGAGGATATACCCTACGCGATTCCTTTATGGGCCTTTCTGTATTTCAGCGGGGGGAGGCCGTAGCGCTTCTTAAATAGCCGGGTCAGGTGGGGAGCATGACAGAATCCGGTCAGGGCGGCAATTTCCTCGACGCTGTTCCTGGTCTTGAGAAGGAGCGAGTGGGCGGCCTTGATCCTCAGTTCCAGCAGTTTCTGGTGAACCGTGCTCTGGAGGGACTCCTTGAAACGCTTTTCCAACTGCAGCCGATGGGTCCCGAACCGGGCTGACAGCTCTTCGACCCCCATCGGTTGACGGAGGTTGTCCTGCATGTACTGGAGGACCTGACGTACCAGCGGATCGGCGATCGCGAGTGCGTCCGTACTGGCCCGTACCTTGACCCCTTCCGGCTCCAGGTAATGGACCTTGTTGGAGACCTTGTGACCCTCCATCATGCGCTGGAGCAGGCAGCATCCGGAATAGGCAATGATGGCGGAGTCCTTGCTGACGCTGGATAGCGGGATGGGCTGGAGTTCGCAAATCAAGGGATTGTTATCCACGCCGAGAATGGCGAAATCTTCCGGGACCTTCCATCCCTCGTCGAGGCAGCGGTTCAACAACCAGGCGGCATCGAAGTCGTTCTGGGTGAAGATGGCCGTCGGGTGGGGCAGCTGGCGCAGCTGACGGCGGATATGGGAGGTGTTCTGCATCGCACCGGTGTCCAGGCGCACAACCTCCAGCTTGTGCCGGTGGAGGACCGTCCTGAAGGCCTCAAAGCGGCGTTCTCCCCATGGTGTCTTGTTGAAGGCATACCAGGCAAAATTCCGGTGGCCGAGTTCAATGAAGTGTTCGGCCGCCAGTTGGCCGATGCGGTCATTGCTGGTGGAGACCCGGGGCATCACCAAATCACTGCGCCAGATCGAGGTATCGACACAGGGCAGGGGGTTTCGCCGGATAAACCGGGCGAAGCGTTCCTCCTGGTTGAGATTGCAGATGATGCCGTCTCCTTCCCAGTGACGGGGCAGACGGGAGGACTTCATGAGGCTGATGTCCAGGTGCCAGTCGAATTCCTTCGCCGCCTGGGCCATTCCCTTGTGGACGGATGGATTGTAGCTGCCTTGCAGCATCAGCACTTTTCTTTGCC
>JBFOLZ010000113.1:0-39543 GCA_040830445.1 Puniceicoccaceae bacterium
ACATCATAACCCATGCGGGGATCCCCGGTCACCTCCGCCTCGAGCACATTCTGGACAAAGGATTCGGTCCCTTTTCCCTGGATGACCACCTTTCCGCTCTTGTAGGCCACGATATTCACTTGCTCATGCGGCGCCTTGAAGGCAAACAGGCTATGGTCCACATGATAGTATCCGTATACCCGCTTGTCGCATATCTCCTCGAGCTTCTCCAGTTGGTCGGGCTCAAGGGTAATCGTGTAAATTGTCTTTACCCGCGGCTCGTCGCTCTCTCCGCTTTTCTTCTTTTTCATCAGCTGATTATTCGAATGCCTGATCAATTTAGGTTTTTCCATTAGCCATGCGAGGGGATTTCTCAGTTTTTCGCAAAGAGTTGCTCCGCTGGTTCGACGGGGAAAAGCGCGACCTGCCATGGCGGACCCGGCCCAGCCTCTACAAGACGGTCGTTTCGGAGTTCATGCTGCAGCAGACGCAGGTCGAGACGGTGCTCCCTTATTTCGCCAGGTGGCTGGCCCGGTTTCCCGGATTTGAAGAGCTGGCACAAGCCGGTGAGGAGGACGTCATGAAACACTGGGAAGGGCTGGGCTACTACTCGCGGGCGCGCAATCTGCATCGGCTGGCAAAGTCCATTGTCGCGGATGGTGTACCGGATAATGTCACCGGCTGGCTGGAGCGTCCGGGCGTCGGGCCCTACACCGCCGCCGCCATTGCCAGTATCGCCCAGGGCATCCCGGAGCCGGTTATCGATGGCAATGTCATCCGCGTCCTTGCGCGCTTGACCATGGACCAGCAACCCCTCCGCTCCGCTGCGGATGGCCGCAAGCGCTACCTGTCCCTCGCCCGGGACCTTATCGATCCGGAGCGCCCGGGAGCCTTCAACGAGGCCGTCATGGAGTTGGGAGCCACGGTCTGCCGCAAGGCCAAGCCGATGTGCCTCCTTTGCCCGGTTAGGGATCACTGCAAGGCCGCTGGCACCGCCTCCCCCGGGAGTATTCCTGTCATCGAGCGAAAGCCAACCCGCCGCCGCGAGGTCGCCCGCCTGTGGCTCAGGAAGAATGGCAAGCTGCTTCTCCACTTCCATCCACAGGATGCTTCCCGGCTCGCCGGGATGGCCGAGCTGCCGTCCCTCGACAAGACCCCCGGCAGGGACCCTCTCCTTGTCAAAACCCGGGGCATCTCATCCGAGCAAATTCGGGAATCCATTTTTGCTCTCGAAGCGGATCATCCACTGGCCAAAACGTGTCAGGGAAACCCCGAATGCCGCTGGATTCCATTGGATGAGTTGACGACGATTACGCTCTCAGGCCCGCATCGTCGCTGGATCGGCGAACTTCTGGACCACTGAGCCCGGCAGTCACCGCAGCATTAGCAGGTGTAATTATGATGCTTAGTTTTGGTAATTAAAACTGGTGAGCCGATTTTCCCCTTTCCAGTCCGAGGAGAAGATATTTGTCTGTGGAGCACAACATGTAGGGGTATAAATCAGGGAGAACCACAACATGTTGCTGACACTTTATTCACATAGTTCTTAACACTCCCAGCTCTTAACCAAACAACTCTCGACGATCTCCATGAAAACAGCTTCCGCTACAGCCGCGAAATCGACTGCAAAAGAATCCCCCAAAAGCCGCGGCACAGCGGATGCGCTCCTCAAGGAGCACAGCTTTGCCAGGGCCGACTGCCATCCCTATGAGGAAATTGAATGGGAACGGCGTTCGGCGAGCATCAAGGACGAGAAAGGAAAGTCGATTTTCGAGCAGGACAATATCGAGGTCCCGGCCGCCTTTTCCGAGCTGGCGACCAAGATCCTGGCCTCCAAGTATTTTTATGGCGATCCCGAGAACGGATTTGATCCCAAGACCGGCGGACGCGAATCTTCTTTCCGCGAAGTGGTTGACCGGGTTGCCGGGACCCTGACCAAGTGGGGATTGAAGGATGGCTATTTCCAGACCGATACGGAGGCAAAAATCTTCGAGGAAGACCTGACCTGGCTGCTGGTCAACCAGACGGGCGCCTTCAACTCACCGGTCTGGTTCAATCTCGGTCTCTTTGAGGCCTATGGTATCGGCAAGGATTCGGCCAAGGGCAATTACTTCTGGAATCCGGGAAGCGAAAAGGTCGAAAGGGCTCCCAACCAGTACGAGTACCCGCAATGCTCCGCCTGCTTCATCCAGCATGTCGAGGATGACCTCGAATCGATCATGAACCTCGCCCAGGCCGAGGCGATGCTCTTCAAGTTTGGCAGCGGCAGCGGTACCGACCTTTCCTCCATCCGCTCAACCCGTGAAAAGCTTTCCGGGGGCGGCCGTCCCAGTGGCCCCCTCAGCTTCCTCGCCGTCTATGATTCGGTGGCCGGCGTGGTCAAGAGTGGCGGCAAGACCCGCCGTGCGGCCAAGATGAACACCCTCAAGGACTGGCATCCGGATATCGAGGAGTTCATCGAGGCCAAGAAGGTCGAGGAACGCAAGGCATGGGCCCTCATCGAGGAAGGTTACGATCCATCCTTCAACGGCGAAGCCTATGGCTCCATCAAGTTCCAGAACGAAAACCTCAGCATGCGGACCTCCGACGCCTTCATGGAGGCCGCCTCCAAGCGGGGCGACTGGTGGACCCGACGCGTGACCGATGATCAGCCCTGTGAGAAGAAGAACGCCGGTGCCCTGCTCGACCTGATTGCCGAGGGAACCCACCTCTGCGGGGATCCGGGACTCCAGTTTGATGACACCATCCATGCCTGGCACACCTGCAAGGGATCCGGGCGCCAGAATTGCACCAACCCCTGCAGCGAATACCTCTTCCTCGATAATTCCGCCTGCAACCTCGCCAGCATCAACCTGCTCAAGTTCCGCACCAAGCAGGGCTTCGACTTTGAGCGCTTTGCCCGGGCCTGCCGCATCTTTATCATCGCCCAGGAAATCATTGTTGATCGGTCCTCCTATCCCACGGACGCCATTACCTTCAATTCACACTGGTTCCGCACCCTCGGGCTCGGCTACGCCAACCTCGGTGCCCTTCTCATGTCCTACGGGCTCTCCTACGACTCCGAGGAAGGCCGCGCCCTCGCTGCCCTCATCACCGCCGTCATGACGGGGACCGCCTACCGCACCTCGACCGAGCTGGCCCGCCTCAAGGGTCCATTCCCCGGGTATCGGGATTCCCGCTACATGGGCTGCGACAACCCGCCCGCCAAGGACAATGTCGACTCGATGCTCGAGGTAATTGAAAAACACCTTGCCGCTGTTGATGAAATCAATGTGGACATCGATCCGGAAATGAAGGCCTACGCCCGGTCCACCTGGCGCCAGGCCCTTCAACAGGGCCGCGAGCATGGTTACCGCAACGCCCAGGTCACGGTCCTTGCCCCGACCGGGACCATTGGCTTCCTCATGGATTGCGACACCACCGGCATCGAACCGGCCATCGGCCTGGTGGCCTACAAGTCGCTTGCCGGGGGCGGCGTCCTCCAGCTCCCGATCAAGGTCATCCCCAGTGCCTTGAAGAAGCTGGGCTACAAGGCATCCGAACGGGAACGGATCCTCAAGCACATCGCCGACCACGGGACCGTTGAACCGGTCACCAGCAAGGGGAAGGTCGAGGAAAGCGGATTGAATGCCGAACACGCCCCGATTTTCGACACCGCCTTCCGTTCCGGCGCGGGCCAGCGGGTCCTGACCCACCTCGCCCACATCGACATGATGTCCGCTGTGCAACCCTTCCTCTCCGGCGGGATTTCCAAAACGGTCAACATGCCGCAGGAAGCGACAGTCGAGGACATCAAGGAGACCTACTTTTATGCCTGGCGCAAAGGCATCAAGGGGGTGGCCATTTACCGCGACGGTTCCAAGCGCTCCGCTCCCGTCAAGACGCGTCAGGAAGACCAGGCCGAAGACTCCGCCAAACAGGGTGTCCAGATCGTGACCGAGCCCTACCGGCGCCGTTTGCCGGATACCCGGACCTCGACCACCCACAAGTTCAGTATTGGCGGAACCAAAGGATATCTGACCGTCGGCCAGTTCGACGACGGTGCACCGGGGGAAGTCTTTATCCAGATGTCCAAGGCCGGCAGCACCATCAATGGCCTCATGGACACCATCGGGACCCTCCTCTCGATGTGTCTCCAGTACGGCGTTCCCTTGGACACGCTGGTCAAGAAGTTCGCCCACATCCGCTTTGAACCGGAGGGCATGACCCGCAATCCGGACATCCCCATGGCCAAGAGCGTCATGGACTACCTCGCCCGCTGGCTGGGGATGGAATTCATTCCAGGATACAAGGAGAAGATGTCACCCGCCGTCCAGGCGGAAACCGGCCTCGAAGACACCTCCCCCGACTCGGTGGCGATCGAGATGGAGGACGAGGGGACCAGCCTGAAGCTGTCGACCGAGCAGATGGAACTGTTGACCCAAAGTGAAGGCCATCTGACCTGCACCGAGTGTGGCAGCTCCAAGGTCAAGGTTACCGGCACCTGTGCCTGCTGCCTCAACTGCGGCACCTCCCTCGGCTGCAGCTGACCGCTTCACGGCCTTTCATCAGGCTTGGAAACCCATCCGCATTATGCATGCTGGATGGGTGATGCCGAGACCTGTGGCCATATACTATCATCCTGATTCCCTGATGCATGACACCGGTCCCGGGCATCCGGAACGTGCGGAACGGATGGTAGTCTGTCACAATGCCCTGAAGGCTGCCCCCTTTACCGATCAATTACATTGGCATGAGCCCCAGCCGGCTCCGGCCAAATGGATCGAAAGCATCCATACCCCGGAGTACCGGCAATTCATCGAGGAGGCCTGCCTCGCGGGGAAACACTTCCTCGATACAGGCGATACCGTCATCTGCCCGGATTCCTACCGGGCCGCCATCCTCGCCGCCGGTGGAGCCATCAACGCAATCGACGCTGTATTGCAAAATGGATACGCTGCCGCCTTTTCGCTCTCCCGTCCCCCGGGTCATCATGCGGGAGTTGAGAGCCCGATGGGATTCTGTCTTTTTAACAATATCGCCATTGCCGCGGAATATGCCGAAAAGACCTACGGCATGGAACGCATCTGCATCCTCGATTTTGATGTCCACCATGGCAACGGGACCCAGGACATCTTCTACGGCAGCCCTTCTGTTCTATTCTGCAGCCTGCACCAGTTACCCCTATGGCCACACAGCGGGGAAAGTTTCGAGACCGGTTCGAAGGCCGGCAAGGGCCTGACCCTGAATTGCCCCTTCCCCAACGGAGCTGGCATCGACCTCTACATGGAAGCCCTGAACAGCGAGGTGTTGCCGAAAATCAGTGACTTCGAGCCGGAGCTGCTTCTCGTCTCAGCCGGTTTTGATGGCCACAAGGCCGATCCCCTCGCCGATGTCCATCTCCTCGCGGAGGACTTCCATACCATAACAAAATGGATCCTCCAGGTAGCCGAGACCTACACCCACGGCCGAATGGTCTCCTTCCTCGAGGGTGGCTATGACCTCGAGGCCCTCGCCGCCTCCGTCTGCGCCCATGTTCAAGCGCTGGTCGAGGGAGCCTGAAACATTTCAAAACACCCGCCCAAGGAAATCGTAGACCCGTGCATCCGATCCGATGGCATCGCGGATATCGGCGGTACGGCTGCCGTTCTCGGCATCAACCAGTTGTCCTCCATCGAGGGAAAGGTCGCGGTAGAATTCCACATGTCCGTCGAGGAAGACAATGTAGCCGCCCTCATCCCCGTAGATGCCCGGACGTTGGCCATCCAGGCCTTCCCAGCGACCCTCGCTGGTCAGCCCCCGGGTCCAGGCCACCGGGGTTGTTGCCGGATAGGCCAGCGGGCTGAGTCCACTGACCACCGCCACCCCGATGGGCCAGTCCTCAAAGCCATCGATTTCCTCCCATTGGCCATTGCCATCCGGTTTCACCAGGACGGGTGGAATGGCCATTGCCACGGAAGCGAGCAAGGGATCCTCCTCGAAGATGAAAAGCTCCCCTTCGCGGACCCCGGTCTCCGCCGCCAGACGGCCCATCCAGTCCCCCAGATCGGAACCCGCCGGGCTGCGCCCGGTCAGGCTCTGGTAGGTGGCCACGGCCAATCCAATCTGTCGCAGTTTCTGGGCGGTGGCCATTCGCTGGGCCTTTTGCCGGATGACCCCCACCGATGGGACCAGCATCCCCATCAGAATCGCCATCACCCCAAGGACCATGAGAAGCTCGATAAGACTGAATCCGGAACGCTTGCTGGGCATGCTGGAAAAATTGACAGATTCCCCGTCCGCTCCAACTGCTCAATTCAGACAAATTCAGGTAGGCATTTTCCAAGCGCGAAGCCCCGGCCCTAATCGCCCCCGCTCTCGAAATGCGTGGGGACGACAAAGGCCTCGATGCCGCATTCCTCGGTCAGGTAGCGGGCGTAGACCTCTGTCTGCCCGTGGGTGACCCCGACCCGGCTGGCCCCGGAGGCCTTCACGCAGTGCAGCAAGCCGTTCCAATCGGAATGGTCGGAGAGAATGAATCCCCGGTCGAAGTCGCGTCCGCGGCGCACGCCGCGTATCTGCATCCAGCCGCTGGCCGAGCCAAAGGAAAGGGGCTGCAGTCGTTTCAGGAGCGGGGGCTCCTGGCCGGCAAAGGAAACGAGCACAAGGCCCTTCCCCTTCAGCTCCGGCAATGTCTCTTCCGTGAGGTCAAGATACGGCGGAAATTGCACTCCTGCGGCCTCGTAGAAGGGAAGAAAGGAACGCGCTGGTCCGGCAACCGCAATGGGTCCGGTTTCCTTATCCAGTGCGGAAAGGATGCGCTGACTTTTCCCCAGAGGGTAACAGGGAAGGATGGAGGTTCGTCCAAGGGATTGGTTGCGGCTCCACCACTGGTGGATTTGTGCCATGATTTCGGCGGGTTCCGGCCATTGGTAGATCGGCAGTCCGAATGTCGATTCGGTGATCAGCAGATCGCACTTGACCGGTTCAAAGGGTTCCGCCGCTCCATGGGAATGGGTGGCATTGTAGTCGCCTGTCACTACAGCGACCTGTTCCCCACAGGCAATCCGCACTTGGGAAGAACCAAGGATGTGCCCGGCCGGGTAAAGGCTGAGTACGGCATCGCCGATCCGCACTTCCTCCCCGAAACCGAGGACCGTCATCTCAACACCCTTGCCGACCCGGTTACGCAGGAGGTGCTCGCCGCTGGCCGAGGCGTAGTAATGCCCCATTCCCGAGCGGGCATGGTCCGAATGGGCATGCGTCATGACGGCGCGGGGCACCTTCCTCCACGGATCGATATGGAAATCCCCCGCCGGGCAATAGAGCCCGGCGCTTGTCATTTGGATAATATCCGATGTAATAAACCCCACGCCTTTAACTAAGGGCAATGACTCGTCTTCACAAATGGAAATCCCCGAAACATGGCAAATCCTTGTCTTCCTGGTGGCCTTCCCCCTCATCGGGGCGGGTATTGGCTGGCTGACCAACCGGTTGGCCATCCAGATGCTCTTCCGGCCCCGGAAGCCGGTACGCCTGTTCTGGTGGACCCTGCAGGGATTGATACCGCGACGCCAGGGCGAGCTGGCCACCCGGGTGGCGGAGATCGTCGAGACAGAGCTCTTCAATCAGCACCTCATCCGGAACGAGATCAGCAAGATGGACCTCAATCCATACCTTCAGCAGTTGGCTACCAATATCGTCTGGGACCGGTTGGGGCCCCGGTTGCGGGAAATCCCCATCCTCGGCAAGTTCGTCAACGACAAGCTGCTCTACAACATCAACAAGATCGCCCTCGACAGCCTCGTCGGGGAAACGGAACCCCTGCTGGAAAAAGTCTCCATGGAGGTGGAACGGCACATTGCAGTCCGCCGGATTGTCGAGGAGAAGATCCAGGCCTTTGATCTCGATCAACTGGAGGAAATCGTCCGCAAGCTGGCCCACCGCGAGTTCCGCAGCATTGAAATTCTCGGTGCGGTCATCGGGTTTGTCGTCGGCCTCATCCAGTGGGGGATCCTGGCCCTCACCCAGCTGGCCTGATCACTGCACGCGCAAGGCAACCATCGGGTCCATTCGCGCCGCCCGCTTGGCCGGGAAGCCATTCGCCAGGAGGGAGACCACCAGCAGGACAGCGAGCGCCGACCCGTAACTATAGTACTCATCGGGAACGCCCTCAAAGACTGCACCCAGGACGCGTGTCAGGCCGATCGCAATGCCCAACCCGAGGACTATTCCAATGGCAAGATTGCGAAAGCCCTTCCACAAGACCATCCAGCGAATCCGCGAGGGTGTTGCGCCAAGCGACATGCGGATACCAATCTCCACGATTCGCTGACTGACCGAGTACTGGATAATACCGTAGAGCCCGGCTCCGGCGAGCAAGAGCGCCATCACCCCGAAGGTGGAGAACAGGCTCAGGAAGAAGCGGAAATAAAAGAAGGCATCCTGTACATGTTGCTCGAAGGGCATCGCCTCCGTGAAGGCCACATCCGGGTCCACCATGGAGACGACCCGCTGCACCTCGGGGATGAGGGCCTTCGGGTTGCCGCTGGAGGTACGGATGAATATCTTCTGGTCACCCCACAGGCTCTGGCCCTGCGGGCGATAGAAGCCGGTGCCGTCGTCCTCATCATTGATCAGGCCGGCCATCTTGAGATCGGGAACGACCCCGATGACCGTGTGCACGCGGTCGTCAGGATTACTGAAATCCCCTTTGCCCTCATGATGGAAGATTTTCCCAATGGGACTTTCCCCGGGCCAGAACTTCTCCGCCATGACCGTGTTGATGATGGCTACGGAAGCCTTCCCACGAATGTCTCCATCGTTGAAATCGCGTCCCTGGAGGATCTCCACCCCAAGGGTATCAAAGTAGCCGGGAGCAATCACATCCACCCGGACGTTTGGGTAGTCTTCCTTGCTGAGATAGTCTTCCCCATCGATCCGGATAGGGTCCTGCATCGCGAAGAGGCAGGGCATGTTGAAGCCAAGGGTCACCTTGTCCGCCCCGGCAATGGTCCTCACGTTGCGGTGAATCTCGTCCCAGAAAAGGACCTGGTCGGGCGGGTCTGGATAGGACTCATTGTCGACCGATATACTGCCCACCAGCAGGTTCTTTTCATCAAAGGGGTAATCCAGTTGTCCCATCAGGATGATGGCCGCAATGAGACGGCCGGCAGCGACCAGCAGTCCAAAGGAAAACGCCAGCTGCATGATGGAGCTGGCTGAGCTGAGACGGCTCAGCCGTTTGCTGGAACCGGTCCGCTGGGAATCGTTGAGCAGCGAACTGATGTTCGGCTTGGAGGATCGCAAGGCCGGAAGAATGCCGGCCACCGTGACCGCCACCAGCATCAGCCCAACCGCTACCGAGATGGAGACCGGGTCGAGGTAAAACTCCATGAAAGCAGGCGGCGCAAAGCGCTGCTGGGACAGGAACTGCCACAGGTAATCCAAGGCCCGCCAAGCCACCGCGATTCCAATGACGGCCCCGAGGATACCATAGAGCAAGGCTTCCCCGAGAATTTGCCGGACAATGCGGGTCCGGCTGGCCCCAAGGGCGCTCCGGATGGCCAGCTCGTTGCTGCGAACCACCATCCGTGCAGTCAGGATGCTGGAGACGTTGGAACAGGCAATCAGGAGGACGAGGAAAGTCGCCCCGAACATGCTCCACATCAGGACCCGGATTTCATCATTGACGAAGCGTTTGAAGAGCGGTTCCAGGCTCGGTGGTAGGTGGACCCGGTCGGGAATGGCTTCCAATTCCTCGATTCTGGTGAAAATGAGGTCGAACTCCGCCCGGGCGTCGTCGATGGAACGGTCCTCCCTCAGGCGCCCAACGAGGGTGACAAAATCAATCCATCCGGTCTGGGCCTTGAGGGTTTCCGGCACCAGCGGAAGCCAGACATCCTGGCCAAAGGGATAATCATACCCCTCAGGCAGCACCCCGACAATGGTGTAGGGCTGCCCCTCGGCAACGATCTGCTCACCGATCACCTCGGGATCCGATGCGTAATGCTCCTTCCATATCCCCTCGGATATCACCAGTACGTTGTCGGAATCCGGAAGGCAGTCATCCTCGACAAAGGTCCTTCCCATCAGAGGTGAAACCGGCATCACATCGAAAAACCCGGCCGAAACATAGGCCCCGCTCATGCGGTGCGGGTGGCCCACCTTACCGCCCGTGATGAAGTCAGTGGTGAAGGCCGAGAGATGTTTAAAGCTCGTCTGCTGCTCCTTGACGGTGACAAAGTCGTCGAGATGAATCAGTGTCCGCCCGTCCGACACATCCGGCCTTTCCTGGCGCATGACGTGAACGATCCCCTCCTGGTTCTCAAAGGGCAGGCCCCGCCCGACAATGGAGTAGGTGATGCTGAACATGAAGGTGCTCAGCCCGATGCCGGCAGCCAGGCAAAGGATAGCCAGTGTAGTTACATAGGGATTGCTGCGGATTTGGCGAAATCCATAAAGGATGTCCTGGATAAGGGAATTATTCATGATTGAATCTAAGAAATCTGTTCGGCTAACCGCCTCGGTTGAATAGAGAGAAAATCAAGTTTCACTTAAATTGACGAGGCAATTACTGGACCCGCAAGGCCACCATTGGGTCCTGCTTTGAGGCCCGCCTGGCCGGCATCCCGTTGGCCAGCAGGGAAACCAGCAACAAGACCGTGACAGAAAGAAGGAAACTGTAGTATTCCGTCTCAACATTGAGGAAACTGGCCTCCAGGATTTTGGTCAGGGCAAGCGAAAGCAGTGCTCCCAGGCTTAGGCCAATCAAGGTGTTGATCATCCCCCGACGCAAAACCATCCAGCGTATGTTGGAAGGGTTGGCCCCGAGGGCCATCCGGATGCCAATTTCAACAACCCTTTGGCTGACAGCATATTGGATGATTCCGTAGATTCCGGTGGCCGAGAGAAGAAGAGCCATCCCGCCAAAGGTGCTGAAGAGGTTCAGGAAGAACCGGAAATAAAAGAAGGTGTCGTGGACATGCTCCTTAAAGCTCTTGGCATCAGTGAAGGCAATGTTCGGGTCCAGCATGCCGATGACCCGCTGGACCTCCGGGATAAGGGCACCGGGGTTGCCGTCCGTCCGGACAATGATTTTCTGATCTCCCCACAAACCTTGCCCCTGGGCACGGTAAAAGCCGGCTCCATCATCATCGTCATTGAAAAGTCCGTCCATTTTCATGTCAGGGACAATACCAATAACCCTGTGCAGACTGTCGGCATCGGGATGACCAACACCGGATGTACGGAAGGTCTTTCCAATCGGATTCTCACCCGGCCAGAACTTCTCCGCCATGACCGTGTTCACCAGGGCAACCAGCTGCTTGCCGCGGATGTCTCCTCCGTTAAAATCCCGTCCATCCAGAATATCAACCCCCATTGTCTCGAAATAGCCGGGGGCAACGACATCGAACCGGACAACCGGATAGTCTTCTTCACTGGCATACTCTTCCCCGTCGATCCGGATCGGATCTGTCATACCGAAGACCGTCGGCATATTAAAACCAAGGGCCACGCTTTTGGCCCCCGGGATTGTCTTCAGGTTCCGATGCAGTTCCTCCCAGAAAAGGATCTGGTCCTCTTCCTCAGGGTAAGTCTGGCTGTCCACTGACAGGCTTCCGATGAGCAAGCCTTTCTCCTCAAACGGGTATTCGGTTGTTCCCACCACGATAATGGCGATTATCAGTCGCCCGGCAGCTACAAGGAGTGCCAGTGAAAACGCCAGTTGGATGATGGTACTGATCGAACTCAACCGGCTCAGCCTGCGACTTGAGCCGGTCCGCTGGGAATCATTGAGGAGCGCTCCAATGTTTGTCCGGGAGGACCGCATGGCAGGAAACAGCCCTGAAATGAGGACAGCGAGGATCATAAGCCCGCCAGCAACCAGGATCGACATCGGATCAAGGCTGAACTTCATGAATGCCGGTGGATTGAACCGGAAGCTGTCGAGAAAATTCCAAAGCAAATCAAGGGCCTTCCATGCAACGAGCACCCCGATTCCTGTCCCTATCAATCCATAGAGGAAAGTCTCGGACAGAATCTGCGTCATGATGCGCCGGCGGTTGGCCCCGAGGGCACTCCGAATCGCCAGTTCATTGCCCCTTGCCGCCAGACGTGCCGTCAGGAGGCTGGATACGTTGGTACAGGCAATCAGAAGGACCAGGAAGGTCGCCCCGAACATGGTCCACATCATGACCTTTAACTCGCGTCCGACAAACAGCTCCAGCAGCGGTCTCAAGGTCGGTCTTGTATGCACCGTATCCACTTCCCCCTTGGCATCGTCAATCCGCTGGAAAATGAGCTCAAACTCTGCCTGGGCATCGTCGATCGTCAGCCCGTCCTTGAGATGGCCGATGATGGTGACCGTGTCGATCCATCCGGTCTGGGTATGCAGGGTTTCCGGAACCAACGGCATCCAGACGTCCGTGCCGAACGGATAATCGTATCCTTCCGGCATGACACCGACAACGGTGAAGGGTTGCCCCTCGGCGATACACTCTGATCCGACCACATCCGGGTCCGAGGCAAAGTAATCCCGCCAAACCTTGTAACTCAGGATGAGCACCCGGCCGGAGCTGGGAAGGGCGTCCTCCTCCGTAAAGAGCCTTCCCAGGAGCGGTTGACGCGGCATGATATTGAAAAAGTCCGGGGATACATAAAGGCCACCCATCCAATGAGGATGGCCCGGTCGTCCAACCGTGACACCGTCGCCTGCCATCCCGGCGATGTGGTCAAAGCTCTGTTGCTGCTCCTTCACCTGCCGGAAGTCATCCAGGTGAATAGGAGTGGTCGTCGGGTTCATCGTGGTGATGTCCCTCCGCATGACATGGATGATCTGGTCCTGGTTCTCGAACGGCAATCCGCGCCCGACAATGGCGTAGGAGATACTGAACATGAACGTGGTCAGGCCGATGCCGGCAGCAAGGCAGAAGACGGCGAGTGCGGTAGCGCCAGGTGAACGACGGATGAGCTTAAGCCCAAAGTGTAAATCTTGTAGAAAGGGATGATTCATGGATTAGCGGGCAGCAAAGGATTCCTCAGGGACACGAATATCAAACGATTTCCTATTCGCGAGTGAATTATTGATGGATAGATAGGACATGCCATATCCCTATTCGGTAGCGGCAAGGAACAGGTTACTAGAATAAGCGATGCCCCGTGATGGATCAGGACGGGACGTCCCCGGCAACGGATGCTTCCCTGGCCTCCCGCCTACGGGCCAGCTCTTCCTCCATTTCAAGGACCTCATCCTCGGTGATCGGGTAGAGGAGCAGCACCAGTCCATTGGCAATGGCGAAAGCTCCCGGGATGAAACAGAACATGACCCGGATGCCCAGCATGGCGGCATCGGACTGATCCGCATTGGCCTCAAACCCGACCCAGCCGAGAATCCAGCCGGAAAGGGTCCCACCGACCATCAGGCCCATTTTCTGCGCGAAGATGGCCGCGGAAAAAACCAGCCCGGTCGTCCGGCGACCGAACTTCAATTCACCGTAATCGGCGACATCCGTGTACATCGCCCAGACCAGGGCCGGTGTCGGGCCGGCAAAAAGAACCCCGATCAGGTTCACCACAACCATCAGGGCAATGTCGTCCGGCGGAACCCAGAAGAAAGCAATCGTCGCAACAGCGTTCAGGAAAGTCAGCCCAATCAGCGCGTTCCGTTTGCCGAAGCGCTTGCGCAGGGTATTGGTGAAAAAGATCCCGACGATGAAGACCAGTGAACCGGTGGACAGGAAGAATGACGTCAAATCCATCCACAAGAAGAACTTCTCCCCGGTGTCCCCGACGTAATACTTGAAATAGTGGAAGGTGACCGCCGCACGGACGGCGACGTTGGAAAGGGTCAGGATACCGGCTGCCGCCATAACCACCCATGGTTTGTTCCGGATCAGGATCTTCAGGTCGCTCCGGATGCTGGTGTCCGCCTCCTTTTTTTCCGGGGCCAGCCGCTCGCGGGTCGTCAGGAAGGTAAACAGGAACAGGATGGAAGAGAGGGCTCCCAGAATGGCAAAGGTCAGCCGGTAGCCGACTATTTCATCCCCGCCACCCAAGGCACTGGCCAGCGGCCGGACCGTTGCCCCGATGATCAGGGCCGCACTGAAGGCACCCACGAATCGGTAGCTGGCAAGGATGGTGCGCTCCTCCGTTTCGGGCGTCATGACCCCCATCAGCGCCGAGTAAGGGACATTAATCGCCGTATAAATCATGCCCAGAACAGTATAGGTCGAGGCGGCATAGAAAATTTTCATTCCCCCTTCCAATCCCGGACTGGCAAAGGTCAGGAAGCCAATCACCCCAAAGGGTATCGCCAACCAGAGGAGATACGGTCGATACCGTCCCCAGCGGGTCTGGGTCCGGTCGGCCAGGATCCCCATCACCGGGTCATTGATGGCATCCCAGAACCGGGCTACCAGGAACAAGGTCCCCACGATGCCCGGCGAAATCCCCCACACGTCCGTATAGTAGTAGAATAGGACGATGTTGAAGGCCTGGTAAAAGATGTTCGAGGCCGTGTCACCGGCTCCATAGCCAATCTTTTCAAGGAAGCTTAACTTGCCGTTCGCAGTCGGGAGTTGGGAGGTTGCCATCCAGCTACCGAAGGCAAAACTGCGATTCAGTGCAATCGGAAAGTGGTTTAAGCCCGCACGAAGACGAGTGTCAGGTCGATGGTTACCAAGTCATTGACAAGGTGCATGCCCAACCGCTCGAAGAGGGATCCGGAGCCATAAACGGCCCCAAAGTTGACGCGGTTGACATCCACTTGGGCCTGGAAGGAAATCCCGTCCGGGATCTGGTTGACCATGGCCTTGAACTCGATGATGCGGGTTACCCCGCGCAGGGTCATCTCGCCGTAGATGCGGTAATTGGGCTGGCCGGGCGCGCCACCTATCAGGCGCTCGGTCTGCAGGAGGCGGAAACTGGCCTCGGGATGTTCACCGACATTGAAGAAATCGACGCTGGCCAAGTGGTCGATAAGGACCTTGTTCATTCCTTTATCCTGAATATCGGCACAGGTGATTCCCTTCATGTTGACGAAGACCTGGCCGCCGGTGACATCCCCGTCCCCGTTGACTTCCAGATTGCCGGACTTCAGCTCCACCCTCCCGTTGTGGTTGTTGGCCAGATTGCGGCCAATCCACCGCAAGGCGCTTTTATCAGTGGAGAGCTCGAGTTTTCCGGTGGGAAAGACCATCCACTTGTTCTGGAGGCCGGATTCAAGGGTCAGCCCCGCCCGCATCCAGGCATCGAGACCACCCTCGAGCACCGAAACCCGGTAGTAACCGGCTTCCTGGAGCCGCCCGAAAGCCATCTCCGCTGCCCGGAACTGATCGGATTCCCCGTAGAGAATGACTTTCGTGTTCTGGTTGGGAAACCGGGCGCTGAACTGCTCGTTAAAGGCCACTTCATAGACACAGATGTTGTCCGCCCCGGCGATATGGGACTCCCCATAAGCTTCCGGTATCCGGACATCCACTATCGGGATGTCATCCTCCAGTTGCTTAAGCGCTGTTTCCAAAGAGACATAATTGATGGCGGATGGTCTGGGTATAATGGACATGATTCGGGAGCTTAGGTTAATTTTCCGGATTGTCGACCCCCTCCAGCAAATCGACCTCTTTTAGGGCATCCATTTGTGCTTCATAGGTCGCTTGGGCCGCTGATTCCTCGGCCTCGATCCGGGCAAGGGCCTTCTCGGTCTCGGATTCCTCGATCTCGCCTGCCGGGTCCACCTCGATGAGGGCCCTTTCCTGGCGATCCTCGGTTGCAGCCTTGTAGATCTGCATGGCGAAATAGAAGGCCGCCACCGTCAGGACCATCAGGACCGAGCCAAAGATGGCATAGAGGCGCAAGCGGCGGTTGGTCGACAAGGTCGGGGCCTGATCCCGCAGATGGGCCAGCCGGGCTTCCGAACTTTCGCTCCCGAAGCGGCTCTCCCGGGGTTTGCGGTCTTCCATTTTCACGGAATCACGTTGCCAGTTCCAACAAGACTGTGCAAGTCACGGCGGTCTTATTTCTCCGGATGCAGGTCGTAGGTCGTTATCTCGACAACATGGCCATCCGGATCCTTGAAGTAGATGGAATGGGAAATCTCATGGTCCTGGAAATCGAAAGGGATCCCCTTCTCTCCAAGCTCTCTGCAGGCTTGCTTGAAATCAGCCATCGACTCGGCCAGGAAGGCAAAGTGATCCAGGCGGATGCCCTCACGCGGTTGGATTCCGGCATCCCTTCCGGCCTGAAAGATAGCCAGACAGGTTTCCCCCTTGCGGAGAAAGACCGGGTTCCCTTCCCACGCATCCTGGTATATCCATTCCATGCCGAGGACTCCGCAGTACCATTCCCGCGATTTGGTGGAGTCCGCACTGACGAGAGCCAGATGGTCGATACGCTTCAGGTCCATCCGGGCAAATGCCTCAACCGACAATGCGCAAGGCGAGATAAGGGACCAGGTTGAAGGCAAATATCAATACCTTGAAGAAGGCCATTCCGGTGTAATGGATCTTGTCGAATTCCTCCACCGACAGCTTGAACCAGCGGGTGTGCATGCGGTAAACGAAGTCGTGCGCAAAGACAATAAACAGGGCCCACCAGAGAAGCAGGCCAATATTAAACAGGGTGCACCAGCCAAGGGCATCGCGGATCAGTTCGAGTGTCATGTTTCCTCCTTGTTGCTTTTACGGGAGCTCCATTCTGGGGACTGTCTTGCTCAAGGCAAGGGGCAATCACAGTCAGCGCGGCCGATATTTCAGGAATCAAATGACCAGCTTGGCCCGCTTCAGGGAGCCGACCCACTGCAGGGCTTCATCGCTCCAGATTCGCTGAAATCCTGCCTCCTGGAGGTTTTGAGCGGCTTCGCTCCCGGCCTTGGCCACGGCCACGGCCTGGCTGCATCCATATCCCCGCGACGCCCGCAGCCGCTCCAGGAGAATAGCCTGGTGACCGATATTACGACGATGGGGGGAAAGGACCCCGCCCCCGCAGAGACAGGCATTCGAGCCCTGCCAATGCCACATTCCAAAACCGACCCGGCGGCCATGGTAATGGACCCAGCGGCAGTGCAACCCGGACATGTCAGCGAGGTGCTCCATGTTATTCAGGGCCTCGTCGAAAAAACAATTCGGGCCGGCAACGTACTGCAGGTACATTTTGAAGAACTCCCGCATTTCCATCACCGGGACCGGTTCGAAACTCCAGGCCCCAAGTCGGCTCATGTCTACCCGGGAGGTCGGACGGACATAATACTCCTCAATGTCCGCCACCCGGAAACCCGGATGCAGTAGGCTGGGCCGATCCTCCGGATCCCCCGTCAGGGAAAGACGGAAAGAGATGTCGCCCCGTCCATAATACCCCAACAATTGATCCTCGTAAGCAGTGAACGCCTCCGCCGGTCCAATCGCCCGGTTGAAGTAGCCCACTCCTTCAAACTTCAAGGCCAGGAATGGACCAATTCGTTGGATGTCTATCAGTAGGGAAGGGTTGTGCCAACGGTAGATTTCCAGACGCCGGACATCAAAATTCCACATGCTGAGACACGCAGAAAGGTGCTTCTGCGTCAGGGGGTTCTGGCGCTCAACGGTCGGTAACATCGGAGTAGTTAATTTTATAGGGTAAATACCCTAAACATCTCCGACACAGGAAGCAAGGATTATTTTCCTCCCTGCCCGTCGCAGACGTGACCTCAGGCCGCAAAAAGGATGACCGCCCCGATGACAAAGATGCACACATCGACGATGGCATGGCTGAGGTAGGCGGGCCAGATGGACTCAAACCGGGCATAAATCCAGGACCACACCAATCCCCCGACAAAGACCCCGGTGGAACACAGGAGGACGGGCAGCCAATCCATGTAGACCGCCAGGGCAAAGACGTGATGAAGCGTAAAAAAGAGGGCTGAAGCGGCAATACCCATGCCTCGACCAAGGCAGTCGACGCTTTTGCTGACGACAAACCAGCGCCAGACATACTCCTCCAGGACCGAATTGATGAGGACCCAATACAGCGCCCCCGCAAGGTAGCGGGAGGGAACATCCAGTCCAATCCCGCTTATCTGCTGGCGCATCGCCTCCAGGTCAAGGATAGCCGGAGCGATGAAAAACCACGCCAGGAGGATTATTACGCTGATGGCCAATCCAGAGGAAAGACCCCAGCCAAAGCCGCCTTTGCGTGGTGGTGACCAACTCGGCTTCTCCCGATCCACAAGCAGATGCCAGCCGAGTGGGAGCAATAGAATCCAGACCTTGCTGAAGGCAAAAACAGCGGCCCCCAGAGCTGACTCCGGCCACCACACCATGGCACAAAGGACACCCAGGCTGGGTGCGGGAACCAGTAGAAGCAGGGCCAGGAGGGAGCGGGATTTGGATGACATGCCCCTAATGGTCATGTAGCAAAGATCGGTTAAGGCAAGCACATGGGTTTCAAGCCGATGTCCCGGGGGTCAGGGAACGGTCTCGGCAGTTGCCATTTGGGTCCGGCGTGCTACAGGTAACAACATGTTTGATCCTGTTGAAGTCATCAAGGAGCTGGTCCGCCAGCCCAGTGTTTCCTCCGACCCTGCCTTTGCCGAGGGCATGGCGGCAACCCGCGATGTGCTGGTGAAGCTCTTCACCGGAATGGGCCTCGAGGTGGAGATTGTGAAGACCTCCCTCCATCCGGTCATTCTCGCCCGCCGCACCGGACCGGAGGAATGGCCGCATGTCATTATCTACGGCCATTATGATGTCCAGCCACCAGATCCGCTCGACCTGTGGGACTCGCCGGCCTTCGAACCGACCATGAAGGGCACCCGGCTCTATGGGCGCGGCGTCGCCGACAACAAGGGACCAATGATGGTTCACGTTACCGCAGCCGCATGTCTGTTGGAGGAGAATCCGGACCTGCCGCTGCGTATCACCTTCCTCATCGAGGGAGAGGAGGAAATGGGCAGCCCCAGCCTGCCGGAAGTCATGGCCAGTCATGCGGACCAGCTCAAGGGCGACTTCATCCTGCTTTCGGATACCCTCAATCCTTCCAATGAGCAGGTCGCCATCCAGACGGGTATCCGCGGCATCATCTCCTTTGAGCTGGAGGTCACCGGACCCCGCCGTGACCTCCACTCGGGCGGCTTTGGCGGCGCCATCTACAATCCAGTCCAGGCGCTGACGGAAATCTGCGCCAGCCTGCATCACCCGGATGGCCGGATCAATGTGCCGGGATTTTACGATGATGTCATCACCCCTGAAGACTGGGAAAAGGACGAGATCGCCCGCCTGCCGGTGACAAATGAGGACATTGTCAGGGAAACGGGCATCAAGGAAGTCTTCACCGCCAACAACCGCACCGGACCGGAGGCCATCAGTTGCGAGCCGACCCTGGAAATCAACGGCATCGGCGGCGGCTACCAGGGACCCGGCGACAAGACCATCATCCCCTCGAAGGCCTTCGTGAAAATCACCTGCCGCCTCGTCGCCAACCAGGACCCGAAGGACATCAAGGCCAAGGTCTTTGCAGCCATCAAGGAACGCTGTCCGGAGCAGGTCGGGCTGACGATCAAGGAATACCACGACGGGCTCCCCTACTCCGTGGTACCCCCGGGCAAACCGAATACCCCGGCAGACCAGAACCCGCATCTGGCCAAGGCCTTCAATGCCTGCGCAGAGGCGGTCACGGAGACCTTCGGCAATCCACCCCTCTACCTGCGCGGCGGCGGATCCATTCCCATTATCGGGGAACTCAACCGGGTCCTTGGCATGGATTGCCTGATGCTCGGATTCGGTACGGAAGACAACAACCTGCATGCGCCCAACGAGTCCCTCGACCTGGCCTGGTTCGAGAAAACCTCCAGTGTCTCCCGCGCCATCCTGCTCAAGGTGGCGGGGGTTGAGTGACCTTCGGGTGAATTTGGTCGAGCGACGATTTTAAGCCACCCAACGGGTGGCTGGGAGGCCAGCCCGGGGACGAGGAGCCAGGACGAAGTCGGGGCGACGACTCCCCGGGATCAGCGGGACCCCGCAAAAACAAGCGGCCTGAAGGGCCGCAAGAACTCCCCGCGGCCCTTCAGGCCGCGTTGTACATTTTCCCGTCCGGTTTCCCGGGGAATCCCCCGCTTCGCTTCGCTACGCGGGGTTCATCCCCGGGCTATCATAAATACCGCCCTTCGGGCGGATTCTCCCTTTCTGCCCGGATTCCCTGTAGACGGAATCAATAACAATCGCTCAAATATCCACCATCGGCATCCCCAACCGTCTCCTAAGGACAGCCACGATCCCGGGATGTTCACCAACCAGTCCCGTCATGCTGGTGCGCAGGCCGGGGTTTTCTTCCCGGGCCTCGCGGCAGATGGTTGCGATGTCTCCCCCCGGGCCGGCATGGCGGCCGGGGGAGAGAAAGAGCATCGAGATAACCACCGGCCCGTCGTTCCATGGCGGCGTACGTAGGAGGTTCTCCAGCAGGGGTTCATTAAAGGCGTAGGCCTCCCCTTCCCTGCGCTCCATCGATGCCGGGGCAACCGCCTCAACCTCGCTCCCAAGGGCGGCTTCAAGCTCCATGGCCAATGCATTGCGGACATCGGTCACCTCGGGCATGGGCGATCCATGGTCGACAAGGACCACCCGCGGCCGTTTCCAGCTGTTGTAGGCCATCGACTGCCGTACATTATCAGCCAATATCTGTACCAGATCGCTATTGTCCTGATCTTCTCCCAGAGAAAGAAACGGGGCCAGCCTGATGCTGAAATCGCCGTGTTTTTCCCTCCGATAGGCCAACCTTTGTGGAAGGTACTCGGTTATTGCCCCCGTGGGGCCAAAGAAGAACGGCAGGATCGTGAATTCCCGCTCGCCCGCCTCAAGAAACAGCCGCAGGCGCCGTTCCAGGTTGACCGCCGGCTCTCCTTCCAGCTGGTCCACCGGTACCTTGCTGGAATGCAGCAGCGAGGAAGGCAGGATCTCCAGTCCTGTCTCCCGGCCCAGTTCAGCTGCAATGGCCCTGAGGTTAAGAACGCTCTGGGGCCGCAAACTGCCATTATCGACCAGCAAATACTTCATAGTAAAATTAACCACAGAAATCACATAAAACTCAAAAACCGATCTGTCCTCTTCTGTGTTTTTTGTGATTTCTGTGGTTAAAATTTCCGGGTCCGTATGGCTTTGCGAGAGGAAAATTGGTGTTGAAGGCAGCGCCATCTGCGTAAACCTTTGAGGCATGCAATCTGAAGTCCTCGACATCTTCAAGAAGACCGGTGCCCTCCTGGAGGGGCACTTCATCCTCCGTTCCGGGTTGCGCTCGGGCCATTTCTTCCAGTGTGCCCGGGTCTGCGAGCACCTCGACGAGGTAACCCGGCTGGCCGAGCTGCTGATTGAAAAGCTGCCCGACATGACGGAAGTGGAGACCGTGGTCTCGCCGGCCATGGGTGGCCTGGTCATCGGGCAGGAAGTTGCCCGGCAGTTGGGCAAACGCTTCATCTTTGCCGAGAAGGTGGACGACCTGCTGGGCCTGCGGCGCAACTTCATCATCGAGCCGGGTGAACGGGTCCTCATTGTTGAGGATGTCATCACCCGGGGTGGCCGGGTCCAGGAGACGCTCGATCTGATTGATTCGCGCGGAGGAGTCACCGAGGCCATTGCCGTCCTGGTGGACCGGTCAGCCGGCAATACCTCCTTCTCCTCCCCCCTCATCGCCCTCCTGGAGATGAATTTTCCGACCTACGAGGCGGACAAGGTACCGCCGGAGCTGCGCAATATCCCGGCTGTCAAACCGGGTTCCTGAGCAGTTTTATCTCACGGGGTCACAGGGATCACGGAGACGATCGATCCGCCTTTCTTGAAAATTTTCAGGAATTTCTTTAAATAAGCTTAACTCTTTCAATCGTATAACCTCTCCGTGGGCTTCGTGCCTCCGTGAGAGAAAATTTAACTTTTCAGCAAAACAAAATGACCAGCATGCAATTATTCCTCTTTCTGATTATTCCCACCGTCATCTTGGGTATCTACGCCCAGTCCAAGGTCCAGGGTGCCTACAGCAAATGGTCCCGCGTCGGGTCGCGTAGCCGCATCACCGGACGCGAGGCTGCCCAGTATGTCCTTCAGAAAGCGGGCATCACGGATGTCGAAATCACTTCCACCCGCGGCCACCTGACGGACCATTACGATCCAACCCACAAGCGGCTCGTCCTCAGCCAGGAGAATTATGATGGCTACAGCCTTGCCGCATTGGGGGTCGCCGCCCACGAAGCCGGTCATGCGGTGCAGCACGCAACGGGCTACTCCATGCTCAAGCTGCGCATGAGCCTGGTGCCGATCACCATGTTTGCCTCCAAGTTGCTCCCCTTTGTCATCATCGGTGGTTTTTTCTTCGGCATGTTGGGACTGATCAAGTTGGGTGTCCTGGTCTACCTCGTCCTGACCATCTTCCAACTGGTCACCTTGCCGGTCGAATTTGATGCCTCCCGCCGGGCAAAGGCGGAGCTGGTCTCAACCGGAATTCTCCAAGCCGATGAGATGGTCGGGGTCAACAAGACGCTGGACGCAGCCGCACTCACTTACGTAGCGGCCTTTGTCAGCTCTCTGGCCAACCTGCTTTACCTGCTGGCGCTATCCCGCCGCTAGCTCTCAGACGGTCTCTTCCGGGGCGGATTCAACAGTTTCCTCAACTGCTTCGTCCTCTGCTGGAGCCGGTTCCTCGACTGCCGGCGGTGCTGGCGGTGCCCACTCGCCCGTCACCGGACCGTGGATAGCTTCCAGTTCCGCCTGTGACCATGGGTCCGTCCGGGCGCCGTATGCCTCCCGCACCTGTGCCACCAGTTCCTCGGTCACTTCATAGGAAGCGTTCTGGTATTGAGGATCGGTCCGGATGTAGGTCAGGACCGCCGCGATATGCTGGTCCTTGAGCCGGTCGAAGGGGGTCATGGCATTGTTGTAGACCTGGCCATTGACAGTCACTTCTCCAGCGAGGCCGGCAAGGATGACCTTGATCAGCCGCTCCGGATTGTCCTTTACCCAGTCGGAATTGACGAGGGGCGGATAAACTGCCGGCAGACCCAGACCGGAAGCCTGGTGGCAGGCGACACAGTTCTGGTTGTAGACCCGCTTGCCAAGGGCAATCATGTCCACTTCCTTGGGACCGGTCTCCTCGAAGGAACCGGCCCGGACCGTCTCGTCATAATGGAAGGGCCCGAAGTCACCTGAGTAATGAACCAGGTAGATACCAGCCCAGAAGGCGAGAATCATGAACAGGGCGACAAAGAAAAGGGGCATCGGGGAGAAATTCTCCGTTGGCTCCTCCTTTTCACGCATCAACTGCGTATGCACCTTTTGCAGGTCCTGGTCGTCAAACCGGGTGCCTTCAAAAGTCGGGCGGGATTCCCCTTTGTGAGGATACTTGTCTTTTTGGTCTTCACTCATGGAAATCGCCTCCGTCCTATTCGGTAAATTTCATTTCCGGCAACTCGTAGTCCTGTTGCAGGTTCATCAGGTAGGCTACCAGATCCTTGGCCCGCTGGGTGGGGACCAGCTCGTAGCCTTCACCGGGGTGGTAGGCCTCCGGCAGCTCGATGGCATCCGGGGAGGGACCGCGCATACTGCTGACCTCGCGTACCTCGAAGAGGAAGCCGTAGGGTGGCATGGTCGAGCCCGGGGAGGTGATCTGCGGGTTGTAGAGATGCTGGTATTGCCACAATTCGGAATACCGCAGGCCGACATTGGTCAGGTCCGGACCGGTCCGCATGGTGCCGAGCATGACCCGGTCCTGCTCGATGTAGTCACGGGCCACCGACTGGCGGTTGCCCCAGCCGCGTTCGAAGTCAGCCCCGAACCCGGCTCGCCGGACCTGTTGGGAGTGGCAGTAAAGGCATCCCATTTCCTGATAGACCAGCTTGCCCCGCTGGGCTTCACCGACCAGCGGCAATGGATAGGCGGTCATCCCGTCCGTGTTCTTGACGTTGACCCCATCGACCATGAACTGCCGGCCGGCGACCGGTTCATCATCAGCATTGACCAGCTCGGCCGTGGCCGGGGTCAGGTCGCGCATCTGCATGTGGGTGGTGAGGACAATTCCCGTCCAGGAGAACGCGAGGGTGAAAAAGACACCGAGAAATATGAGTGGAAGGCTTTTCATCGATCAGGCCTGTTCGGTGGTTTCGGTCAAAAGGGTTGGCTGGGTGACCTTGTCCTGCGTCCGCGGGCTGAAAATCATCCAATAGACATTGATGGCAAAGGCAACGTGCCCGATGAGCAGCATCAGCCCGGAAAGTGACCGTGCCCAGAGCCAGGGCTTGGTGTTCTCGACCGTCTGGAGGAAGGTGTAGACGGGAGTCCCGTCTTCAGTCAGGGCATTCATCTGCAGGCCCTGGAACCAGCCGCCGATTTGCAGGGCAAAGACCATTAACAGGATGCCCAGGCCACACATCCACCAGTGGACCTTGATCAGGAAGGCGTTCGGCCATTCCCGGAAGAGCAGCCGCGGCATCATGTAGTAGACCGCACCGAACATGATCATGGTGAAAAAGGCATAGACCCCGTGGTGGGCGTGGCCGACCGTGAAATGGGTGAAGTGGGTCACCTCGTTGACATGGCGCAGGGCCATGGTGCTGCCGATAAGGCTGACCACGGTGTAGTTGATGGCCCCGAAGACAACAAAGCGGATAGTCGGGCTGGCCCAGCCTTCCTTGTGCAGACCAACCACCGTCAGGTGGTGATTGATGCCGGTCACGATAACGGGAATAACCATCATCACACTGGCTACCGTCCCGGCGGAAATGACCCATGCCGGGACCGGACCGCCGATCAGGTGGTGAACACCAGCCCAGTTATAGAAGAGCGCCAGGGCCCAGAAACCGACAACGGAAAGGTAATAACTGTGAATCGGACGGCCGAGGACCTTGGGGATAAGGTAATAGGCCACCGCAAGGGCGATCGGGGTCAGCCAGAGGCCAAGGACGTTGTGGGCGAACCACCAGTTGGTCAGCGATTGCACAACCCCGTTGGCCGGTTCGAAAATGAGCATCACCTGGGCCACCGTGTAGAGCCACGGGAGCCAGAAGAAGGCCGCCAGCAGGTACCACTGGGAAACATAGACGTGGTCGCTCTGGCGCCAGCGGAAGGCAATGATGACCCAGACGCCAACAAGGGCATAGGTAAGGACAACCAGTGGTGTCACATAAGCCGGCATTTCCAGCCACTCCACCCCGATCATGTCACCCTTGAGGATGCCAATGATACCAATCGTGACCGCAATGTTCCAGAAGACACCCGCCGCCAGCAGGATATTCGTATGGCGGATACGGGCACGGCAGAGGCGGCCCATGATCCATGGGGCAACGGCAAAAATCACGTTGTTGCCCCAGCCGAAAATCATCGCGTTCAGGTGCGCCGTGCGCACGCGGCCAAATGTAAGCCATTCAGTCGCGCCCAGAAAGTCCGGATTGGTCGCCTTGATGGCGGCAATCATGGCGAAGGCGGTACCGGCCAGCAGCCACATCACGGCGGAAACCAGGAAGAGCATCGCCGGGACGCGCATGGATGCATCGACTTCCCCGAGCCGTACACGCAGATCCACATCGGGATCACCGCTTGGCTTGAGGGAATCAATAATCGAGGGATTAGAACTCATGGGCTGTTTTTCCTCCTGTCTCAATTGTCCCTGGGTGCGCGCTTCTTTCGCTTTTTCGGGAACTGGTCCGTTACTTCACCCATGGGTTCATCGTCGTCAAAAATCGTCTGGGCCCCCTGGTCGAGGTTGCTGAGCTGGCCGTTTTTGTGGGCCCAGTGCAGGGCCATCGCTGCCGCGACAAAGAAGATGCTGGCAAATACGAAGCCGATAAGAATGTATTGGCTCCAATCCATCACAGGGGCGTTTCCAGGCTCTGCTGCTCCTTGCGCAACTCCTCGACCGTCAGCTCAACAGCGCGCTCGACCGGAATACGGACAACACCCTCGGCCTGGTTGATCCACTCGTAGGAATTGACCAATCGGGTTTGCTCGCCCCGGACCTCATTGCGGATCTGGTAGCGGATGGCAGCGTCCTTCTCTTCCTGCGGCACCGCCCGGTTGGGCAGGTAGGCCACCGCGACGACCAACAGGAAAACCAGGCAGACCCCAATCCAGCCAAGGGCGGAAATCAGGACCGTGCTGTCGGAAGGTTCTTTATCAAATGGCGCGTTACTCATGGCAATTGATGGATTCTTCAATCCGGGGATCCCGGATCGGGATAGGCCGCTCCTTGGCGGCAGATTTCAGGAAAGCCCAGATCACCACGGCCCCGACACCGATGAACATCGTCAGGTCCGTCCAGCTGAAACCGAACTGCCGCACGGTGTAGCCACCGTGGGAATCGGTGGCCAGTTTCTGCGGAACAATGTTCCAGTAGAGGTCGAGCAAGTGGAAAACGAGGATCCAGATGGCGATGAAGCGCAGCCGGATGGAAAACTTGTTCTTGTACCAGAGCAGGTAGAGGAACGGGAAAAAGAAGTGCATGAAGATGAGGCCCATGCTCACCCACCACCAGCTGTTCTTGGTCCCGTCCGCATTCATCTCACGCATGTTGTACCAGAAGGTTTCTTCCGGGATGTTGGCGTTGTAGATGAGGAAGTACTGGGAGAAGCTGATGTAGGCCCAGAAGACAGTGAAGGCCAGCATGATGCAGCCGATGAGGTAGAAGTGCACCGGCTTGATGATGCCTTTCAGGCCATCCTCGCGGGTGGCCATGTAGAAAAGGGCCAATACGGTAGCAGACAAGGCGGCCCGCATGCTCGCGGCGAAGAACCACACCCCGTACATGGTCGAGAACCAGTGGTAGTTGAGGGACTTGAACCAATCGATGGCGGCAAATGTGGTGGCGAAGGCACAGAGGAAGAGCCCAACCGCTGCCAGCTTGCGCGAGCGGTGCACGTTGGCATGGTCGCCGGTGCGGTCCATGTCGAAGGACCACTTGCGGAAAAGCAGGGCCAGACCGGTCCAGACCGCAAAGTAGATAACGTAGCGGACCACAAAGAATCCCTGGCCGAGGAAACCGGACTTGCTGACATAGAGCACGTCCTCTGCCACTGTTCCATGGCCGGCAGGAACGAGTGAATCGCCCTGCATCCAGATCCAGGGTACCCCGTCACCTGCGGTGAAAAGGCTCATTAGGACCAGGGGCAGGAAAATCAATCCCAGATAGGGAAAGGCACTGACGGCATGTTCCAGCTGACGGCGAACAATGACTGCCCAGCCGGCATCAAACATCCACCAGATCATCAGCAGGAAGAGCATCCCGATGAGGATGGAGAGCCAGAAGGAAATCCCGATCAGCCACCCGATGAAGGGCCGGGTCGGGTCGTCGGCAGAACCCAACAGGAGCAGGCCCGCGGAAATGGCGATAAAGATCAGGCCGGCGTAGAGGAACCGGTTCTGCTTGTCTCCCAGTTTGCCGGTGCCGCTGGCTGCGGTCGTGTTGGAAATAACGTCGCTGCTGGTGCTCATAATCCAAGCTCTCCTCTGTTTTCAGCC
The DNA here is from genome assembly GCA_040830445.1 of Puniceicoccaceae bacterium. Taxonomy (GTDB): domain Bacteria; phylum Verrucomicrobiota; class Verrucomicrobiia; order Opitutales; family Oceanipulchritudinaceae; genus Oceanipulchritudo. Next base: position 27,399 of record JBFOLZ010000113.1, read on the forward strand.
GGGACATCGTCAACGGTGGCTGAAGCGGCCCGCTGCAGGGCCCGCACGTACATGACAACTTTCCAGCGGTCCTCGACCCGGATTTTGGAACCGTAGGGTCCCATGGTGTTCTTGCCGTGCGTGATGGTGTTGAAAATGTCGCCGTCGGGCAGCTCGATGAGGCGGGTCTGCAGGAGGCTGGCGATGGTCGGGTATCCATAGCGCTCCGAGGCCACGACGCCCTTCCCGTTGCCTGACTCCCCATGGCAGATGGTGCAGTATATCTCGTAGATTTCCGCGCCCTCCTTCATGGCCTCCAGACTCACTTCCACCGGAATACCGTCACCGAATGTCTCGGCGTCGATCTTGCCGGTGGCCAGGTAGTCATCCTCACGGAAGCGGTTGTCCGGGCTCAGGTGCGGGAAAGCCTCGTGTTCTTCCGTCACAAATGGCACCGTGCCGGCTACCGGCTCGCGGTCCATCCGCTTGTCGCCAAAGAACTCGGTCTTGCCCTGCTCATGGAAGCGCATCTGCCGGTCCATGTCCGGGAATATCTCCAGCGGCGGCTTGGTCGACTTGCAGCCGCGGAAGCCCATGACCGTGAGGACAAGGGCCGCGAGAAAGAAATAGATGATGAAGAACTGGCGCATGGTTATTCGTCCTCCTCGTCGGTGATAACCGCAATTTCAGCGGGATGGAGGGACTCGAGGAATTCGCGGGTACCACTCTCGGAGAAAAGCTCGTCCCCGGCCTCGATGACCACGGCAAACTTGTCATCCGTGAGGTGGCGGAACTTGTCGTAGTTCATGACCGGGTGGTGGTGCATCGGCAGCCGGTTGGTAATGAACATCCCGCCCAGCGTCCCGAAGGCAGCCAGAAGAATGGTCAGCTCATAGGCCACCGGGAAGGGGAAAATCGGGCTGAAGAAGGGCTTGCCGCCGACAATCAGGGGGTAGTCGAACTGCCCCATGTACCAGGCGACGAACATGCCGGTGAAGAAGCCGATGACGCCGCCACAGAGGGTGAAGACCGGTACCTTGGAACGGCGCAGGCCCATCGCCCCGTCCAGTCCGTGGACCGGGAACGGCGTGAAGACATCCCACTTCTTGAAGCCGGCCTCGCGCACGCTTTGCGCGGCGTGGTAAATCGCCGGTGCCGACTCGAAAAGGGCTAGATATCCGTATTGTTTGCTCATGGTATCGAATCCCCGAAATTAATGGTGCCCGTGTACATCCGCCTGCTTGGAGACGGACTTGATTTCAGCGAAGGCCAACAGGGGCAGGAATCGCACGAATAGGAGGAAAAGGACCCCGAAGACCCCGAAGGTCCCGAAGAAGGTGAAAATGTCGACGATGGTCGGGCTGAAGTAGTCCCAGTTGGCCGGAAGGAAGTCGTTGGCCAGCGAGGTTACCGTGATGACGAAGCGTTCGAACCACATGCCGACGTTGATGAAGCAGGAGAGAATCCAGACCAGCCAGAGGTTCTCGCGGGCCCATTTGAACCAGAAGAACTGCGGCGTGATGACGTTGCAGGAAATCATGATCCAGTAGGCCCAGGCGTAGGGACCGAAGGCCCGGTTGACGAAAGCGAAGCCCTCGTAGGGGTTGGCCCCGTACCAGGCGATGAAGAACTCCATCCCGTAGGCGTAGCCGACCATGGAACCGGTCGCGAGGCAGATTTTGCACATGCAGTCGATGTGGTACTGCGTGATCAGGTCCTGCAGCCCGAAGATGGCCCGCAGCGGCAGCATCAGGGTCAGCACCATGCCGAAGCCGGAGAAAATGGCCCCGGCGACGAAGTACGGCGGGAAGATGGTGGTGTGCCAGCCGGGAAGGTTGGCCACCGCAAAGTCAAAGGAAACGACCGTGTGCACGGAAAGCACCAGCGGCGTGCTCAGTCCGGCGAGCAGCAGGTAGGCCATTTCATAGTTGCTCCAGTGGCGGTTGGAACCGCGCCAGCCCATGGCCAGGATACCGTAGAAGTACTTGCGGAATCCAAAGTAGAATTTCTCGAAGAACTGCTGGAAGGCCGTCTTGGCCTTGGACATGCGTTCCTCGAAAATCATCGGGACGCGATCCCGGATGGTCGCCAGGTCGGGAATCATCCCCATGTACCAGAAAAGCACGGAGACCGTTCCGTAGGTCGAGACCGCGAAGACATCCCACTCGAGGGGTGAACGGAAATTCGGCCAGATGGCATTGGCGTTCGGCAGCGGGAAGAGCCACCACGCAAACCAGACACGACCGACGTGGAAGAGCGGGAAGATCCCCGCACAAATAACCGCGAAAATGGTCATTGCCTCGGCCGCCCGGTTAATCGAGGTCCGCCACTTCTGTTTCAGCAAACAGAGGATGGCGGAAATGAGCGTCCCGGCGTGACCGATACCAATCCAGAAAACGAAGTTGACGATGGCCCATCCCCAGAAGACCGGATTGCGCAGGCCCCAGACCCCCGTGCCGGTGGAGACGAGGTAAATCAACCCCATCAGGGTGAAGCTGGCCACCATCGCGGACACCACGAATGCCACCCACCACCACATGGGGGTGCGTCCCTCGACGATGCCGCAGACCTTCTGCGTGATCCAGGTGAAGTTACGGTTGTTCTCAATGATGGGCCGGCGGGGCATGCTGGCCGGGCGTACCTCTTCGAGGACACTCGGCCCGGCATATGCGCCGGTGGCCTGAGAATGTTGATCTGCTGTCGTGCTCAAAACGTCTTCCCGATTAAGGTTAAGAATTCAAATTAGTGGCCTCCATGCCCGTCGCCGTCATGGCTTTCCTCGCCGTGGTACGCATCCCCGGAGGTGGCTTGGACGCTCTTGTACTCCTTCCGGCTGAGTGCCTTGTCGTAGTCCGGCATCAGCGGGTTCGGGTTGCGCAGGCGAGCCAGGTAGGTGGTCCGCGGCCGCGTGTTCAGGTAGCCGAGGAGGGAGTAGTTGCGGTCGTTCTCCTTCATCAGGGAAACAGCGCTCTTGGGATCGCTGACATCCCCGAAGACAATCGCTTCACTCGGGCAGGCCGACTGGCAAGCGGTACGGATAATGCCGTCCGGGACGTTGATTTTGTTATCGGCCTTGGCCACGACGCGCTGGGCAATCTTGGCCTGCTCGATCCGCTGCACACAATAGGTGCACTTTTCCATGACCCCGCGCATGCGCACGGTCACGTCCGGATTCTTTTGCATCGACTTCAGGGCGGCCCCTTCCGTCTTGTACTGGTCTGTACCAATCGGACCGGCGTAGAACTCGTCCGCGCTCCGCTTGTTGTAATCAAAGAAATTAAAGCGGCGGACCTTGTAGGGACAGTTGTTGGCGCAGTATCGCGTACCGACACAGCGGTTGTAGGCCATCACGTTAAGCCCCTGGCTGTCGTGGACGGTGGCGTTGACCGGGCAAACCTGCTCGCAGGGGGCCATCTCACAATGGAGACAGCCGACCGGCATGATGGAGGCCTGCGGGTCGGATGGCAGGGAGTGCCGGTTGGCTTCCAGATCGCCCGAGCTGTAGTAGCGGTCGAGGCGGATCCAGTGCATCTCACGGCCCCGCATGATCTGGTCCTTGCCGACAATCGGAATGTTGTTCTCGCTCTGACAGGCAACAACGCAGGCGTTACAGCCCGTGCAGCTGTTCAGGTCGATGCTCATGCCCCACTGCTGCTCGGGGATGAACTGGGCCCGTGCCTCCGGGTCCTTCCAGACATCAACATTCGGGGGCGGCGCACCAAAATCAGGGGTCTCGTAGGAAGAGCCGCCACGCGGTGTGCTCAGGGCCTTCTCCTGGGCGGACATGCCCTTGTCATGGCCGTAGACGGGCGGACTGTGGCTCTCCATGCCCATGTGGGCGACGAACTTGGCGTCTTCCATGTAGGTCTTGACGTTGCCTTCCCGGAGGATGGCCCGGCCTTCCATGGACCAGTGTTCCTGGGTATTGGCGAGGCGGTAGCCATCCCCGCTGAGGGTCAGCTGGCCACCATTGCGGACAAGGCCCTCACCGGAATGGCTCAGCGGATAGGCATTGAAACCGGTCCCCTTGCCGACGCGCCCGACTTGGGGTCGGCCATAACCGAGGGGAAGGACGACCGTCCAGTCATCGAGGCCCGGCTGGATGTGCACCGGACCGCGGACGGTCACGCCATCGACAACCAGTTCAGCGATGCGGGACTCCTCACGGCCGCGCTTGAAATTAGAGGACTTCTTGGAAACCCCGCCTATCAGGAAATCGCCCGCCTTGGTATCGAAACCGAGATGGGTCGCAAGGGCGGGGGAAATCATGATCGCGTTATCCCAGGTCAGCTTGGTTATTGGATCCGGGCACTCCTGCAGCCAGCCATTGTTGTTGTAGAAACCGGAACCGACGGAATTGTCGGGGACAAGCCGGACTTCCAGGTTGGTGGCGGAGGTCGCACGGGAACCAAGGGCCCCGCGGGAAAGGTTTTCCTGGATTTCCGAGACCCGGATGTCACCTGCCTTGAAGGTCCGGAAACTGGATTCCGGCAGGAAACCGGTCGCCAGCAGTCGCTTGAAGGCCTTGTCGGCATCCCCGGAAGGGGCGTACTCAACGCTAAAGGTCTCGAGGACCATCCCATAGGCATCAGCCACACCCAGGCCGGCCAGGCGGGCGAGGATTTCCAAATCCTGGAAGCTGTCGAAGAGCGGCAGGATCATCGGCTGGACCGGGACATAGGTCCCGTCGAGCGTGCGCCCGTCACTCCAGGATTCCAGATAATGGGTGGCGGCGATGTTGATGTTCGCCTCCATGCTGGTCTCATCAAAGTAGTAGCCATGCCGGATGACTTCCGGGACCGACTTCTGCAGCGCCTTCCAATCGAGGTCGGCCGGTGCGTCGTAGACCGGGTTGCCTCCGAGAACGAGCAGGCTCTCAATCTTTCCTTCCTGGATGGCGGTAGCCAGTTCACCGAGGGAGCTGGAAGCATCCTTCGGCAATTCGGCATATTCCACCGTCTTGCCGTTGGCGGCAATCAGCTGGTTGGCATAGATGGCCAGCTGCTGGGCCTCGACGGACAGGTGGCTGCCCGGGACAACCACCCCATAGCCACCGTGCTCAAGCAGGTCGCGGGCACATTCGCGAATCCACGTCGCGTCCACTGGCAAACTGCCCGCACGCTCCTTCAGGAAAGTACCCAGGCGCGGATCCCCGCCTCCCTGCTTAAGCAGCTCGGCCACCAGCAGGGAAAGGAAAGCAGTCATGTTGCCGGTGGACAAGCGGAGGCGGTGATCGCCCATGGTACCGGTAACGGTGAAGGCCGACTCAACGACATAAAGCCGGTTCATCTTCTTGGCCTCCGCCTGGTCCTTGACCTTGCGCCCCTTGCTGAAGGCGCGGGCCATGCCGACACTGCCCGGCTCCCCGTTGAGGAAGTCCGCATCGACACTGAGGATGCGCTTTGCCTTCTCCAGCTTGTACAATGGCCGCAGGGGACGACCGAAAAGGTTGCTCGCAGCTTGCTCCGGATTATTGGCATCCGCCGGACTGTATTCCGCCCAGACGAGGCGCGGATAGGTCTTCTGCAAAAGTTTCTTCAGCCGCAGCCGGGTCGGGGAACTGGAGGGTTCCGCAAGGATGGCCAGCCCCTGTCCCTTGGTTGGACTGAACTTTGCCGTCAGGCCGGCAAGGGCATCCTTGACCCGCTCGGAGGAAATACGCCGGTTCCCTTCATAGGAAGAGGTCATCCGGTCCGGATCATAGAGGTTCAAGACCGAGGCCGAGGCAAAACGGCTCACCGCACCGCCGTAGGACAGGAAGTCGCTGTTCCCCTCGATATGGGTGGGCCGGTGCTGGTGTGTCTCGACTACCAAGGGCAGGTTGTCCTTGGCGTCCGGGAAAGAGGTCGTGAAGTAGACCGGAATACCGGGGATGGTCCCCTCGGGCTGCTTGCTGTAGGGAAGAATGTTCTGCTCCGGCCGGCGGCAACCGGCAGCACCCATTCCCGCGACCGCAAAGGAGGCGGCCATGATTTTCAGGAAGTTGCGCCGGTTCACCCCATCCATTTCGGAAGCCCCTTCAGGGAATTCGCGATGGAGCCAGTCCTTGAAAGCGGGCTTGTCCGCCAACTCGTCAAGGCTGCGCCAGTAATGCGGTCCAGCCTGTTCGCCGGGTTTCGATTCGGAATGATTCATGTCAGGATTCATCGGTGGCAGCCAGAGCAACTCTGCGGCGGGTTGACGTTCCAATCGATAACAGCCTCCCGGGCCCATTCTTCATGGGCCGCTTCGTTTTCGGGAGTCCAGTTCAGGTTATACACTTCGTCCAGCGGACGGATGAATTCCTCCGGGTTGCGGTGGCAATCCAGGCAGAAGGCCATCGAGAGCGGCTCCGCGTGATAGACGGTCTCCATCTTGTTGATTTCTCCATGGCACTCGACGCAGCTGATGCCGCGGTTCACGTGGACGGCATGGTTGAAGTAAACGTAGTCCGGCACCTTGTGGATGCGGACCCATTCAACCGGCTCACCGGTCTCGTAGCTGGTACGGATGGGTTCCAGCAACGGGCTGTCCTTCTTCACCTGGCTGTGACAGTTCATACAGGTCCCAGCATCCGGAACATTGGCATGTCCCGATTCATCGACATGACTGTGGCAGTAGCGGCAGTCAATCCCCAGCTGCTCGGCATGCAGGTAGTGGTTGTAGGCCACCGGCTGCTTGGGCGCATACCCTACCCGTGAGTACTTGGGGGTGAAATAGTACGTGACTCCAGCCACGACCGACCCCCCGAGAACAAGAACGGCCACAATCACTTTCAGTGGCACCGCGTTTGACCATTTGGGAAATAAATTCGCCATCAGAAATACCCTCTTTTCAGGCTGTTAAAGTTTCCGGCTGGAACAGGGGACGGCACGTGGATCCTGTTGGACCCGATCACTCTCCGGAAGGCCAGCCTTGACGGTACCTGACCTTGTTTTGGAGGTGACGTTTCCGGTCCGGAAACCCACCATGCCCAAAGTGGCCGCCCCCAATGAGACGATAAACGATTTTCGACGCAATTTTTCCTCTGCCATATTCCTTTTCAGCCTGATAAAAATCCCTCACCGCGACTAAAGAAACACTCTAGTCCAAATTGGGGGATAGTGGTCTTCTGAAGGATTCAAGTGCGAACGCAACAGAAAATTCCTCCTCAAAGGCAGTTTTTAGGCACCCTTAAGCGTTTCTAATCGCATCTAAAAGAACATCTTATCCATCAAGTCCAGCGACCTTGAGGGCACGGAACGTGACAACGGCGGAAGAACCGACCATGAGGAGGGCCGCGACGACGGGATGGAGGACCCCGGCAGCGGCGAGGGCCATTCCGATAAGATTGTACATCAGGGCGAAGCGGAGATTGCCCTGCAGGCTGTGCTTGAGGCGTCTGGCATGCCGCATGGCACCGGGCAAGGCGCCGATCCGTCCCCCGGACAGGAGGCCGTCCGCGAACTCGGTGGCAAGGGCCGCCCCGAGGTCAATGGCGAGGGATGCGTCAGCCGTCTGCATGGCGGGCAAATCATTGATGCCATCACCGACAAAGAGGACCGCTTTTTGTCCCTGGCAATGCTGCTCGATCCAGGCGGCCTTGGCCTCGGGGTCGAGTCCACCATGGACCGGGACACCGGCGATGCTGTCCCGGGCCGGCGCCGGATCGCCGCTGAGGACATGGCACCGGCATCCCATGGCCTGCAAGGCCTCGATTGTGGATTCGGCCTCCGGACGAAGGTGCTCGGTGAGGAAAAGCGTTCCGGCATGCGCGCCATCGACCGCGACCTGGATGGGCTTCCCTCCCCTTTCCGGGATCGAATTGAGGTGGATTCCCTCGGCGGCAAGGAGGCTTGATTCACCAATCAACAGTTGGTGGTCCCCCACCCTGGCCCCGATTCCGCGGCCGGGATAAACCTGAAGATCGCGGGCGGGTTCCTGCGGATCGGCAAGGGTGGCCAGGGCCACGCTGACGGGATGCTGGCTCTCCTTCCCGATCGCCGCGACGGCAGCCAGCAACCAGTCATCGTTTGCGTTGGAGGCCACCAGGTGACTGCAGTCGGCGGCCAGTTCAAACCGGCTCAGTGTGCCGGTCTTGTCAAAGATGACGGTGTCCGCCTCAGCCAATGTGTCCAACAGATGGCCGTTCCGGCCGACGATTCCCCGTTGGCTCAGGTAGTACAAACCGCCCCAGATGCCCGCCGGCATAGCGAGGCCAAGAGCGCAGGGGCAGGCCACCAGGAGCACCGCCATGGCATTGAAGAGGGCGTCCCACCAGGCCTGGTCCGATAATACCATCCATCCGGCGAAGGTTGAGAAGGCGGTCAAACTGACAACCGGGACGAAGACCAGCATGAGCCGGTCAGCGGCGGCCTGGAGATTGGACACCCGGGTCGGAATCCGTTCGATCAGGCTGAGTATCCGGTCGATGGTCCTCTCCTTGTGCCGCTCAGGTTGAATAACGAAATTGCCTTCCAGGGACCAGGTCCCTGCCAGGACCGTGTCTCCCGATTGCTTCGACACGGGTGCCGGCTCACCGGTCAAGGTGGTCTCCCGGACATAACCGGAACCCTCCAGAATAACGCCGTCCACCGGGATGGGATCACCCGGCTGGATCAAGACCCGGTCGGCAGCCTGCAGGGATCGGACTGGAATTGTCGTCCGGCTCCCATCCGGCCGTTCCACCGTCGCCTGATCAAAAGCATCCCTGAAGGAGGCCAGCGCCTGCATGACTCTTCCCTTCTGGATAACCCCCATCTGCTTGCCGATGGCATAGACACAGAGGACAATGGAGACCACCTCGTAATAGACGCTTCCCTCTCCCCGGATGGAGGAAAGCAGGGAGCCGCCAAAAGCCCCGAAGGCACTCAGGACAAAGAGTGCCTCAACCGTTATGCGACGGGCCGCCAGGGCCTCGGCGGTATGGCGCAGGAGCGGCCGGCCCAGCAGGATAACCACGGCGAGCGCAGAAAGGATGAGGCCGCCATGAAGGAACCAGTAAATGGCCGATCCGGGTGCCGGGGCCTCTCCCGCCTTGAGGGCATTGTTATACCCAAGGCCGAAGATCATTCCCTGGCCGGCAAGGGCGAGAGCAATGCCGATGCGAAATCCGAAGGACGAACGGGTCGCCGGGCCGGTATCACAGGGCAGGCAATCAGATTGCCCATCTTCTTGTGCACGCCGGCTGATTGGTGTTGTCGTCATCGGAAACGCTGGGATTAAAAGAGTGGCACAGGTGTTGCTTGCCAGTTGATTTGCAAGGTAATCCTGCTAAAATAACCGACTTATCATCAGACAGCATGCAAGAAAAAGCAAAAGTGGAACACATCGCCTCAGGCAAATCGAATGGATCCCCGGGCCAGCAACTGGCCTGGCTCAACGCGCTGGAATCCTTTCCCAGCCTTGAAGGGCAGAACATGGACCTTCTCCTTGAAGCCATCCCGTCACCGGAAAATGCCCGCAAGCTGGGCCAGTTTCTTTCACGAGAAGAAGACCACGGGCCGGCCCTGGAAGCCTTCCTGAAACAAGTGGACGAATCGGAGGAATCCCTCGAGGAATGGCTCAAGGCCTTTGAAGTTTTCGCCTGCTTTATTGAGTCAACCGCCCATCGGCCGTCCCTGAGCCAAGCCACGGGTTACCTGCATTGTTGTGCCACGGTCGCCCATACTGGAAGCAGTTATGCCACCTTTCCCATGGCGGTGGAGACCATGCTGGAAACCTATGGCTACAAGGGAGAAGAAGACTAATCGGGCCAGTTCTACTCTTTCATCAGGGAAATCTTGCCCGGCCCGGTAAACAACAATCCCAGCAGCACCATCCCGACAACCATCGGGTAACCGAATTTTGTCAGGTCACCCCCACTGGTGTCGATCATCATCAAGGTAGCCACCAGCATCGTCATGATGAGGAAAAAGGCCGAGGTCCGGAATAGGATTCCCGCAATAATGAAAACGCCACCGGCCAACTCAACACCTGCTGCAAGGACCCCGAAAAACATGGTGGAAATATTATTGGTCCCCACATCCAGTCCGAAATACTTGATATTGGCCCCCACGGCATGCAGGGTGGCTTCCCCTCCCATGAACTTGTTATACCCGGCAATGGCCAGGACAATGCCGACGCCGAGGCGGATGATCACCAGGCCCATGTCCGGATGGCGGAAGAGTGATTTGATACCTTGAATCCCCGTATTCATTTACTGTAGCCTTTGTTGAATTTGTCCGAAAGGTTAAAAAAAGACGCCCGGAATGCAAGCACGACAAAATCGCCAATCCATCCTTTCCCGATACGAACGCGTCCGCATCATTGGCCAGGGCCTGAGCGGGAGCTTGCTTGCCCTGCACCTGAAGGAACGGGAAATTCCCTTCATCGTGCAGGATGTTGAGCTGCCGGGCAGTGCCACGGTTGTCGCTCCCGGCATTGTCAATCCACTGGCCGGACGGAATTTCCGCCCGCCGAAGTATGTCGAGGACCTCCTCGGGCATCTGCAGGGATCCATGGAGCTGGTGGAGAAGACGCTCGGCATCCGGATCTGGACGGCCTGCCCGATTCTGCGCATGTTCTCCGAACCGACCCAACACGATCGCTTTCTGCGCAGCGTCAAGGGGGAAGGCGGCGATGCTTTTGTCGAGGAGGAGTATCCGGAAAGTCACTTCCCTTACCTCAATGATGTCTATGGGAGTTTCCTGACAAAAGCTGGCGGCTGGGCCAACCTTCCCCATTTCATTGAAGTCACCCGCACCTGGTTGCGGCAGGAAGGACTGCTCGACGAGCGCGAATGGGACTATCCGGAGGAGGTTCCGCAAGACAAAGGAGACGAGTTGCTGGTATTTTGTGAGGGCTGGCGCATTCTCAACAATCCCCACTGGTCCTTCATCCCCCACAATCCGGCCAAGGGGGAAATGCTGATGGTCCGCTTCGAGGAAGCCTTGCCTCGGGATCGCATTTACAACCAGTCCTGCTGGGTGCAGCCGATTAATGACGACCTCTGGCGCGTCGGCGCCACCTACAGCTGGTCGGCCTTCGACGGGACCCCCTCGCTCGACGGGGCCAGCCAATTGCAGGAAAACCTCCAGCTGTTGACCGCTATCCCCTTCGAGGTCGAGGAACAACTCGCAGGCGTCCGGCCCATTGTCGAGGACTACCGTCCCGTCGTCGGACAACATCCGGAAATCCCGCACTGGTTCATTCTCAACGCCCTTGGCTCAAAGGGCGTCCTGCAGGCCCCGACCGCCATCCGTGACCTGCTCGATTACCTGCTCGAGGGCAGCCGGATCCCCAGTGCGTGGTCGGTTGACCGTTTCCTCGAATCCTGATTCAGGAAAGGCTCTTTTCCTTCAGTCGCCGGACAATCTCAAGGTCCTTGGGATAGACTTTTCCCCGCTTCAGGTTGCGGTCCATCTGCTCCAGCAGGGTATCCCAATCCTCTTCATCAGGTTCATAGGTTTCACGGGGTTCAAACCGCTCCCGGTGAATGATCCAATGAGCCTTTTCGCGCACCAGCTTGAACTCGATTTGCTGACGCTTGCCGGTTTCGTCCCGGCGGTACCATGAAAGGGAACAGGTCATCAGGAAGCTCCTTTTCCGATGGTTGCCTGCAGCTCCTGGCAGGCCGATTTCAAGGCAAGGGCCGCCTGCCCCGCCGCCTCGGCGAAATCCTCGCCGGCGGAAGCATAGATGATACCGCGGGAGCTGTTGATCAGGAGTCCCCAACCATCCGGACGCAATCCCGCCCGCAAGGTTGCCTCGAGGTCCCCTCCCTGGGCCCCGATCCCGGGAACCAGCAACGGCATCTCCCCGATGGCAGCGCGGACCCTGGCCAGTTCGTCGGGATACGTGGCACCCACCACCAGGGCCAGATTTTCATGACGGTTCCACTCGCCGGCAGCCTGTCGGGCCACCTCGATAAACAGCGGATGCCCTTTTTCCAGGACCAGGTCCTGCAGTTCCGAGGAACCCGGGTTGGAGGTCTTGCACAAGACAACAACCCCCTTCTCAGCATGGCGGGTGAACGGAACCAGGGTATCGCCACCCATGTAGGGATTGACGGTCACTGCATCAGCTCCGTAGACCGCAAAGGCCTCCCGGGCATACTGATCCGCTGTGCTGCCAATGTCGCCTCGCTTGGCATCAAGGATAGCAATCCGTCCGGGCGCTGCCTCGCGTAGGTATTCCATTGTCTCCAGCAGCTCGTCGAGGCGGTTCT
>JBFOLZ010000114.1:0-3586 GCA_040830445.1 Puniceicoccaceae bacterium
GCCACAGGAGACCGTAATCTTGAGCCAGCCGCAGACCTCCCGGTCAAAGTCCCGCAATATCCGGATAGCCCGCTCCGGTCCACCCGATCGGCCCCGGAAGTCGATGTATCCCTCGTCAATGGAGGTCCGCTCAACATGCGGGGTCATGTCCTCGCACATGTCAAAGAGCTGGTTGCTGAAACGTTCGTAGAGCTCAAACTGGCCGCGTACCAGCGTCAGGCCCGGGCATAGCTGGATTGCCTTCCGGGTCGGCATGGCACTGTGGATACCAAAGACACGGGCCTCGTAACTGGCCGAACAGACAACGCCCCGGGCACCTCCGCCAACAGCCACCGGACGGCGCCGCAGGCGGGGATCCGCCGCCTGCTCCACCGAGGCAAAGAAAGCGGCTGCATCAAAATGGGCGATCGTGTTCAACTATTACTGTATATTTTGTCACTATTCAATGGGGAGGAAGTTGGGATGCGGTCGGAGGGAGAATTTAACCGTTAAGGCCGAAAAATGATTGGCATGAAAAGCCAAGCCCTGCACTACTTTGAGCGAATAACTCCAAAAATACAGCAACCTACATAATGACACAGATTGATATTCTGCAAAAAGCAGCGGCGCAGGCACGGGGCCTGGCCATCGACGCGGTACACAAGGCCGGTATCGGCCACCTTGGCCTTCCTCTGGGATGCGCGGAAATGGGCGCGGCCCTTTTCAGTGAGGCCCTCTCCATCAATCCCGATGAACCTCGCTGGATCAATCGCGACCGGTTCGTCCTCTCCGCCGGCCACGGCAGCATGTTCATCTATGCCTGGCTGCACCTTTCCGGTCATGACCTTTCGATGGAAGACATCAAGGCCTTCCGCCAGCTCCACTCGAAGACACCCGGCCACCCCGAGTTCGGCGAAACGGACGGTGTCGAAAGCACCACCGGTCCCCTTGGCCAGGGTGTCGGCAATGCCGTTGGAATGGCCCTTTCGCAGAAGCTGAGTGCGGAGAAATTCAACACCGCCGAACACACCATTTTCGACAGTCATGTCGTCTGCCTTGCTGGTGACGGCTGCTTCCAGGAAGGCGTCGCCATGGAAGCCAGTGCCCTTGCCGGGCATCTCGGGCTCGACAATCTCATCCTCATTCTCGACAGCAATGATGTCACGCTGGACGCCATGGCCGACGTGACCCAGAGCGAGGACACAGCCGCACGCTACACCGCCCTGGGTTATGATGTAACGACCATCGACGGGCATGACATCGCCGGCGTCGCCAGTGCCGTGGCAGCGGCCAAGGCCGCGGACAACGGCAAGCCAAAGCTGATTATCGCCAAGACGGAAATTGGCCGTGGCATCAAGGAAGTCGCCGGAACCAGCAAGGCCCACGGTGAAGGCGGGGCCAAGTTTGCCGATGAAGCCCGCGCCGGACTCGGCCTGCCCGCGGAAACCTTCTACGTCAGCGATGATGTCTACGCCCACTTTTCCGAAAAGAAGGCTGAGAAACTGGCCCAGTACAGCGAATGGGAAGCCATCTATACTGCATGGAAGACTGCCAATCCGGATCTGGCCGGGTTGCTGGAAGACGCGGTCGCTGGCAAGCGTCCGAGTGCCGATGAGTGCCTCGCTGCCATCCCGGAATTCGATCCGGAATCCAAGCTGGCCACCCGGGCCGCCGGCGGCAAGGTGATGCAGCCCCTGGCGGAGAAGCTCCCCCTCATGGTCACAGGGTCAGCCGACCTTTTCGGATCCAACAAGAATTACATTAATGACGGGGGCGACCTCAGCCAGGACAACTACACCGGGCGCAATATCTGGTACGGTATCCGGGAACACGCCATGGGAGCCGTTTGCAACGGCATTGCCTATGACGGCATCTGGATTACCTCCGGAGCGACCTTCCTCGTCTTTTCCGACTATTGCCGCCCGAGCCTGCGCCTCGCCGCACTGGCCAATTTGCCGGTCTTCCACATCTTCACCCACGATTCCGTTGGTGTTGGTGAGGATGGCCCGACTCACCAACCAGTGGAAACCACCAGCGCCCTGCGGACTATCCCCAACATGGATGTTGTCCGTCCGGGTGACCCGGAGGAAACTGCCGCGGCGTTTGCCATGGCCATCTCCCGAAAGGACGGACCGACTTCCCTTATCCTGACCCGACAGGGCATCCCGACCCTCAATGGCATTTCTGTTGAAACACGGCGCAAGGGTACGCTCAAGGGCGCCTACATTGCCCATCAGGAAAGCGGTGACCTCAAGGCCATCCTGCTGGCAAGTGGCAGTGAACTGCAGCATGCCATGGCAGCCGCTGAAGAGCTCGGCGATGGGGTTCGCGTCGTCAGCATGCCTTCGATGGAAGTCTTTGATCGCCAGGATGCCGCCTACCAGGAGGAAGTCCTGCCTGCCAGTTGCCGCGCCCGCGTCGCCATCGAGGCTGGCGTTGGTGGCCTGTGGCACAAGTACACCGGACTGGACGGCAAGGTGGTCAGCATCGAGCGTTTCGGCCTCAGTGCACCCGGCGGCCAGGTCATGACCGAGCTGGGTATGGAACCGGCCTCCGTGGTTGAAGCGGTCAAGGCGCTGTAGGGCGTTCCCGTTTCAAGGCACTATTTAGAACTCCAGGCGGCCAGAGGACTACAGGCGTCCCGCCTGTAGCCGTCACGTACAGGCGAGACGCCTGTACTCCATTGCGAGACGCCCTGCGCTCCATTGCGAGACGCCCTGCGCTCCATTGCGAGACGCCTGCGCTCCATTGCGGGGCGCCTGTGCTCCATTGCAAGACGCCTGTGCTCCATTGCAAGACGCCTGTGCTCCATTGCAGAACGCCCGGCGCCCGCTGGACTTAATACACGTCCCGCTGGTAGCGACGGGCCTTCTTGAGTTCCTCGACGGCCTCCTCGGCTGCTTCGGCACTCATGCCGCCATGCTCGGCGTGAATATCGATGAGCGCCTGGTGGACGTCCTTGGCCATCCGGTTAGCGTCCCCACAGACGTAGAAGTGGGCCCCTTCCTGGAGCCAGGCATAAATCTCGGTGGCATTTTCCCGCATCCGGTCCTGGACATAAATCTTGTAGTCCTGATCCCGGGAAAAGGCGACATCCATACGAGTGAGGATGCCGTCCTTGAGATACTTCATCCATTCCAGCTGGTAAAGGAAGTCCGTATTGAAGTGCTGGTCGCCGAAGAAGAGCCAGTTCTTCCCTTGAGCTCCCGTTGCCTGACGCTCTTCGATAAAGGCACGGAAAGGGGCAATCCCGGTGCCCGGCCCAATCATGATCATGGGCACATCGCCATCCTCCGGCATTCCGAAGTTCTTGTTGTGGTGCATGTAGACCGGGACCGTGGAACCCTCCTCGACACGCTGGCAGAGAAAGGTCGAGCAGACCCCTTTGCGCTTGCGACCCAAGGACTCGTACTCAACTGACCCTACCGTCAGGTGCACCTCTTCCGGATGGGCCTTGAGGCTGGAAGCGATGGAATACAGGCGGGGGGGGATCCTTTTCAGGAGCTTGGGGAAGCGATCCATGTCGAGCGCGTTTGTCCGCGCGGTGCCTCAGCAAAAAGTCCGCCCACCCCGGACCCCAGACCCGGCCTCTGGCGGAACCCGTCCC
>JBFOLZ010000115.1:0-15784 GCA_040830445.1 Puniceicoccaceae bacterium
CATAATTCCCCACGGTAAACCGATCCACGGTAAATCGCTTCGCGGACAATCCACCCACGGTAGCCCGCTTCGCGAGCAACCGTGGGCTACAATCAGTTCCGCCAGAGGCGGATTATTCCTGTAGCCCGGGGTTGGGACGATGAGCGGCAGCGAATCGGACCTACCCCGGGTTCGCGAATAACGACCGGGGGTGCATGAATGACGCACCGGGGGTTCGCGAATAACGACCGGGGGTGCATGAATGACGCACCGGGGTTCGCGAATGACGACCTGGGACCATGATTAACGCACCGGGGTTCGCGCAATTATGCCAAAAGGGCGTTTTCAGCGCACATCCAAATCCGGCCACTGTTTCAGTTTCCGGTGCAATGTTCGCCGGCTCATGCCAAGCAGCTTGGCCGCCTGCGTACGATTCCCCTTGGCCTGGACGAGGGCATTGCGGAGGAGCCGCTTCTCGTTCTCCTCAACGGACAACGGATTGCTCAGGACCGGTCCGGTCGTGGCCACCTCCTGATGCTGTTCTCCGAGGAATCGGGGATCGAGGTCGTAGGTGGTGAGCCGGCCACCCCGCTTCATGACCACCGTGTTCTCCGCGAAGTTGCGCAGCTCGCGGATATTCCCCGGCCACCTGTAAGCTTGCAGGACATGCGTCACATCGGGGTCCATCTCGACAACGGGAACGTCATTCTCCTCGGCAAACTGGTTCATGAAATGGTTCAGCAGCACCGGGATGTCATCCTGCCGTTCCCGCAGGGGCGGCATCGTGAGCTTGACCACATTGAGACGGTAAAGGAGGTCTTCCCGGAACTTTCCCTCCTTGACCATTGCCTCGAGATCCCGGTTGGTGGCAGCGACCAGGCGGACGTCCACGGTAACCGGCTTGACGCTGCCCAGCCGTTCAAAGGACTTTGTTTCCAGGAAACGCAAAAGCTTGACCTGGGTGCTGGCATCGATTTCCCCAATCTCGTCGAGGAACAGGGTCCCGTTGTCCGCAGCCTCAAAGCGCCCGATGCGGCGCTCATTGGCCCCCGTGAAGGCCCCCCGTTCATGGCCGAAGAGCTCGCTTTCCAGCAGGTTGGCCGCCAGGGCCGCACAGTGGACCGCGATGAACGGCCGCCGCGAACGGTCACTGTTCTGGTGGATGGCCTGGGCAATGAGCTCCTTGCCGGTACCCGTCTCGCCCTCAATGAGTACAGTCGTCTTTGTCGGAGCCACCAGACGCACCTTGTCGATGACATCCTTCAGGGCCGCTGAGCCCCCAACAATTCCATCGAAGCTGAACCGCTTGTCCAGCCGCTGGTGCAGGTCCTTGACCTGTTCCTTTGTTTTCCGGTCCTGCAAGGCACGCCGGATGAGGATTTCCAGCTTCTCGATACTGACCGGCTTGGTCAGGAAATCATAAGCCCCCCGCTTCATGGCCTCCACCGCTGTCTCCACGTTGCCGTAGGCGGTCATCATGATAATGATCGGATGCGCCGGCAGGGTCATCGCCTTCTCGATCACTTTCATGCCGCTTTTCCCGGCCATGCGCAGGTCGGTCAGCACGACATCGAAGGGCTCCGACTCCATCAGGCGGAAGGCCTCCTCCGCATCGCTGGCCAGATAGACATCGTATTCGTCCTCAAGGGCCAGCATCAGTCCCTCGCGGGTGTGCTTCTCATCATCAACGATTAACAGGGTTGCCGGCATGATTCCCTTCAAGGTGGGTAATTCTGTCACAGGTGCAATGCTGAAAATTCCCATTGCCAGCCCGGGGATGCCCCTCAAATTCTTCAGTCCTTGATGAGTGATTCTTCACCAACGGATACCTACCTTGAGCGCTTCGGTGGCATTGGTCGGCTCTATGGCCAAGCCTCGCTGGAGAAGTTCCGCGCTGCCCATGTTGCCATTGTGGGTATCGGCGGCGTTGGGTCCTGGGTGGCGGAGGCACTGGCCCGCAGCGGTATCGGAACTCTCACCCTGGTCGATCTCGACGACATCTGCCTGACCAACACCAACCGCCAGATACATGCCGTGGAGGGGACCGTTGGCCGTTCGAAAATCCAGGTCATGGCAGAGCGCCTGAAAGCCATCAACCCGGAGATCACGGTCGTCGAGGCGGCGATGTTCTTCAACGAATCAACGGCCGAGGCCTTTTTCGCCAATTCATTTGACGCGATTGTCGATGCCATCGACAGCGTGCGCCAGAAGTCCCTCCTCCTTGCCATGGCCAGGGAACGGAAGATCGCCACTGTCACTGTCGGCGGGGCCGGCGGGCGGGTCGACCCCGGACGCATCAAGATCGCCGACATGAGCCAGACCCACGGGGACCGGCTTCTCATGCTGACCCGGAAGAAACTCCGCCAGCAGTACCGCTTCCCCCGTACCGGCAAAGGGAAGTTCAAGATTCCCTGCGTCTACTCCAACGAGCCACCCCGCTACCCATGGTCGGATGGCTCCATTTGCGATACCCGCGAACCGGATTCCCCCGGCGGGCTCAACTGCGAGGTAGGACTTGGCAGCGCCACCCACATCACTGCCTCCATGGGCCTCTTCGCGGCCGGGTTGGCCCTGGAGGCCATTGCCCGCTGATTTTTGGAACCACAGAAATCACAAAAATCACAGAAGGGTTCGAGTGACCTCTTCTATAAGATAAAAATTTTACGGTTTTGTGTCTTCTGTGATTTCTGTGGTTCCAAAAAAAACAAATCACAGGTTCCGCACCACCGCGCGGGCCACGCCCTGGACGACCAGCTCGGCCACCGGGTGCAGCTCCGGGAAATTCCTGTTTTCCGCCTTCAGGTAAGGCGAACGGCCGGGCTTGTTCATGAAGCGCTTGAGGGTGGTCTCCCCGTCGATGAGGGCGGCCACGATATCGCCGTCCCGGGGCGGGCACTGCTCGATGACCACCGTGTCGCCGTCAAAGATACCGACATCAATCATCGACTCGCCCCGCACCTTGAGCGCGAAGCTGCGCCGCGAGCGGCGGATGCCGGCCGTCTCGGTGTCGATCTGCAGGCGGCCAATCTCGCCCCCCGATTCCACCCCGTCGGGAAAGCCGGCGGCAATGCTGCCGTAGATGGGGATGTCGATGACCTCGAGGGAATCGATGGGCTGGGTCTCCTCATTCAGATCGAGGTTGATCCGGAAGGTCCGGGCCTGGCCCGGCACCCGGCTGATGTAGCCCTTCTTCTCCAGGGCCTTGAGGTGCCCCATCACCGCATTGGTGCTCTTGAATCCAAAATGCTGCTCAATCTCCCGGAAACTGGGCCAGGTGCCCCGCTGCCGCATGTGGAGTTGAATATAGCCTAAAACTTCCTGCTGCCTAAACGTCAATTCCTTCATATAAACATCCGTATAGCATATACAGACGTTCACTGTCAACAACCCATATCTTAATCCTAATCTTAATCTCAATCTTAGCCTTAATCTTAATCCCCCCAACTCCCAACTGGGCCAGAGCCTGCCTCCAGCGATAAATTAGACGAGTTGAGGTTTTTGATTAGGGCTTAGGCTAAGATTAAGATTAAGATCAAGGCTAAGATTAAGGCTAAGATTGAGATTAGGATGGGGAGCCCCGGAGGGCCTCAAACAGCCTTTTCAGCTTCTCCGGGTCCTTGATACCGGGAGAGGCCTCTACCCCGCTGGCAAGGTCGATTGTCACGGCCTGGGTGAAGTCCACAGCTTCCCGGACATTGTCCGGCGAAAGGCCACCCGCGAGAATCCAGTTCTTGTGTTGGTAGAGCAGTGTGCAGTCAAGGAAGCGCTGCCAGTTCTGGCCCGACTCCCCGGTTCCCCCGTAGGCCACCTTGGAATAGGTATCGAGGAGGATGGTCTCGGAAAACTCCATCAGGATCTGGGGAAAGGCATGTTCCTGGGGCGGAATGCGTGGTGCCACCCAGAGGGCTTCCGGACCCACCAGGCCTGACCAGGCAGCAACCGCCGCCATGGAGATATCGAGATCGAAATGCAGCTGAAAATAATCAAAGCCTAGTTCCAGGTGGCCCTCCAGTCGTTGCTGGGCCGGGGCGACATCGACCAGCACCCGTTTCCCTTCCGGGATGGCCTCCAGCAGGGAGGGAATTTTATCCACTGCAACCGAGCGCGGGGACTTTTCATAGACATTGATACCGATGTAATCGGCGCCCAACGACAGGGCCAGCTCGATATCCTCGCGCCGCGTGACTCCACAAATCTTGACCTTGGTGGACATGGCTCTGGCCCTTTATTCCTTGCTCGCAAAATAACCCACGAGGGCCTCGACCATTCCGTCGATACCGGGATTGTCCGCCTCGACGGCCACTGGAATACCGGCCGCCTTCATCCGTTCACTGGTCGTGGGACCGAAGCTGCAGAGGGCGGGAACAGTGGCCTCGGCCTCCAGCGAGAGATGCTTGGCCTGTTCCCCAAAAGCCTGTACCGCGGAAGCGCTGGCAAAGACAATCGCATCCGCCCCTTCCTTCCGGAAGCGCGCGGCATTGGCATCATCGGAAAGGTCACAGAAATGAGTCGAATACACCTGCAGGGAATCCACGATGGCCCGTTCCTCCCAGAGGGCCTTGACCAGGTCCTCCTTGTTGCGGTTTCCGACAATCACCAGAACCTTCAGGTTATCGAGGGTCTCCTCTTCGGAAAGGGCCAGGGCAAAGTCCTTGGCCGTCGCCTTCGGGGAGACCAAGTCTGCCCGCAGGTGATACGCCGCCAGCGCTTCCAGCGTCCCCTTGCCGACTGCCCCGATGCGGACAAAGCCGAGCGAGCGAATGTCATCATAGGCCTGAAAGAAGGCCTCAAAGAAGTGCTTCACCCCATTGCGGCTGGTGAAGAGCAACCATTCGTAGCTCGCTAGCTCCTTGAAAATCTCAGCAGCCGCCTCGCCATCGACATCATGCTGGACATCAATCAGGGGGATATCGAGGATCTCCGCGCCGAGCGCTTGCAGGCGTTCCCCCAGACGGCTGGAGCCTTCTGGGTTGCGGGTCAGGACGATGCGCCGTCCCTGCAATGGAAGGGGTTGGATCAAGACCGCAGATTCTCCATCAGTTCGTCGACAAATGCCGCAGCCGCCCAATTCTGGCCAGCCGGCAGTTCAATGTTCTTGTAACCGAAGCTTTCATCAAAGACGTGAAGGACACCTTCGGCAACATGAGCCGCCGTGGCTGAGTGGCATCCCCCGCCCATCGCGGCCAAGATGGCCCGTTCCAGATGGACGGCCCGTGCCGTGTCCTCGCAGAGCAACCCTTCATACAGCGGCACATCGGCGGTCCGGATCTGCAGGCCGATTGCCCCCTGCCCGGCGGCCGGGACGCTCTCTTCGATGGCGATGGGCTCGAAGCGGATACCGTCCGGACTCTCGATGCCCAGGCGGGCCAGTCCGGCCATGGCCATCACGGTGGCATCGGCAAAGCCATCGGAAATCTTTTGCAGGCGCGTCGACACATTGCCCCGGATTTCCTTCCAGGCGGCCTTGGGAAATCGCTGCTTCAACTGGGCCCGGCGACGCGGGCTGCTGGTCGCGATCAAGGTCGGCTCCTCCACTTCTTCCCGCCGGATGAGCATATCCCGGGCAGGTGCCCGGGGCAGAAAGCCAACCAGGGAAACACCTTCCGGCATCTCCGTCGGCAAATCTTTCGCCGAGTGGACAGCCAGGTCCGCCTCTCCCTTGACGATAGCCTCCTCCAGCGCAGAGGTGAACAGGCCCTTACCGCCGGTTGTCTCCAGCGACCAGGCCAGGCGATCATCACCTGTGGTACTCATCGGGATGATCTCAAATTCCCATTCCGGCCGCAGTGTCTGCAACGCCTCGATGGCCATGTCGGTCTGCTTCCGCGCAAGGGGGGACTTGCGGGTCGCCACGCGTATTGTCTGCTTACTCATCAGTTAAAAAAAAACACCCGGCCTGCCGGAACAAGACGCCGACCGGCCGGGTGCCGTAAATTGTCACTACAATTTAGTTGGAATAACCGGCCTGCGCTCCCTTGATGTCGCGCTTCTTGACCCACGGCATAAGACTCCGCAGGCGGGCACCGGTCTTTTCAATTGGATGCTTCACGCTTTCCTCCTGGAAGCGCTTGTAGTTCGGGAATCCGGCTTCGGCCTCCTTGACCCACTCGCGGGCAAATTTGCCGTTCTGGATTTCCGTCAGAATCTTTTTCATCGACCGCTTGGTGTTGGCGTTGATGACGCGCGGACCGCGCGTGTAGTCACCGTACTCGGCGGTCTCGGAAATGCTGAACCGCATCCCGCTGACACCGGACTCAACCATCATGTCGACGATCAACTTCAGCTCGTGGAGACACTCGAAATAGGCCATCTCCGGTTGGTAGCCAGCCTCGACCAGTGTTTCAAAACCGGCCTGGACCAGCGCGCTGGCACCGCCACAGAGGACGGCCTGCTCACCGAAGAGGTCGGTTTCGGTCTCTTCCTTGAAAGTCGTCTGGATGACGCCGGCCCGGGCGGAACCGATGCCCTTGGCCCAGGAAAGGGCGATCTTCTTGGAATCCTTGGCGGAGCCCTTGAGGATGGCGATCAATGCCGGGACACCCTTGCCCTCCTGATACTGGGCGCGCACGGTATGACCAGGGCCCTTCGGGGCAACCATGATCACGCTGACACCCTTCGGCGGCTTGATCAGTTCATAGTGGATGGCAAACCCATGGACGAAGAGCAGTGTCTTGCCCTTGCTCAGGTTCGGGGCAATCTCGGACTCGTAAACCGCCTTCTGCTTCATGTCGGGGAGTCCCACCATGATGACGTCGGCCTTCTGCACCGCTTCCGCAACTTCCATCACCTCAAAGCCCAGCTTCTTGGCGACCGGAATCGACTTGCTGCCCTTGTAGAGGCCAATGATGACTTTCATACCGCTGTCCTTGAGGTTCAGCGCATGGGCGTGGCCTTGTGAACCAAAGCCAATCACGGCCAGGGTCTTGTTCTTCAAAACGCGGAGGTCCCCGTCTTTTTCAGTATACACCTTTGCAGGCATCGTTCCTTCTTACCTTTCCTGTTATTAGAGTTCGAGTTTGCGGTTGCGGCGCAGGGCGGCTGTACCAGTCCGCGCCATTTGCTTGATTCCAAACGGAGTGATCATTTCCAGGAAGCCATCAATCTTGCTCTGACGGCCTGTCATTTCAATAATCATGCTCCGATGCGAGACATCGACGATGTTCGCCCGGAAAATTTCACAGATCTGCAACAGTTCCGTCCGCTTGCTGCCGTCGGCTGCTACCTTGACCAAGACCAGCTCCCGTGCGGCGAACTGTCCCCGGGCCAAATCATCGACCTCAATGACGTCCACCAGCTTGTGCAGCTGCTTGATTGCCTGGTCCAGCTGCTGCGTGTCCCCTTTGACGGTGGCCGTAATGCGCGAATAGCGGGAGTCGTGGGTCGGGGCGACGTTCAACGTATCGATGTTGAACCCCCGGCCGCTGAACATTCCTGCCACGCGGGCCAGCACACCAAACTTGTTTTCCACAAGGACGGATAGCGTGTGTCGCATTGTTTTGAATCCAAATGCACAAGTCCCCTCCAAGCGGGCAGAGGAGGCGATTGTACTCTGTTGATAAGCTAGAGTTTGAGCCCGCTTAAAACCTCCACCAATCGCCCCAAGGCAGGGCCTTGGCAAGAAAATAAAAGAAAGCCCCGACCGGTAACCGATCGGGGCTTATCTCACTCCTTGATATCCAAACAACCAATTAAGACTTACTACGACTATTGTATAAAATCTCTGTCTATTTAATTAAGACGCATAACACTGGCAGATGTTCACTTTTTTCGTGCCTTTTTTCAGGCGCTCCTGCTAGCGTCCCGAAATGGAAAACAAAACCCGCGTTGACGGCCGCCTTCCGGGGCAACTGAGGCCGGTTGAATTTCAATTGGATTTCGCCCCTCATGCCAGTGGTTCAGTCCTGGCCTGTTTTGGCGACACCCGCGTCATTTGCGCCGCCAGCCTCGAAAAAGGGGTGCCGCGCTGGATGAACGCCCAGAACGTCGAGGGCGGCTGGATGTCAGCGGAATACAGCATGCTCCCCTATTCCACCCTCGACCGCAAGAAGCGGGACATCAGCCGCGGCAAGCAGGATGGCCGCTCGGTCGAGATTCAACGCCTCATTGGCCGCAGCCTGCGGGCCGTTGCCGATCTCTCCAAGCTGCCGGGACATACACTCTGGCTGGACTGTGATGTCCTGCAGGCGGACGGCGGCACCCGGACCGCCTCCATCACCGGTGCCTGGCTGGCAGCGGAAATCGCAGTCCGGCGGGCCATCAAGGCCGGCGATCTGGAGACATCCCCCTTCGTCGATAGCGTGGCCGCGGTCAGCGTCGGCATCCTGGAAGAGGAAATCCTATGCGACCTTTGCTACGTTGAGGACCGGGATGCCTCCGTTGATGCCAATATTGTCATGACCGGGTCTGGGAAATTCGTCGAGGCCCAGGCATCCGGCGAGGAAGCGACCTTTTCCCATGACCAACTGCTGGAGCTGCTCAAGGTTGCCGAAGCCGGCATTACCGATTTGACCGCCAGACAGCAGGCTATTCTCGAATCCATCTAGTCGACAGGCTCAGATCCGCCGCCCCATCTCGTGGTACTTGCTGATCGTCTCCCGCAGGGCGTGGATGGTCAGGGGCTTGGTCAGGTAGGCATTGACTCCCGCCCGCAGGGCGCGGTCGCGGTCCTCCTCTTCCGAGCATACGGTCACGGCGACAATAAAGGCTTCCCGGTTCCCTTCCCCGCAATCCCCGTTGCGGATGCGCCGGGTGGCTTCCAACCCGTCCACTCCCGGCATCATGATATCCATCAGGATCATCTGGTAGGTGCGCTCCTTGAGCTTCGCCAGCAGCTCATTCCCGTCATTGACCACGTCACAGGCATAGCCGAGAAACTTCATCAGGCTGGCGTTCACCTGGCGGCTGCTTTCCTCGTCATCGACAATGATGATGCTCGCCTCCGCTTCCTTTTCCTCGGCCGACTCCTCGCCCTCATGTCGCTTGAGCGCGGGCCGCAGGTGTTCAGGCACCGGGGTAAAGGGAAGGGTCAGCTCAACCGTCGTTCCCTTCCCGACCTCGCTGGAGACCTTGATTTCACCTCGCATCGCGGCCACCAGCTTCTGGGCAATGGCCAGCCCGAGACCGGCCCCGGCGTACTTGTCGGTGAATTCGTTTTCATGCCGGGCGAAAGGCTGGAACAACTTTTCCACTTCCTCCTCGTCCATCCCGACGCCGGTGTCCCGCACGATAAACTTGAGCATGTGGACCTTGCTACCGTTCATGCGGACTTCCTCGGTCTCTGCTTCCAGCTCAACAAAGCCGGTATGGGTGAACTTGATGGAATTGGAAATCAGAGTTCCCAGGACCTGCAGGATCCGCTGCCGGTCCTGGTAGAATTCGTTCTCTGACTTCACCTTGTCGCTGATCCGCAGGTTGATGCCGCGCGACTTGGCATCAAAAGCATAGAGGTTGTCCATCTCGATGAGCAGGTCATGGACATCCATCGGCTCAGGTGAGAGGTGCAACACACCGGCTTCGATCTTGGCATAGTCCAGCACCTCGTCGATGAGCGTGAGGAGGTTTTTCCCCGCCTTGAGGATCATCTGCGCCATTTCCTTGGAATCCCCGTCGAGGTTGGGATTCGAGGCCAGCAGGTCGGCAAAGCCAATAACCGGATTCATTGGGGTGCGGATCTCATGGCTGGCCAGCGACAGGTAGGCCGACTTCTCACGGTTCGCCCGGTCGGCGGCCGCCTTCTGCAGGAGCGCTTGCTCGCGCAAGTGATGCTCCTCCTCCAGGGTCTGGCGCAGCTTTTCTTCCTGCACCTTCAGGTCCTCGATATCGATTGCGGAGGCAATAAAGTCATTCGGGCTTTCCGGGACCCCATCCATCGGACGCCCCACCAGGCGGATCCAACGGAACCCGCCCATCAGGTAACGCAGGCGAAATTCAATCGTCACTTCCTCACGGTTTTCCATGGCGTAGGAGATCCGGTCGAGGACCAGTTGGCGGTCATCATAATGGACCTGGCCCAGCCAGCCCGAGCGAACCTGCTCGACGAGTGTACTGCCGGTAAAGTTCAACCACGAGTCATTGTAAAAATACGGCACTGCATCCTTGCCCGATATCCAGACCATGGCGGGTGTTTTCCCCAGCAAATCCTCCTGGAAATCGAGTGACTTGCGCCGCCGCTTGTCCAGCTCCTCGCGATCGGTGATGTCGCGGCACTGTGAGATGAGGCACTGTTGGCCGGCCAGTCCGGGATACGTGTAATGCCGGAAGTCGCTTATCACATGCCTCCGACCGGCTTCGGGGTATTCGATCAGCCCCCGGAACTCACTTGCTCCCTCCTTGCGCGCCCGCTCCAGCAGGACCCGGATCCGGCTCTCGTAGAAGCTTTCCCCAATCACTTCCCGCAGGGCAACTCCCCGCATCGTCTCCGGGCCAATTCCGTACAGGTCCGCATAGGCCCGGTTCGCGAAGACAAAACAGTCATCCGCATCAATGATGCAAATCGGTTGGTCCAGCGAATGCAATACATGCAAAGCCAGTTCCTCCTTGCTTCCAGATGCGCTCAAGGAATGCCCTTCCTCTCGTTTCGGTGTGACCATTTTGACAGCAGCTTGTTTCCTACAAAAAGCGAAGACACGTGCTTTCCGTAGTTTGTTCCATTCAGGCGATCAGACCCGTAAACGTCAAGTAAATAGTTCACCCTAGGCGGGTTAGGTAGTTTACCCTAGTTTTTTACATTTGACTCACATTTCCGTCCCAAATGGCACCATTTTCGGCACTTTTTCACATCCGGGAAGGGCTGAAGGATTCCCACAGAAAAGCCGGATATTTGCCCATAAGAAAAGGGTTGTCAGTACCGCTCAGCGGGTATTGAACCAGCATTGAAAGTTAATCCATGAACATTCACGAGTTTCAAGCGAAGGAGCTGTTTGCCGACTACGGAATCCCGATTGCCCGCGGAGTGGCGGTCAAGTCGGCAGACGAATTTGCCAGCGCGCTCGAACAACTACCTGAGGGCCAAGTAGTTGTGAAGGCACAAATCCACGCGGGAGGACGTGGCAAGGGGACCTTCACGGATGGTTTCAAGGGAGGCGTTCATGTCTGCCCGGATCATGCCAAAGCGCTCGAAGTGGCCGGCAACATGCTCGGCAATACGCTGGTGACGCACCAGACGGGCCCCCAGGGAAAGGTGGTCAAGACACTTTACTTCAACGAACCGTGCGACATCGAGAAGGAGTACTATCTCGCCATGACACTCGACCGCGGCACCAGCCGCCCGGTCATCATCGCCTCGACCGAGGGCGGGGTTGAGATTGAGAAGGTTGCGGAAGAGACGCCGGAAAGGATTACCAAGGTGTTTGTAGACCCCGCCCAGGGCCTCCAGAGCCACCACAAGCGGCAGGTTGCCTTTGGCCTCGGCTTTACTTCCAAGGAACAGCTCAAGCAGATGGATAAGCTGCTCACCGGCCTCTACCGGCTCTACTGGGAGAAGGATGCCAGCCTGGCTGAAATCAATCCCCTCATCACCACTCCGGAGGGTCAGATTATCGCCCTTGATGCCAAGGTTGGCTTTGATGAAAGCGCCCTCTACCGGCACCCGGATATCCTCGAACTGAGGGATCTGGATGAAGAGGACCCCAAGGAAGTGGAAGCCGGCAAGCACGGCCTGAGCTACATCGCCCTGGACGGGAACATCGCCTGCCTGGTCAATGGTGCCGGACTGGCGATGGCGACGATGGACATCATCAAGCACTTCGGGGGCAATCCGGCCAACTTCCTTGACGTCGGTGGCGGGGCCAGCGAGGAGGCAGTGACCGAGGCCTTCAAGATTATCCTCAGCGACCCGAACGTGGAAGGCATCCTCGTTAACATCTTCGGGGGCATCATGAGCTGTGAGGTCATTGCCAAGGGGGTCATTGCGGCCGCCCGCAATGTCGAGATCAAGGTTCCCCTGGTGGTCCGCCTCGAAGGGAATGAGGTCAACGAGGGCAAACAGCTGCTCGCGGAAAGCGGGCTTGACCTGATATCCGCCGACAGCCTCAGTGACGCCGCCCAGAAAGTCGTGGCCGAAGTCAGTGCCCAGAAGCAGTAAACCCGAATTTCCAAAAGATCATGTCAGTTTTAGTAGGTAAAGACACACGCGTTGTGGGCCAGGGTATCACCGGTACATTCGGCCGCCTGCATGCACGCAAGAATATCGAATACGGCACCAACTACGTTGCCGCCGTTACACCCGGCAAGGGAGGACAGTCGTTTGACGACAAGTTTCCGATCTTTAACACGGTGCGCGAAGCGGTGGAAAAGGAAGGTGCCAACACCAGCGTCATCTTCGTTCCCCCACCCTTTGCGGCGGACGGGATCCTTGAGGCCATCGATGCGGGTATCGAGTTAATCATCTGTATCACCGAGGGCATTCCGGTCCGGGACATGGCCATCGTCAAGGATGCGCTGGTCAAGGCGCCCAAGACCCGCCTCATCGGGCCCAACTGCCCGGGCATCATGACTCCCGGCATCTGCAACATCGGCATCATGCCGGGCTATATTGCCAAGCCGGGGAAGATTGGGGTTGTCAGCCGTTCCGGCACCCTGACCTACGAGGCCATGTTCCAGGTAACCGAGCGCGGCTACGGGCAGAGTACTTGTATTGGCATTGGCGGGGACCCCATCAACGGGACCAACCACACCGACGCCCTGCGGCTCTTCAACGAGGATCCGGAGACAGAGGCCATCATCATGATTGGTGAAATCGGTGGGACCGCGGAGGAAGAGGCCGCCGCCTACGCCAAGGCCAACATCCAAAAGCCGATCGCCGCCTTCATCGCGGGTACCACCGCTCCTCCAGGACGCCGCATGGGCCATGCCGGGGCCATCGTCTCCGGTGGCAGTGGAACCGCCGAGGCCAAGATCGCCGCCCTCAAGGATGCCGGTATCGCCGTGGCCCCGACGCCCAGCGATATAGCGGAGGCCCTCTTCAGCGTCTATACGCCCTGATCGAAGGACAATTGTCACCCCTTAGGACTACAGGCGTCCCCGCCTGTAGATCCCACCTACAGGCCAGAGGCCTGTAGTCCATTGGCCTAGCTTTCTTTTTCCGGGCTGATAATCTCCTCAATCTTGGCCGCCAGCTTGAGGTCCTTGTCGGTCAGTTTGTCACCGGCATCATGGGTGCAGAGGCGAATCTCGAGGGAATTGTAGGCATTGGTGATTTCCGGATGATGGTTGGCGTCCTCCGCCTCAAAGCTGATGCGGACAATAGCAGCGACGGCTTCGCGGAAGGAAGCCAGTTGGAACCGTTTGACAAGCTGGTCGTTCTCGACGGACCAACCGGGGAGGCCGCTCAGCGCAACCTCGAGTTCACTGTCGGAAATCAAATGACTCATGTGAAGAGTGATGACAAAGAACGGGCCAGGTGTCAATTTCGTGAAATTGGCCCGATTGGCCCTTGTCATTCTGCGGCGCATCGCTTTTCGTCCGTCCCATTCATGCACTATGCGGTTACAGCCTTCTACAAGTTTGTCGACCTGGACGACCTGACGGAAATCCAGGCCAAGCTGATCAGCAAGGGCGAGGAACTGGATATCATCGGTACCATCCTGCTGGCTCCGGAAGGTATCAACAGTACAATCGCTGGTGAACCGGATAAGCTCGACGCCTTCATGGCTTTCCTGCGCTCGCTGGAACCTTTCCGCGAGCTGGAGGAAAAGCGCTCCGAGGCCTCTGAAGCGCCGTTCCTGCGCTTCAAGGTCCGCCTGAAGAAGGAAATCGTCACCATCGGCATCCTGGAAGTGGATCCGCGCAAGGAAGTGGGCACCTATGTCGAGGCGGAGGACTGGAACTCCCTGATCGCGGATCCGGAGACAATTCTCATCGACACCCGCAATGACTACGAGGTGGCGATCGGCAAGTTTGAGGGAGCGGTTGATCCGATGACGCCCAGCTTCCGGGACTTCCCGGAATGGGCCCGGACTCATCTTGAGAAGAAGCCGGACCAGAAGATCGCCATGTATTGCACAGGTGGCATCCGGTGTGAGAAGGCAACCTCACTCCTCAAGCACATGGGTTATGATAAGGTCTATCACCTCAAGGGCGGAATTCTCAAATATCTCGAAACGATACCGGAGCAGGAATCCAAATGGGAAGGCAGTTGCTTTGTCTTTGACCAGCGGGTCGGTCTGGAGCATGGGCTCGCAGAAAGTCCCTATGACCTTTGTCATGGCTGCCGTTATCCACTGACCCCGGAAGACCGGGAAGATCCCCGCTTCGAGGAGGGCGTCTCCTGTCCCAAATGTGCCGATACATTGGATGACGACAAAAAGACCCGCTTGCGCGAGCGGCACAAGCAAGTGCAGCTGGCCCGCCGGCGCGGACAGGTCCACATCGGCTCGAAAGCACGCAAAGCCCGTTGAAACGATGGTAAACCACAATCACAACCATGGCAACGGCAACGGTGCCCAGCCTGAATTTCGCGGCAAGCGGCTCTTCCTGGCCATTGACTTGCCGGAATATGTCCGGGACAGCCTGGAGACCTTGTGCACGGAAAACCTGAAGGGCTTTCATTATGTCCCCCGTGAACGGTTCCATCTCACATTGAAGTTCATCGGTGACATTCCGGGACAATTTCAAAAGGATATCGAGGCGGCTATTGACCCTATCGAGGTACACTCCTTTCTCCTCCCCATCGAGGGACTTGGCAGTTTTCCGCCCAATGGGCATCCCCATGCGGTCTGGGCCGGCGTTTCCAGTGCCCATCCGCGTCTGTTTCAGCTGCACAAGCGGATCGAAGACGCCCTCTTCTCGATCGGGATTGAGCCCGAGAAGCGCATCTACCATCCCCACATCACAATTGCCCGGGTCAATCATGCAGCGGATGAGACCGTGAAGCAGTTCCTCAAGCGCCACCCGGACTACGGCGCAGCACCTTTCAAGGTGGAGGAATTCCATCTGCTGCAGAGCGCTGTCATCGAGGGCCGCCGGGTTTACACTCGCGAGCGGACCTGGTCGCTGCTTCCTTAAGCGCCATTAAGGATGTCGCGGTATCCGGCCCGGAAGTCGGGAAAGCGAGGATTCCAGCCCAGGACTTCCCGTAGCTTCCCGTTGCTGATGCGTCGGTTTGGCAATCCTTTCCCGGCTGCCCGGCGCAAGGCCCGCGGGCCGGATTGGTTCGGATCAAATGGAATGCTCGGCAGGGCCAGGGTCTCCGCCAGCCAGTCCACGATGGCCTGCTTTCGGGCCGGTTCGTTGTCGACCACATTGAAAATGTCGGCACAGCCCGGTAATCCGGCCTCGGCCAATCGCATCAATGCGTCCACGATATCGTGTAAATAAATGAGATTGAGCCAGGCCAGCCCGTCACCGGGAAGGCTGGTGGCCCCCTCCCTCAGGCGATTGAGGTAGAGGTGCCGGCCGGGACCGTAGATGCCGCCGAGCCGGGCGATATAACGTCGGGGAAAAACTTCATTATCAAGGATTTCCAGCTCGGCCTGCCGCAGGATCCGGCCGTTTTCCGAAAGGCGATCCAGTTCCGGAACATCCTCCTCATCAACCCACTCCCCATCCGTCTGGGGATAGACCGAGGTGGCGCTGCTGTAGATGAAGCGACCAACGTCCGCCTGCAAGGCCCAATCACGGATGGATCGGTTGCCCTCCAGATAGGATAGCCGGTAGCCTTCGATGCCACCGCCTGCCGCACTGACCAGATTGCTGGCAACCTCCCCGTGACCCCTCACGTGTCCATGCCACTCCGGTTCGTGCCGGTCAGCCCGGCTCCGGCGCTCTTCCGGCACGGCATCCCCCACTCCCCAGCCGTCCGGCTTCC
>JBFOLZ010000116.1:0-8341 GCA_040830445.1 Puniceicoccaceae bacterium
TGCTGGAAGGTCCGTTCCACACTGAGACTCTTCCGCTCACGATGGGCTTCCACCGGACGGTCGTCCTCGCCCCGGCAACGCGCGTGCAATTCTGCGGCCCGGCTGGGACCCAGCCAGGCTTCCATTTCATTGACCGGAATCTCCTGTAACTGGCCACAGGTCTCGATCCCCTTGCTCTTGAAAAGTTCCTCCGCCCGCGGACCAACTCCCGGGATGCGCCGGACCGGCAAGTCCTTCATGAAGGCTTCCACGTCATCCGGCAGAACGGCAAACTGTCCATTCGGCTTTTTCCAGTCGCTGGCAATCTTGGCCAGCATCTTGTTGGGTGCGATTCCCGCACTGGCGGTCAACTGGGTTTCCCGGTAGATTTTGCGCCGGATTTCCCGGGCAATCTCATAGGCGTAGCGGCGCTGGTGACTGACATCGAGGTAGGCCTCATCAAGGGAAAGCGGCTCGATAAGCTCCGTGTACTCGGCGAAAATTGCCCGGATGCGCCGCGATTCGCGCCGATAGACATCAAACCGCACGGGCTTGATGATCAAATCGGGGCACAGTTCCAATGCCTTGAAAACCGGCATCCCTGAACGACAGCCAAATTCCCGGGCCACGTAGTTGCAGGTCGTCAGCACCCCCCTGCTGGTCCGTCCCCCGACTCCGACCGGCTTCTCCGCAATCGATGGATCATCCCGGCATTCGATAGCCGCGTAAAAGAAATCCATGTCGACGTGGATGATTTTTCGCATCGCCAAAAATCATCCCAATCCCACTCCCAATCTCAATCCCAAACGCAATCTCCCATCAATCGCTCAGGGAGAAGAACGGGTAATCGTAGCAGGCCTGCCGAACCAGGCTCAAATAACGGTCCCGTCGGGAACAACGCCTCCCTTGAGGACGAGCAGGACACCATCCCGGACGATAATGTCCCCTTGCTCAAACATGTCGGGCTTGCCTTCGGGAGAGAGCCGCACGTTGTTACCGATGCGGGCGTTCTTGTCGATAATGGCGTTCTCGATATGGCAGTTGTTGCCGACGCCAATGTTCGGACGCTGTAAACGCTCATTCTCCTCGCGTTCAGCATCCGTCTCAAAGTAGTCCGCGCCCATCATGACCACATTCTTGAGCGTGTTGCCGGCACCGACAACGGAACGGACGCCAATAACCGTGCGCTCGAAGTCCGACTCGCTGATGATACACCCGCCGGCCATAATGCCGTTCTTGACCGTCATGCCGTTAATTTTCGAAGCGGGCAGGAAACGGGCCCGGGTGTAAATCAAGCCATCCTGGTCGAAGAAATTGAAGGGCGGAACCGGATCCGTCAGGCTGAGGTTGGCCTCGAAGAAGGAATGCACCGTCCCGATGTCCTCCCAATAGCCTTCAAAGACATAACTCATGAGGTTCACTTTGCCCAGGAGGTGGGGAATCACTTCCTTACCAAAGTCCGTGTTCGTATTGTCGAGGCTTTCTCGGAGGACGCGCATCTCAAAGCAGTAGATGCCCATGTTCGCGAGGACGTATTTCTCATCCCTTGATGAACGGAGGTGGGAAGTCACCGCCTCACTGAGGGCAAGTCCTTCGATGACCGCGGGATCCGTCGGTTTCTCGACAAATTCCTTGATCGAAAGGTCGTCGCCAACCCGCATCAGGCCCAGTCCATGCACCTCGGAAACCGGCATTGCCTTGGCCGCGATGGTGACCGCAGCCTCTGTCTTCCGGTGCTGTTCGATCAGCGCCTCGAAATCCATCTGGTAGAGTTGGTCCCCGGAGAGGATCAGGACCAGATCATCGTCGGCCACATCCAGATGGTGCAGGTTCTGGCGGACGGCATCGGCGGTCCCCTGGTACCAGCTGTCCCCTTTTTGCGTTTGCTCGGCGGAGAGAATATCGACAAATCCGCCCCCGAACGGGTCAAACTTGTAGGTTTCCTGGATATGCCGGTGCAGGGAGGCCGTGTTGAACTGCGTCAGGACGAAAATCTGGTTTAAACCGGAATGGAGACAGTTGCTGATCGGGATATCGACCAGACGGTACTTTCCAGCGAGAGGGACGGCCGGCTTGCAGCGTTCAGAGGTAAGAGGGTGCAGACGGGTGCCTCGGCCACCGCCCATAACGACACAGACAACTTTGGATTTCATAGGTAGTAGAAGGAGAAAGGGTTAAGGTTCTGAGCTTGCTATATGGTTCGGCTGGCCTTGTTATGCAAACCAATTATGTGTGGCATCGTTGGCTATATCGGCAAACATCAGGCAACCCCAATCCTTCTGGATGGCTTGCGACGGCTGGAATACCGCGGTTACGACTCAGCGGGATTGTGCCTCCTGGAGAACGACAATTTTCATGTCCTCAAGCAGACCGGCCGGGTTGACAGTCTCCGCAAGGAATCCCTGAAGACAAGGCAATCCGGGAATTTGGGAATCTCCCATACGCGTTGGGCCACCCACGGTGGTGTCACCGACGAGAACGCCCACCCGCACGTGTCCTGGAATGGCAAGATTTCCATGGTCCACAACGGCGTTATTGAGAACTATGGGGTCATCAAGCGCGAGCTGGAGGCCAAAGGCGTCACGTTCGTCAGTGAAACAGACTCCGAGGTGCTGCTCAACCTCATCGCCTTCCTCTATGAGGCTGAAGTCGACCGCAAACGCGGCAATGGCGAGGAAGCCCTCCTCAAGGCCCTCCGGGCTGCCTTGTCCCAGGTTGAAGGAACCTATGGCATCGTCCTGACCTGCCTCGACATCCCGGATGTCATGATCGGCGCCCGCAAGGGAAGTCCGCTGGTCATTGGCGTTGGGAACGGGGAAAACTTCCTTGCCTCCGATGTCACCGCCTTTGCCGGTCGGACGCAAAATGTCGTCTACTTGGATGACGGCCAGATGGTCACGGTCCGCAAGGACGATTTCTCGATTTCCACGATGGAGGAAGTCGCCATCTCCCCGGTCATCGATACCATCAGCTGGGACATCGAGGATGCGGAGCTGGGCAGTTACCCGCATTATATGCTGAAGGAGATTTTCGAGCAGCCGATCGGGATTGAAAATGCCATGCGGGGCCGTTTTTCCCAGGACAACAGCACGGCCCAGTTCGGCGGCCTGAACATTGCGCCCCGGGAATTGCGCCAGATCGACCGGATTCTCTTCCTTGGCTGTGGAACGGCCTGGCACGCCTGCCTGATAGCGGAATATTTAATTGAAAAATATGCCCGGATCCCGGTTGAGGTGGAATACGCCAGTGAGTTCCGCTACCGCAATGCGCCCCTCGACAAGAACACCCTTGTCTTCACGATCAGCCAGAGCGGCGAGACCATCGATACCCTGGAAGCCCAGAGGGAGGCGCAACGGAAGGGTTACCGGGTCCTCGGCATTACCAATGTTGTCGGCTCCACCATTGCCCGGGAGAACGATGGCGGTATTTATCAGCACAGCGGCCCGGAGATTGGCGTCGCCTCGACCAAGGCCTTCACTTCCCAGTGCCATATTGTCGCCATGCTGAGCCTCTATTTTGCCCGCATGCGGGACATGAGCTTCACCGATGGCAAGGCAATCGTCAACGCCCTCAAGAATGCGCCGGGACTGGTTGCCCAGGCCCTCTCCCGCGCGGACCAGATCGAGGAAATCGCCAAAAAGTACGCCCATCACAACGATTTCCTTTTCCTCGGCCGCCAGTTGATGTTCCCCATCGCCTTGGAAGGCGCCCTGAAGCTGAAGGAGATTTCCTACATCCACGCGGAGGGCTATCCGGCCGCGGAAATGAAGCACGGACCCATCGCCCTTGTCAGTCCCGATTGCCCAACCGTGGCCATCGCCCTGAAAGGGGAAATTTTCAAGAAGTCCCTTGCCAATATCCAGGAGATCAAGGCCCGCAAGGGTCAGGTCATCGCCATCACGGATGCCGCCAAGGAGTTCCCTGACGATCTGGCGGATGATGTCATTCAGCTCCCGGAAACCCATGAAGTGAACCATGCGACGCTGGTTTCGATCCCCATGCAGCTGCTCTCCTACTACATTGCGGTGGAGCGGAAGTGCGATGTCGACAAGCCGCGCAATCTCGCCAAAAGCGTCACGGTCGAATGATGGAAAACCGCCCCTTGCAGATTTCGCCCAGTCGCGCTGAGTTCGAGCAACTGGCCGGGCAGGGAAACCTGATTCCGGTCTACACCGACCTGATGGCTGATTTCGAGACTCCGGTCTCCGTCTATTCCAAGCTGAAGGACGAAGGTGAACCCGCCTTCCTGCTAGAGTCCATTGAGGGTGGCGCCAACCTGAACCGCTATTCCTTCATCGGCTACCAGCCGCGCAAGACCTTTGAGATGCACCTTGGGGGAGAAGCCATCGTCCGCACCCGCGACGGCGGGGAGGAACGCTTCCCCTGTCCCCCGGATCCCCTGACGGTCCTTGAGGAGGAAATGGACCGCTATAAGCCGGTCCGACTCCCGGACATGCCCCGCTTCATCGGGGGCGCCGTGGGATTCCTGAGTTACGAATATATCCACAGTGTCGAGCCCTCGGTCCCCAAGGCGGAAAAGGATGTGCTCAACATGCCCGTAGCCCACTTCCTGGTCACGGACACCCTGGTCATTTTCGACCGGGCCCGGCAAACCATCCGTCTCCTCGTCAACGCCCATGTTGAAAACCCGGATGACGCGGAAAAGAGCTACGATACCGCGGTGAAAGCCGTCCAGGAACTGGCGGAACGCCTGCACAAGGGGCGGGAAATCCCCACCCTGCCCGTTCCCCCATCCGGAGATGTCGCCATACCGGAAGGTAACTTCACCCGGGAGCGATTTGAGGAAATGGTCGAAACCTGCAAGGAGTACATCCGCGCCGGCGACGTCATCCAAGTGGTCTGCAGCCAGCGCTTCGAGAAACCTTACTCCCGACCGCCCCTTGATCTCTACCGTGTCCTCCGGATCGTCAACCCCTCCCCCTACATGGTGCTTCTCGACGCCGGGCCTTATTCGATTGTCGGCGCTTCCCCGGAAGTCCATGTACGACTGACGGACGGTCTGGCCGAGCTGCGTCCGATCGCCGGCACCCGCCCCCGGGGCAAGACCTTCGAGGCCGATATTGCCTATGAAAAGGAGTTGCTGGCCGATGAAAAGGAACGGGCCGAGCACCTGATGCTGGTGGACCTGGCCCGAAACGATCTCGGCCGGGTTTGCGAATATGGCTCGGTCAAGGTCCCGGAATACATGGTCGTCGAGCGCTATTCCCATGTCATGCATATTGTCTCCCAGGTGGAAGGACAGATCGCCGGTAACCGGACCGCCTATGACCTGATGCGGGCTACTTTCCCTGCCGGCACAGTCAGTGGTGCGCCAAAGATCCGCGCCATGCAGATTATCGCCGAGCAGGAAAAGGAACAGCGGGGACCGTACGCCGGTGCCGTGTGCTACTTCTCCTACGATGGCAACCTTGATTCCTGTATCGCCATCCGTACTGCCACCATCAAGGACGGGACCATCTACGTCCAGAGCGGTGCCGGCCTCGTCGCCGATTCCAAACCGGAAGCGGAATACCAGGAAACGGTCAACAAGGCAGCCGGGATGCTCAAGGCCATCGCCATGGCCGACAACCTTTAGGCCTTAAGCCACGCGCTCGACGATTAACTCTGGCGTATTCGGACGCTTCGGGGCCAACCGGTAGGCTGCCTTGAGGTACTCGAGAGCGCTGTCGAGCTTGGATTCATCATTGTAATGAATCATCATCAACGGCTCGCCTTGCTTGACCTGCGTACCAACCTTCTTGATTTCCGAAACCCCGACGGCAGGATCCAGCTTTTTCGACTTACCCGAGGCCATACCCAGCAACTGGACACCACGGGCAATCATACCCGCATTGATGGTGTGGACATAACCGCGCTTGGGAGCCGGCAGCTTGCGGACATACTTGGCCTTGGGGAACTTCTCCAAGTCATCAAGACAGGCTGTCTTGCCACCTTGGGCGGCGACCATTTCCTTGAACTTTTCGAAGGCGGTCCCTTCCTTGAGGGCCCG
The DNA here is from genome assembly GCA_040830445.1 of Puniceicoccaceae bacterium. Lineage (GTDB taxonomy): Bacteria > Verrucomicrobiota > Verrucomicrobiia > Opitutales > Oceanipulchritudinaceae > Oceanipulchritudo. Next base: position 5,990 of record JBFOLZ010000116.1, read on the forward strand.
CTGGACCGTCTGCTTGGCGGAAAGGGTTGAACCCGCAACACCGGCCAGACGGACAATCTCCATGCCCAGCTTGAGGACAAGTTCCTGCAAGTCTTCCGGACCTTCACCCTTCAGGAGCTGAATCGCTTCCTGCAGTTCAAGGCCGGTTCCGACGGTATCCCCCAGAGGCTGGTTCATGTCCGTGACGAGGGCCACGCAACGGCGCTTCATGGAGCGGCCGACGCGAGTGATGGACCGCGCCAGCTGGCGGGCCTGCTCAACGTCGCGGATAAAGGAACCATTACCCCACTTGACATCAACCACGAGGCCTTCGGAACCCTGGGCCAGCTTGCGGCTCAAAACCGAACCGGTGATCAGCGGCAGACTCGGGATGGTGGCTGTTTGCTGCCGCATGTTGTAGATAATGTCGTCCACCGGGGCAATCTCCTTGGACTGCTCGGAGATCGCACACCCGACGCCCTTCAGCTGCTCCACAAACCCATCGAGGTCCATTTTCGGGCTGAACCCGGGTATGGCACTGAGCTTGTCGAGACTGCTGATGACGAATTCCTCGTCGACGCCGTTCATGTTCGGCATCACCACTCCGCAGGCTGCTGCCAGCGGCACGAGGACGAGGGTGGTCTTGTCACCAACCCCACCGGTTGAATACTTGTCGATCTTCGGCCGGGTGATCCGCGACAGGTCGATAACCTCCCCGGAAAGCATCATCTCCTCGGAGAGGACAGCCGTTTCCTGGGCGCTCATGCCCTGGAAATAAATGACCGTGCACAAGGCAGCCAGCTGATGGGGTGGCATATCCTTGTCGATAATGGAATCGACGATGTAGCGGATCTCCTCCTGCGTGAACTCTCCTCCATCGCGCTTCTTCTCAATAAGATAGGCGAATGACGGCTTGACGAACTTCCTTGGCGATACGATTTTTTTCCTCATTCGATAAAATTGCTGGTCCCAGTCTTTTAATATTCGTAAACCTCTACGCAATAGACCATTAGGGATCGTTTTGTCGAGGAAAAATTCCCCCCAAGTCCAGGAAATCCCCATGAGAATTATTAGAACGCGTGATGAGTCCGGCTGCATCGTTCATCTGAACCAGACCGGGGAAGACGAGGGCAACCTCATAGAAGGCGATCTTTTCGGGGATTACGAAGTCAGCGCCAAGCGGCTTCCCATCAGGGAAAGGCTGGCTCCGGTGCGGCCATCGCTAATCATTGGCATTGCCCAGAACTACCGGGCACACGCGCTGGAAATGGGCGGCGATCTCCCTCAGCATCCAGTGTTTTTCATCAAGGTACCGGGAACCCTTCAGGGACCGGGGAAACCGATCCGGCTGCCGAGGCACCTGCGTAGTGACAAGGTGGATTTTGAGGCCGAACTGGCTGTCGTCATCGGGCGCACTTGCCGGAATGTGGCCCCGGAAAATGCACTTGACCATGTCCTTGGCTATACCGCTGCAAATGATGTCAGTGCCCGGGACTGGCAAAAGGAATGGGGAGGCGGGCAGTTCTGTCGGGGAAAGGGGTTTGACACTTTTTGTCCCCTCGGGCCCAGCCTTGTGACCCCGGACGAAATCCCTGATCCGGGAACGCTTGGCATTCGCGGCTTCCTTAACGGGGAGCTGATGCAGGATGGCCATACGTCCGACCTCATTTTTTCCGTTCCCGAGCTGATTGCCTTCCTCAGCGGGAGCACCACCCTGCCGGCAGGAACCGTCATCCTGACCGGTACGCCGTCCGGCGTTGGAGCCGCCCGGACTCCCCCTCGCTATCTCCAGCCGGGGGACGAATACACGGTCGAAATCGAGGGAATTGGCCGGCTTTCCAATCCAGTCGAATCTGAGTAAAAGATTGTTCCGAACAGAAGCGTTTTGCTCTTGGCAATGTCACACGGTCCCGTATGGTTCGCACCAGTACCGCAAGCGGTCCTGTATCCCCCTCTTTTTAAGCACATTTAAATGAAATCCTATACCCCCGACAACATAAGGAACTTTGCCGTTGTGGGCCACCAGGCCTCCGGCAAGACGATGTTAACAGAGGCCATGTTGCGCTGTGCCGGCAAGATCCAGCGCCTTGGCTCCATTGAGGCCGGAACAACCGTTTCCGACTACCACGCCAGCGAAAAGGAACGCCAGATTTCCGTTCACGCATCCCTGTTGCACACGGAGTGGGAAGGGCGCAAATTCAACATCATCGACACGCCCGGATACCTCGACTTCATCAGTGAAGGTCTGGGAGCCCTGCGTGTGGGAGACTTCGCCATGGTGGTGGTCAATGCCAGCAGTGGAGCTGACCTCGGCACCGACCAGGTCTGGAAATATGCCACCCAGTACGGCATCCCCAAGATGATTGTCGTCAA
>JBFOLZ010000117.1:0-9349 GCA_040830445.1 Puniceicoccaceae bacterium
ACTGGTCGAGTGTTATTTCAGGCTTAACAGGTAGTCCATAGCCACCTGGTAGCCCATGGCGCCCATGCCGGAGACCTGGGCCACACAGGCCGGAGCGGTCACCGAATTGTGACGAAATTCCTCGCGCTGGTAAATATGGCTCAGGTGGACCTCGACAAAGCGGATGGGGCTGGCTGAAAGGGCATCACGGAGGGCGACACTGGTGTGCGTGAAGCCGGCAGGATTAATGATCCCGAGGGTGATCCCATCGTCGGACCATGAATGGATCTGCTCAATGAGATCTCCTTCGTGATTGCTCTGGTAGTGGACAATCTCCGCCCCCTTGTCCGCCGCATGGGCGGCAAGGGAGGCGAGGATGTCCTCAAGTGTCTGGTTACCGTAGACGTCCGGCTCGCGCTTGCCCAAGCGGTGCAGGTTGGGGCCGTTCAATATGGCTATCCTGGTCATGGTCAGTGCGTTCCGGTTGTCTGGGCGTGCCGGCAATCCCTTAAAGGGATGCCGCCTTGCCCTGGAGGTCTGCCTTGGACATCAGGCCGACAGCCTGGTCCTTAAGTTCACCATCCTTGAAGAAGAGGATGGTCGGGATGGCGCGGACGCCATACTTCTGGGCCAGGCTCTGGTTTTCGTCGACGTTGACCTTGGTCACCTTGACGGCGTCGCCCATTTCGGTGGCCAGCTCCTCCAGGATGGGGGCAATGGTCCGGCAGGGGCCACACCAGGGAGCCCAGAAATCCACGATGACGGGCTGGGTGGCGGACGAGATGGTCTCGTCGAAAGTTGATTCGCTCAGGTTGATGATATTTTCTGACATAGTGTTAATATTTGTTTTCGATTGAATGATGTTGCAACCTATTGGGGCGTATTGCGGTGGATGAGCTCGCTGAGCTCCTCCTTGTCCGTATCCTCCAGCTCCTTCCCCTTGCCCTTCAAATCCTCGAAGGTCTTGATCAGGGTTTCCGTCATGCGCTCGTGTGTTTCCTCGGAGCCGCCGACAACGGAAAACTTCTCGGCCTGAGTCAGGCGCTTGTGGCCGTCCTCATTGTCGAGTCCCAATCCAAGAAGATGAGCTTTGTCATTCGGTTTCATGCAGTATCTACCTGTAAGGTTGTCGAGGTATGAGTTTTTTCAAGCCAGATTATTCCTTGTGGGCGATACAGATAATATCGGTGAAGGCGCCGTCCTGCTGGAGGTCGATTTTCCGCAACCGGGTCAGCTCCAGGAGGGCAAGGAATGTGGAGACGGCGTAGTGGACGGAAACGGGGCCCTTGATCAATTCCGAGAAGCGGAATTTCGAGCGGGACTTGAGCTCGACGATAATGTCCTCCATTCGTTCGGCCACCGTGACCACCTCGTCATGGATCTGGCCGATGATGATTTTCTCCGAGAGGCGCCGGAGGACCTGGTTGAATACGTTCCAGATGGCGATGGGGTCGCTGGGATGGAGGGGCCGCTGGGGCTTTTCCTCGGCCTTGAGGAAGTACTCCCGGAAGAGGATATTCTGGGCCTCTTCCATGAGGTCGGAGAGGGAACCGGCTGCTTCCTTGAACTTCTTGTACTCGATGAGCTGCTGGACCAGTTCCCAGCGCGGATCGACTTCCTCTTCCTCATCATCGTCCATGCCCGGCAGTTGCTCGTCCTTGGGCAGGAGCAGGCGGCTCTTGATCTGCATCAGGGTGGCGGCCATGACGAAGAACTCCCCGGCCACTTCCAGCCGCTGGTGTTCCATGTTGCGGAGGATCTCGAGGTACTGGTGGGTGATGTGCTCGATGGGGATGTCGTAGATATCGATTTCGCTCTTCCGGATCAGGAAGAGGAGCAGATCGAGTGGACCCTCGAAAATGGGCAGGGAGACCGAGTGGTCAAAGCCACGGATCAGGGGTTTTTCGTTGGCGGGTGCGTCAGCCATGGATGGTTGCCTCAGAAGGAAAGCCAGACGAGCCGCATGCCAACACTGAAATCATCCTCGCGGGCATTTTCCTCGTTGAAGGCGATATAGACCTCCATTTGCCAGACATTGCCAAAGCGCCGGCTGAAGCCGTATTGCTGGCGCGTCCAGGTGCTCAGGCGGGCGTCATAGAGCCAGTAGCCAAGCAGCCCCAGATTCTCCGTCAGGCGGTAGTGGCCGGCGACCTCGTATTGCTCGATGGCATCGCGGAGGTACTCAGCCTGGAAGCGGAGTGTCCAGAGGTCGGCACTGCGCAGGGTGGCGCTGACGTAATTGGCCTCGGCCTCCATGTTCTCGGTACGGAACTTCTGGCGCCACTTCACTCCCAGCCAGGGGAAGGGATTGAAGTCTGCCTCGGCGTAGAGGGCGTCCCAATTGTCCTCACCCTCATCGGCGGAAAAGAGAAGGTCCTGGTAGAGGTTGAAGGAAAGGAAGTCGCGGTAGTCGCCGTCCTCGCCGGCAACCCGGAGGAGGTTCTCCCAGCCAAAGCGGGCGACGGACCATTCCTGCAGGCCGTCGGTATGGTTCAGGTCGGCAAGGTCGAGGACCGGCCGCCGGCCATTGTAGCTAAAACGGTCATAGGGCGGGAGCTCGGAAAGGGAATCGTCGCCACCGGGGTGCCAGCGGTACTGCAGACTGAGCCGGGAGACGTGGCGCAGCTTTTCCATGTTCCAGTCCGGCCGGTCGATGGTGTAGGTGCGGGCGACGGACTTGGAGAGGTCGGCCCCCAGTTCGCCGACGAGGCGGTCCTCGGAGATTTCCGGAAGGCTGCCGGAGGCATCGCGGTCATAGCTGGTCCAGCGGCCGCCAGCGCGGAGGACAAGGTTGGGCCCGCCGGGCAGGGCAATGGGGCGGGTGAGGGTCACGGAACCATCGAGGCGGTCGGTGTAGGGGCTTTCGTAGATTTCGGGAATGCCGTACCCGACGGCCACCGGCAATCCGGGCAGGCCCAGCGGGTTGGAGGGAAAGAGGACCGACATGAGCGGGGGGATGACCTCTACCGAGCGGTAGCGCAGGGCGGCGGCGTTGGCCTGGAGGATGAGGCTGGTCTCGCCGAGTTCATGCGGGAGCCATTCCGCGCGCAGCTCCGGCAGGCGCTCAATCATGCCATAGTAGTCGTTGATCTGGCGGCGGCCGAAGACGTTGACCAGAAAATCATCCTGCTGGAGGGTGAAGTCGATATAGCTGTCCGGCTGGTAGTTGCGGAAGTAATCCTCCCGTCGGAAGTCGCGGAGAATTTCCGAGTCGCTGACATAGGTTGTCTTGAGGTTCATCTGCATCCGGCCGGACTCGTCCCGGGCCTGGATACCGAACTTGCCGAAGCCCCGGTCCTGGTCGATCCGGTTGCCGAGGATATCGCTGCCGCGCTCGTCGGAATCATGGTCATGAATCCATCCGGTGTCGGCGGTAATGCGGACAAGGCCGTCCTCACGGCGCCAGTCGACCGCGGGCCCGATGAGGATACCGCGGCTGGTGAAGAAATCGAAATTGCCGCCCGCGGCCGTTTCCCGGCTGAAGGGGTAGAGGACCTTGAAGCGGCCATAGGCACCAAGGTTGTTCTCGAAGCCAAGGCGGACATCGACATCGGCCGTGGGGGCACCGAAGGCATATTCGAAGCCCGGCAAGGGAATGCCGATGCCGCCGAGGGCCTGCAGCTTCAGGCCCTTGCCGGAGACCGAATCCCCGGAGACCCAGGTTCCATTGGCCACCTGCAGCTTGGGAGCATCCTCGACGGGTTCGCGGAAGTAGATGGTGACGTTGGTGAAATCAATTTCATCGAGGGTCCCGGAAAAGGACTCGCCCTCGATGTAGAGCGGGGGATAGCCGGCCCGGAAATAGCCGGAGGAGACGGACTTGGTCCGGGCGTCGTAGGTCATGGCCGCGGTCAGGAGCCGCAGGCCCTCGCGCGTGACGCGGACATTGCCGGTGGCCTCGATTTGCTCGAGGTTGCGGTTGTAGCGGATCTCGTCGGCCTCGACCTTGGTGTTTTCATCGCGGTAGACGGCATTGCCGGTGGCGATGAGGAGGCCGTCCTCTGCCGTGTAGGCAATCGGCTCGTCGGCGCTTAATTCGGGCGCCTGGGCCGTCAGGAGGGCGGGAAGGAAAAGGACTGGAATGAGAAGGAGAAATTTGTAGGTCGGCTTCACTTGTGATTCAAGGATGGGCCTCTGGAATATCGGCTCAAGCGTTAATTTTCCAAGCTTTTGGATGGGCACCCGATTGCCGGAAATCGCTTGCACTGTGGCCCGCTAAATGCAATTCCTCGCTCTTTATAACCCTTATCCTTTCCTAGTCATGATTATATCCAAGGATGAACTGAGCCGCCTGGTGAATGCCCGTCACCATCACCCACATGAACTTCTGGGGATGCATCCCTACAAGAAGGGGCTTGTTGTACGGGCTCTCCTGCAGGATGCGGTTTCCTGCGAAATCGTTGATATTCAATCGGATGAGCGCTATCCGCTGAAGCGGATCGCCGACGAGGGCCTCTTTGAGGGACAGCCCGGGAAACGGGCCAAGGTCTTTCCCTACCGCCTCCGGGTCGAGCGCTCCAATGGCGAAATTCACCAGTTCTATGATCCCTACGGCTTCCTGCCGACCCTGACCGATGAGGATCTCTATCTTTTCAACAAGGGGGACGACCACCGGATTTACAACAAGCTTGGCTCCCAGATTCGCACCGTGAACGACGTTCAGGGGGTCAGTTTTGCCGTCTGGGCCCCCAGCGCGGAGCGGGTCAGTATCGTCGGTGACTTCAACAACTGGGACGGTCGCTACCATCCGATGCGGGCACTGGGCTCCTCCGGGGTCTGGGAAGTCTTCATTCCGGGGCTGAGCGAGGGACAGAAGTACAAGTACGAGATTCGTGACCAGGAGGGGAACCTCCACCTGAAGACGGACCCCTACGGAACTTATTTTGAAGCACCGCCGCATAATGCCAGTATAATCTGCGCTGTCGACGAGTACGACTGGCAGGATGCGGAGTGGATGAAGAAGCGTTCCTCGACCGACTGGAAGCAGGCCCCTATGAGTGTCTACGAGGTCCACTTTGGTTCGTGGAAGCGCCGGGTCGAGGACGGTGGCCGGCCCTTTACCTACCGGGAGATGGCTGAGGAGCTGACCCGTTACGTGGTCGACATGGACTACACCCACGTCGAGTTCATGCCGCTGGCGGAGCATCCCTTCACCGGTTCATGGGGCTACCAGGTCACCGGCTACTTTGCCCCGACGCAGCGCTACGGGACACCGGATGAATTCAAGTTCCTCGTCGACACCCTGCACCAGGCCGGTATCGGGGTGATCATGGACTGGGTTCCGGCCCACTTTCCGACGGATGCGTTTGCCCTTGGCAATTTCGATGGCTCGGCCCTGTACGAGCACGAGGACCCGCGCCAGGGATTCCACCAGGACTGGGGGACATTGATTCCCAATTTCGGGCGTCACGAGGTGAAGGCATTCTTGATTGCCAGCGCCTTGTCGTGGCTGGATCGCTACCACATTGACGGCCTGCGGGTCGACGCGGTGGCCTCCATGCTTTATCTCGACTACTCCCGCAACGAAGGGGAGTGGATTCCCAACCAGTATGGCGGTCGGGAAAACCTCGAGGCGATCGACTTTCTCCGCCGGACCAACCAGCTGGTACACGAGTACTACCCGGGCACGGTGATGATTGCCGAGGAATCAACCGCCTTCGGTGGTATCTCCAAGCCGGTCGAGGAGGGCGGCATCGGATTCGATTTCAAGTGGAACATGGGCTGGATGCACGATACCCTGCAGTATTTCGAGAAGGACTCGATCTACCGCAAGTTCCACCAGAACAACCTCACCTTCGGGATGATTTACCAGTACTCGGAGAACTTCGTCCAGTGCTTCTCCCATGATGAGGTGGTTCACGGGAAGGGGTCCATGCTGATAAAGATGGGCGCGGATACAATTTCGCAAAAGGCCCAGCACCTGCGGGCACTGTATGCCCTCATGTGGGGCTGGCCGGGCAAGAAGACCCTCTTCATGGGCTGTGACTTTGGCCAGTCCGAGGAATGGTCCTATGATCATAGTCTTTCCTGGCACCTGCTCCAGTACAAGGACCACAGCGGAATCCGGGACATTATCCGTGACCTGAACAAGCTTTACCGCGAGGAACCGGCGCTGGCCCTCGGGGACACCGACCCGAGTGGATTCGAATGGATCACCGCGAGTGATGCCGACAGCTCGGTCATTGCCTTCCTGCGCAAGAGCAAGCGTCCGGAAGACACCATTCTGGTCGTGGGTCACTACACCCCGATCACCCGCTACGGGTACACCATTGGAGTGCCGTATCCGGGTCACTGGAAGGAAGTACTCAATTCCAACGCGGAAGTCTATGGCGGGGACGGGACCGGTAACCTTGGCGGAATGGACTCCGACCCGATTGCCTGGGATGGTCATAACCACTCCCTGAAACTGACCCTGCCCAGCAACAGCACTTCCATCTTCAAGTTCAGCGGCCCGGCCCAAAAGTAGGAACGGTCACTAGCCTGCGAATTTGACAATTCCGCTCCGCGGACAAACCTTACTGGCAATGTCACTGGAGGAAAAACGCAACCGCATCGTCGAGGACATGAGCTTCCTGCCGGACCGTTTTGAGCGGTTCACCTATATCGTGGACTACGGACGGAACAGCGAGGATGTCCCGGACTCCATGCGTACGGATACCTTCCGGGTGGAAGGATGCCAGTCCCAGCTGTGGCTGGTTCCGGAATTCCGCGATGGCAAATGCTACTTCCTTGCCGAATCGGACTCCTCGATCGTCAAGGGAATCGCCTCCCTCATTTGCGACTACTACAGCGACGAGACTCCGGAGACGATTCTCGGCGGCGACGTCAAGTTCCTCGAGGAAGTCGGGGTCGACCAGCACCTCTCCAGTAACCGGCGCAACGGCCTCGGCAAGGTTGACGAACGGATCAAGCGGTTTGCCACCTCCTGCCTGGAGGTCGGTAAATCCTCATGAAGCAACCGACAGCAGGCTACCATGACGCCCACCTGCACCTGCAGGAGGCGGGACTGCTGGAAGCGATGGGAAATGAGGGACTGGATCAGTATCGTGCATTTGTTCGATCATGCGTCACCAACGGTACCCATCCGGATGACTGGCCGGCCGTGGAGGCCATTGCCGGCGGTTGCGTAAAGGCGGCCTACGGGGTGCATCCATGGAAGGTGGATGACCTGCCGGCCGACTGGGAAGAGCAGTTGCGTGGGTACTTGTCGCGGGGCGCGGTCAGCGTCGGGGAAATCGGACTCGATAACTGGATTGAGCCACGGAATGAAGCGCTGCAGCGGGAGGTGTTTGAGAAGCAGCTCCACGTGGCGGCGGAATACAAGCTCGCCCCGACGATCCATTGCCTGCGGGCATGGGGGATGCTGGTGGATTGCCTGCGGTCCGGGCCCGACTTGCCGAAGGGCTTTCTGGTCCATGGCTTTGGGGGCTCGCGGGAAACCTTATTTGAGCTCCTTGACCTCGGTGGACATGTTTCCTTTTCCGCCTACGCCGCGGATCCTGGTCGGAAGCGGATGCGCGATGCCGCCCGGGCCTGCCCGGCAGACAGGATCCTCGTCGAGACGGATGCCCCGGACATGGTCCCGCCGGCAGATGTCTGTCGTCACGATTTGCAGGCCGCCTGTGGCAGCCGGCTTCATCATCCTTCGGATATCGAGACGGCTTATGCCTTTCTTGCCGAGTGGCGCGGGGAAGAGCTGGAGAGCTTTGCGGAGCAGGTAGCGCAAACCTTCCAGCGCCTCTTCGGTCCGGTGAATTGAGTTGCCCAACGGGTGCCCATTCGCCATGGAATGGGTATGGAATGGCTCCTTGCGATAGTCCGCGGCTTGTTTGGAATTGCCTGCCTGACAGGCATTTGCTGGCTCCTTAGCCGCAACCGGAAGGCGATTGACTGGCGCCTTGTCATTGGCGGTCTGGTCTTCCAATTGGTCCTGGCAGTCGTCATTTTAAAGATCCCCCATGCCGACAAGCCGATCGAATGGGTCTCCGGATTCTTTGTCACCCTGCTGGGCTTTACGGACAGCGGGACCCAGTTTGTCTTTGGCTTCCTCGGGGCCGGTCCGGAATTCTGGAATGACATTAACGACGCCATGGGCCGGGGATTCACCGGCTTTGGGCTTATCTTCGCCTTCAAGGTGCTGCCGACAGTGATTTTCTTTTCCGCCCTGACCTCGGTGCTCTATTACCTCGGCTGGTTGCAGGTACTGGTGAAGGGGTTTGCCTGGATGCTCCAGAAGTCGATGCGCCTCTCGGGGACGGAGAGCCTCGCCGCGGCGGCGAATGTCTTTGTTGGCCAGACGGAAGCACCCCTGATGGTGAAGCCGTACATCGCCGACATGAACAAGTCGGAGCTGATGTGTCTCATGACCGGGGGCATGGCGACCATTGCCGGCGGTGTCTTCGGGGCCTATGTCTGGATTCTCGGCGGTTCCGATCCGGTCGCCCAGTCGCTCTATGCCAAGCACCTCCTGACGGCCTCCCTGCTCTCCGCCCCGGCGGCGATTGTGGCAGCGAAGATCCTCTTTCCGCAGACTGAGCCGGTGGAGCATGAGCTCCGGGTGAGCAAGGAGAAGATGGGCGAGAATGCTTTTGACGCGGTTTGCCAGGGAACGACCCAGGGCCTCATGCTGGCCCTGAACATCGGGGCCATGCTGATTACCTTCCTGGCCTTCATAGCCCTCTTTAATTATCTGATTGGGTTGGCCGGTTCGGTTACTGGTCTGGACGGTGTCGTGGCGGAGGCCACCGGCGGGGCCTATGACGGGGTCTCCCTGGAGTTCCTCTTCGGGATCGTCTTCGCCCCTATCGCTTGGATGATCGGGACCTCGGCCGGCGAGCTGCTGGCCATGGGCGAGCTGCTGGGCATCAAGCTGGTGGCCAATGAGTTTGTTGCCTACGAACGCCTTGGGCAGATGCTCCAGGAAGGGGGCGTGCTCACCCAGCGCTCGGTCATCATCGCCACCTATGCGCTCTGTGGATTTGCCAATTTCAGTTCGATGGGCATCCAGATCGGCGGTATCGCCGTCCTTGCCCCCTCGCAGCGGGGCAATCTCTCCCGCCTGGCCCTCCTGGCGGTGGTCGGCGGCACGGCCGCCTGCCTCTACACAGCCGCGGTGGCGGGGATGTTTTTGGGGTAGGGGGAAGAACCCCTTAAGGCTCAAATCCCAAAGCCAAGGGATTTCCCGAAGGGATTGAATCCCAAGGCCGAGGGATTGCCCCGGAGGGGTGAAATTCCAAAACCAAAGGCGATCCCGAAGGACAGATCCCAAAGCCCAGGGATGCCCCGAAGGGGTTAAATCTCAAAGCCCAGGGCGATCCCGAAGGACAGATCCCAAAGCCCAGGGATGCCCCGAAGGGGTTAAATCTCAAAG
>JBFOLZ010000118.1:0-2093 GCA_040830445.1 Puniceicoccaceae bacterium
GTCACTGACACTGGCGTCATCGATCTTGAGGATGACATCGCCGGGCTGGAGTCCGGCCCGGAGGGCGGGTCCATCCCGTTCCATACCTTCCTCGTCGAGCATGGTGGGCGCGATGTAGCCGACTGTAGTTGACTGGTATTCCCCGCTTACCGGCAAACCGGTAGCCCAGAGAATGCATCCCAGGAAGAGGGCGAACAGGACATTGAAAAAGGCCCCCGCTCCGGCGACGTACATCTTGTCGGCATAGGAAATCCTCGGCAGTGGCTCGCCACCGTTGTCGTAATCGCCCTCGATGCCGCGCATGTCGGCCAACTGGGGCAGGGCGACATATCCACCAAGAGGAAAGAGGGATATCCGCCAGTCGACTCCCTGTTTGTCCTTCCACCCGAAAAGCCGCGGACCAAAGCCGATGGAAAAGCGCTCAATCTTCAATTTGCGCCAACGGGCGGCGATGTAATGGCCCCATTCGTGGACAAAGATCGATGCCCCGAAGAAGAGAATGACCAGAAAGATGGCCTGTGGATCTGAAAGGATTCTGCTTAACATGTCTGAAAAGGCGGTCAGGGGCTCATTTCCTTGAGCAGTGACCGGGAAAATTCAAGAAGGTCGCTCTCGAGGGAGAGCAACTCCTCGAGGGAAGAAGGTGCCGCAAAGCTGGCTTTTTGCAAACACTCCTCAACTAATCGGGGAATGGTGGCAAAGGAAATCGCCTTGTCGCAAAAGGCGGCCACCGCCACCTCGTTGGCGGCATTGTAGATCGCCGGGGAGAGCCCGCCGGTGACGAGGGATTCGCGCGCGAGTCGCAGGCAGGGAAACTTTTCCAAATCCGGTGGACGCAGCTCCAACCGGTGAATCAGGCTAAAGTCGAGGGATGGATGAGAGGGTTGTACCTTGTCCGGCCATGCCAGCACATGCTGGATGGGAAAGGTCATGGAGGGTGGGGCCATCTGGGCAATGACGGATCCGTCGATAAACTCCACCATGCTGTGGATGATGCTTTGGGGATGGATGACGACCTCGATTTGCTCGGGATCCACCCCGAAGAGCCAGCGGGCCTCGATCATTTCCAGGCCCTTGTTGGCCATGGTTGCCGAATCAATGGTGACTTTGGTCCCCATGTCCCAGTTGGGATGCCGCAGGGCATCCTCAAGGGTAACATGTTTCAACTCCTCCTGTGTGTAGTGGAGAAACGGCCCGCCCGAGGCCGTCAGGAGAATGCGACGCAAGTGGGCTTTTTCGCGACAGCCCTTAAGGCATTGAAAGATGGCGTTGTGCTCGGAATCGACGGGCAGGAGGGTGCCTGGGGATTCAGCGGCTACCGGCATGACAAACTGGCCGGCGAGGACGAGAGTCTCCTTGTTGGCCAGACCAACGGTCTTGCCTGCCTCGAGGGCGGCGAGGGTCGGCCGTAAACCGATGGTCCCCGTTGTGGCGACAATGACGACATCCGCCTCTTCCAGAGTGGCCAGTTCGAGCAATCCATCCACGCCACAATCGCGAAAGAGGGCCTGATGCGGCACGCTGAACTCGGCGGCAATGGCCTTCAGGGCCTCCTCGTTCCGGTTCGCCGCTGCCCCCAGCAACTCGAAGCGGTCCGGATTCTGCCGGATAACGGCGAGGGTGCTTTCGCCGATGGAGCCGGTTGCTCCCAGCAGGACGACCTTTTTTCGTTCCGCCATGGCTTTAGATTACCAGCCAGATGAGGAAGTAAGCCACCGGGAAGGCCAGCATCATGCTGTCGGAGAGGTCGAGAAACCCGCCGATGCCCGGAATCATGTTGCCGGAGTCCTTGACCTTGGCTTCACGCTTGAAGGCGCTCTCCGAGAGATCCGCCAGTACACCGGCCAACGTGATGAAGAGCGCCATCCAGGCAGCGTTGACCAGGGTCAGGCTATCGGGCAGCCATTGCTCGAACAGGAGGACAAAGCCTATGCTGACGAGGATTGAGAGGACAACACCCCCGGCGAGGCCTTCCCATGTCTTCTTGGGGCTGTAGGCTGGAGCCATCCGGTGCTTGCCAATCCACATCCCGGTGAGGAGGGCGCCAACGTCCCCGAACTTGGTCACGGCCACGACCCAGATGGGCAGGACCA
>JBFOLZ010000119.1:0-46899 GCA_040830445.1 Puniceicoccaceae bacterium
CCCAGATGCCAGCGGACGGCCTGGGCAAGGACGCTTTTCTCGAGGTCGCGTCCCTTGCGGACAAGATCGCGCACGGAGTGGCGATGGTTGACCGGGGAAACATCCTGCTGGATAATCGGGCCATCATCGAGGACAGCGGTAGCGTAGTGCGCGGTGGCCCCGATCAACTTGACCCCCCGCGAATGGGCCTGGTGGTAAGGACGGGCCCCGGCAAAGGCCGGCAGAAAACTGTGATGAATGTTGATGACCGGGCATCCGCAGTTGTTGAGGAAATGCTCCGACAGGACCTGCATGTAGCGGGCCATGACAACAAGATCGACCTTGTAGTTGGCCAGTAATGACAACTGTCCGGCTTCCGCCTCCTGCTTCTGCCCCTTGAGGACGGGGACATGATGAAAGGGAATGCCGTAGTATTCGGTTATCGGGGCCAGGTCCGGGTGGTTGGAGATGACGCAAGCCAGCTCACAGGGAATCTCACCCATTTTCCAGCGGGCGAGGAGATCGACGAAGCAATGCTCAATGCGGGAAACGAAAAGCGCCACCCTCGCCTTCCGGTCGGAACGGGACACGGAAACATCCATTCCCTGCTCCTGCATGAACTGGCTGAAGGCCTCCTCTTCCGAATCATGGGCCTCTGCGGGAACCCACTCGATGCGCTGGAAGAAAATACCCGCCTCGTCATCCCGGTGTTGATCCGCATGGAGGATGTTTCCCTGTCGATCATAGATCCAGTTGGCCGAGCGGGCGACCAAACCAGGCTGGTCAGGCCCATGCAGAAGGGCAACCAGGGTCGATTTGGACTGTGCGTCGTTTTCCATGATTCCCCTCGAGGGCAACCCTATCAAGCTTCCCTCGCGTGTATCCGGTCGCGGTAATGCTGTAGCGGGAGGACCTTCAACTCGTGCCGGTTGAGGGAGTGCAAGGCTTGGACAGCAGCCCGGGCACCGGACAAAGTGGTCATGATGGGCACGCTATGCTTGATGGCTTCCGTGCGGATGACGTTTTCGTTCTGGCGCGGAACCATACCGGAGGGCGTGTTGATGATCATCTGCAGTTCCCCGTTCTTGACCATGTCGACCACATTGGGGCGTCCCTCGTTGATCTTGTGGACCGACTTCACCGGCACCCCGTTGGTTTCGAGGTGCTTCTTGGTCCCGCTGGTGGAGACAATGGCAAAGCCGAGGGCGACGAAGCGCCGGGCGATGTCGACGGCAAGGTGCTTGTCGCTGTCCTTAACCGAAAGGAAGATATTTCCCTCACGCGGGAGAGCCGGACCGACGGCCATATGGGTCTTGGCAAAGGCCATCCCGAGATCATCGTCGAGTCCCATGACCTCGCCTGTGGAACGCATTTCCGGCGTCAGGGCGATGGGTGCTCCCGGGAAACGGACGAAGGGGAAGACGGACTCCTTTACGGCCCAGAACTCTGGAATGATTTCCTCGGTGAATCCGAGTTCCTCCAGCGTCTTTCCGGCCATGACAAGGGCGGCATACTTGGCCAGGGGAACCCCGATGGCCTTGGAGACAAAGGGTACCGTCCGACTGGCCCGCGGATTGACCTCAAGGATGTAGAGGTCGTTGTCCTTGATCGCATACTGGATGTTCATCAGGCCGACCACGTTCAGCTCCCTGGCCAGCGCGTAGGTGGCCTCGCGGACTTCATTGAGCATCTGGCGGCCGAGGGTGTGCGGTGGCAGCACCATGGCGGCATCACCGGAGTGCACTCCGGCGAACTCGATATGTTCCAGCATCCCGCCAATGACCGTCCGCTGGCCATCACTGATGGCGTCGACATCGAGCTCAATGGCATCCTCGAGGAACTTGTCCAGCAGGACAGGCTTGCCGGGGGCCACGTCAAAGACTTCCCGGACGACCTTTTTCATGTCCTCCACACTGTAGAGGATGAACATGCCCCGCCCACCAAGGACGAAACTGGGCCGCAGGAGGATGGGAAAGCCAATTCTTCCAGCCTCTTCAAACGCCGTCGCCTCGTCATAGGCGATGCCATTGACCGGTTGCTTCAGGCCCAGCTTGATGAGGATTTTCTGGAAAATCTCCCGGTCTTCGGCGGCATCGATCATTGAGGGATCCGTACCGATGATATTGACCCCGTTGGCCTTGAGCTGGCTGGCCAGGTTCAGGGGTGTCTGCCCACCGAACTGCACAATCGCTCCCTCGCACTTTTCCTGGTGATAGATTTCGAGGACATCATCCAGGGTCAGCGGTTCAAAGTAGAGCCGGTCAGAGGTATCGTAATCCGTGGAGACGGTCTCCGGATTGCTGTTGACCATGACGGTCTCAAACCCGTCCTCGCTGAGGGCGAAGCTGGCATGCACACAGCAATAATCGAACTCAATCCCCTGTCCGATGCGGTTTGGTCCACCGCCCAGGATCATGATTTTGCGGCGGTCACTGGGAATGATTTCATTTTCATCCCCGTAGCTTGAATAATAATAGGGCGTCTTGGCCTCAAACTCGGCGGCACAGGTATCGACCAGGCGGTAGACGGTGCCGAGGCCGTTGTTCTCCCGCAAGTCCTTGACCCTGGCCTGTTCCATGCCGGTGAGGTTGGCAATCTGCAGATCCGAGAAACCATATTCCTTGGCCAGCTTGAGAACCGGAACCGAGAGGGCCTCCCCGGCTTTCTCCAGCGTGGTTTCCATCTCGATGATTTCCTTTAGCTGGGTCAGGAACCATGGATCGATGGCGGTGATGTCAAAAATCTCCTCCAGGCTCATCCCGGCCCGGAAAGCATAGCGGACATAATAGGGCCGCAGGCAGGTCGGGCGGGCCAGGCCGGCCTTGATCTTCTCGGGTTCTGTCACCTCGTCGCCACCCCATTTACCACCACCTCCAAGGCCGAGGGCCCCAACCTCCAGCGACCGCAGTGCCTTCTGGAAGGACTCCTTGAAAGTCCGGCCAATGGCCATGGCCTCACCGACCGACTTCATGGCGGAGGTCAGGGTGTCATCCGTGCCAGGGAACTTTTCAAAGGTAAAGCGGGGAATCTTGGTGACAACATAGTCAATTGTCGGCTCAAAGCAGGCCGGGGTTTCCCGGGTAATGTCATTCTGCAGCTCGTCGAGCGTGTAGCCGACCGCCAGCTTGGCGGCGATTTTGGCAATCGGGAACCCGGTGGCCTTACTGGCCAGGGCGGACGAACGGCTGACCCGGGGGTTCATTTCAATGACCACCATGCGGCCATTCTCGGGATTGACGGAGAACTGGATATTGGAGCCGCCCGTCTCAACCCCGACCTCGCGGATACAGGCGAAGGAAGCATCCCGCATCAGCTGGTATTCCTTGTCCGTCAGGGTCATGGCCGGGGCGACGGTAATGGAATCCCCCGTATGGACGCCCATGGGATCGAAATTCTCGATGGAACAGATGACGACGCACTGGTCCTTGTGGTCGCGCATGACCTCCATCTCGTACTCCTTCCACCCGGTGAGACACTCCTCAATCATGATCTCGTGGGTGGGCGACGCCGTCAGGCCGCGCTGGCATATTTCCTCAAAGTCCTCCTTGTTGTAGGCCACGCCGCCACCGGTTCCTCCAAGCGTGAAGCTCGGCCGGATGATGAGGGGGAAAGTCCCGATTTCGCCCATCGCGGTGCGGGCATCCTCCAACGACTGGACAACCCGGCTGATGGCCACATCAAGACCAATCTTGACCATCGCCTCCTTGAAAAGTTCCCTATCCTCCCCCTTCTGGATGGCATCGTAGCGGGCCCCGATCATCTCGACGTTGTACTTCTCAAGGATTCCCTTTTCGTACAACTCGACCGCCAGGTTAAGGGCGGTCTGGCCCCCGAGGGTCGGCAGGAGGACATCGGGCTTTTCGGCCGCGATAATCTTTTCAATGACCGTCGTATTGAGCGGTTCAATGTAAGTGACATCGGCGAAATCCGGGTCCGTCATAATGGTGGCCGGATTACTGTTCACGAGGACAACTCGATAGCCTTCCTCGCGAAGTGCTTTACATGCCTGGGTACCGCTATAATCGAACTCGCAGGCCTGACCAATGATGATTGGTCCTGATCCGATGATGAGGATTGTTTCAATGTCCGTTCTCTTGGGCATTGAAAAAGGAAATAAGCCCCCACCTGCTACAGCATGCAAGGACAATCGCCTCTTTGTGGAAAACTTCTTTGATTTTAGGGCAAAGGACGCCCTCTTCCGGCGAGATAGAGCGTGTACCACTCCTCCCGGCTGAGTTCCAGTGAAAGGGCCTCATGGCAACCCTTGAGACGCCCGGGATCCTGGCTTCCGATGACCGGCTGGATCATTGCCGGGTGCTTTAGGAGCCATCCGATGACCACCGCTTCCGGGCTCACCCCATGCTCACCGGCGATGCGCTGCACGCACTCGGCTGCCGGCCCCACCCTTTCCGGTTCCCAATCCGGCTCCCGTCCGCAGAGGTAGCCGTAGGCCATCGGTGCCCAGGCCTGCGTCACCACTCCCCTGCGACGGTGCCATTCCAGGGTCCCGTCCGCCGGGTGGCCCGCCTCGGGGTCGCGGTCAGCGGTGGCCACCATGCTGCCGTCAATAAGGCTGCTCCGGAGCAGGTTCACCTCCACTTGGTTGACCACGGGGACGAAGCCCGCCGCCTCGAAGAGGTCCAGCAGCGGAGGCGTGAAGTTGGAAACCCCGAAATGGCGCACCTTTCCGGAAGCCTTCAAGGTCGCCATCGCCTCCAGCATTTCCTCCGGCCGGGCGAGGAAGTCCGGCCGGTGAAACAGGAAAATATCGAGATAATCCATCCCCAACCGCTGCAGGCTGGCCTCCGCCGACCAGATGATGTGGTCCTTGGAAAAGTCATAGCGATGGGGATCGCCCGGCTGGGGATCATCCGGGAAGCGGATTCCGCACTTGCTTTGGACGATGATCGATTCCCGCTCAACCTTGAGGTCACGGACCAGCTCGCCGAAGAGGACTTCGCTCCGCCCGCGGCAGTAAATATCCGCATGGTCATAGTAGTCCCAGCCCAGCTCAAGGGCGGTCTCAAGAGCCCCGCGGGCCCGCTTGCGGGCACTCTCGGGAATGGCGGCATCGGGCTCCCAACTGCCGGCAAACTGCATGCAGCCAAGGGCCAGCCGCTTGGCATTCAGGCCCTCCGCAAGGGGATAATCGAGGGAGCGTCCACTATCACAGGAATAAACGGGTAACGATGACATACACTGTCACATGTCGCCCGAATCCTCCCGGGTCAAGCCTACGCCTCCAGCAGGTCGACCATGAACTGCCCGGGGCGGTAACTGCCCATCAGGATTGTCGTCTGGCCTTCCTTGTGCATACGGACTTCCGGAATACGAACCTCAGGTGTCTTGTGCGGTGCGTAAAGGACATCATCATGGGAGGAATTTTTATGTTCCTTGAACATGTCGGGAGTGATGTTCCCCCCCAGATGGTCATCCCGGCCGGTGGCCACGTGAATGGTGCCGAGGATTTTCTCGTCCTGGATATCCCGGCCACTGAAGGGCAAGACCTGGGTCCCGAATCCCAATTCGCCGATGGCGCCGATCATGGGGTCGTCCTTGAGGCGATTGTTGTGGTCCTCGATAAAGTCGTATTCACCGTAGATCAGGCGGCTGCTGACGATCTTGCCGCCCTCGACAGTGAGAAGGCCGAGCGTTTCCTCATCATACTTGAAGGGGAACTGGCCCTCCGCCCCTTCCGGGACGAAATAGACTTCGCCGGCCGGGAGGTTGGCCACATCCGGCTTGCCGGGCGGACACAGACCGTGACTCTTCTGGGCTTCCTGCCCGTTGGTGATGAGGCGCAGGGTGGTCTTCACGCCCTCGACCTCAAAATCGATCTCGAACCAGTCCGCCTTTGTCAGGCCAAGGCGCAGCTTCTCCGCATCGCTGCTGACATCGTCGTAATTCACGCTGAGCCCGGTATCGACGATAATCTGGTTGAGGCCATGCAGGGTGGCCCCGCGGAAACCGAACTCCTTGGCCTTGGCGGTCAGGGGAGCAGTGGCGGAAAAAGTCGATACAATCAGGATAATGCCATAATTGGGATAGATGTCCTTATCGAGGCTCAGCTTGTTGCCGTGGATGTCGTAGCACTCGTCCTCCATGTCGAGATTGCTGCCACCGGTCTCGTGGTAGGCGTAGAAATCGCCATCGGTATAGTTCATTTCCTCGAGGCCCCCGTTCTTGAAGCCCTCGTAGAAAACCTTGTGCCCGTAGTTCTGAATCGAGAGCCGCGGATTGTTGAGGAAGGCGAAATCCTTCACCTCCTTGGGATCGGGCAAATCGATCATGATACAAAGGCGCTCGCCGGAGCCCTTGCCGAAGCAAGTCTCCATGAGGCGCTTGAGTGAGAAGGGAGCGAAGTTTCTTCTGCTTGCGTCGAATTCCATGCCGGCACACTAGGGGAAAGTGTATCAACTGTAAAGAGCCCAAGGAAATTTCCCGGCCGTGAGCCGATATGGACTCTATTCAAAGAGGCCGTCGCGCATGTGGAAGGTGGCGTCACAGGCCTTGGCAAGGTCCCGGTTATGGGTCACGACCAGGATGGTCCGGTTCAGCTCATGGGCAAGGCCCTGCAGCTGCCCGAAGAGGGCCAGCGAATTCTGGAAGTCCAGGTTGCCAGTTGGTTCATCGGCCAGAACCAGGTCCGGGTCATTGGCAAGGGCCCGGGCCACGGCCACGCGCTGGCGTTCGCCACCGGAGAGTTGGTTCCCCTTGCGCCCGGTCTTGTCCGCCAGCCCGACCTTGTCCAGAAGCTTGCAGGCCTTCTCATGGGCTTCCTCGCGGCTGATGCCTCCTTGCTTGAGCATTGGCAGCATCAGGTTCTCGGCGGCAGAAAATTCCGAGAGGAGAAAGTGAAACTGGAAGACGAATCCAATCCGGCTGCCGCGAATCCGGGTCCGGTCCGCCTCGTTGGCCTGGTCCACACGGTCACCCCCCAGCCAGATTTCTCCGGAGTCCGGACGGTCGAGCAACCCGAGCAGGTAAAGGAGCGTGCTTTTGCCACAGCCACTGGGCCCGACAATGGCATAGGTCCGGCCCCGCTGCAGGGAAAGGTCGATTCCCCGCAGGACGTGGACCTGATCGGCTCCGCTCCCCAGCGTCCGGTGGAGCTGGCGGGTTTCCAGAACGGCCTCTGTAGTGGGAGTCTCCATGCCTTAACCTCCTGTCCCCCGGATGACTTCGCCCGGCTCAACCCGGGCCGCCCGGCGGGCCGGAATGAGGGCGGCGATAACCACGACCAGCCCGGCCACGACAGCTGCTGAAACGTAATGCCAAATCGACCAGGCGACGACAAAGTGGTCAGTGGAAAAGATTCCCCGGATACGGATCGGCAGGCTCTCAACTCCCTTGGTCAAGAGAGCCGCCATGATGAATCCAATGAGGGTGCCCATGACGTAGACGATGATTCCCTGGAAGAGGAAAATATTGAGAATGTCCCGCCGGCTGTAACCGACCGACCTTAGGATGGCAATTTCCCGGGATCGCTCCATGACGATGATGGCAAGGGTATTGAACATACCCAGTCCCGCAATGAGGATGATTGTCGACATGGAGAGGGCGGAGGAAATGCGCAGCACCCGGAACACTTCCAGCCACGATTTCTCCCGTTCCTGCCAGCTGGCGACGTAGTGTCCCAGCGCATATTCCATCTGGCGTGCCAGGGCGGGCGCCTTGTCCGGGTTTTTGGTCATCACCTGGATGTAACTGACCCGCTCCATCTGGTTGAGCAGGCGACGGGCCTCCTGCAGGTGGACAAAAACGTGGGTCTTATCGAAAAAATCGATACCGGTCTCGAAAATGCCGGTAACCTCGTAGCGGCGGGTTTCCCCGACATGGCTCAAGAGCAGGAAGCTTCCCGGCATGACTTCCATGCGCTCCGCCAGCCGCTTGCCAACGAGGATACCATCGGGGGCCTCGGCAAAGGCCCGCAGATCCCCGTAGGTGATCTGGTACTCCAGGTCGGAAACCTCGATGTACTCGTTGGGAAGGATACCGATGGCCCGGCCGGCCTCGGTCCGGAAGCCGCTGGAGATCTGCACATCGCCCCGAAGAACCGGGGCCGCCCCCTCGACATCACCAAACTGGTTGATGGCCTCCATCAGCTGGTTGGGATTGCGGATCCCCGAAATGTAGCTCCGCCCCTCCCGCAGGGGGATTTCAAAACGGCCCGTTCCCTGGTCACTGGCAACCACCATGCTGGTGATGGTGTTCTGGAATTCATCCTGTACCCGGATGCTGCCGTTCGTCCCGAGGATGGTCCGGATGAAGAAGTTTTCAAATCCGCTGGTCTGGGCCTGGGTGAAGACGAAGAAAGCCACCCCGAAGACAATGCCGGTGAGGCTCATCAACATGGCCCGCTTCTTGGCAACGAGAAACCGCCAGGCAATGAGGATGTTCTCCCTCATGGTTCCTTAGCCGCGTCCGGGAAGGATGGCCTTCACCCGTTCGCCGGGCTTGAGCAGGTTCTGGTCCTCAAGGACGACCCGGTCGCCCGGTTCGATTCCCTCAAGGATTTCCGCCTTGTTCAACCCGAGGTAACCCGGCTTGACCCGCCGGACTTCAACCTTCCCCCCGGCTATAACATAGACAAGATTGCCAATCAGGGCCCGGCGGGGAATGAGGACGGCATCCGGCCGCTCGTCCTTGACGAGGTAGCCTTCCCCGGTCAATCCGGGAACAAAGACATCATCGGGCGCCTCGACCAGGACGAAGACATTGCGGGTCTTGCTGTTGGCGTTGGCCACATCCTCCATACGGAGTACCGAGCCGGAGAATGTTCGGTCGGGATAACTGGCCAGACGCAGGGTGACCGGCATCTCATCCGCCACCCCGAAGTAATCCTCCTCGGTCAGCTCCATGAGGACATAGCGACCATGGGCAACAAGGCGCAGGAGGTTTTGGTTGGCATTGACCAGATCTCCCTTGAAGGCACTGATCTGGGCGATAATGCCTCCAAACGGGGCATAAGTGGACATCTGCTTACGCTGCAGAAGGAGTTGTTCGAGCTGGTTCTGGAGCAGATTGAGGTTTTCCGTTTCCTGGATTTCCTCCAGCTTCCAGAGAATCTCCCTCTTGCGACGCTCCCGCTGGAGATTCTCCAGCCGTGAGAGAGGGGCTTGCTTCAATTCGACAGCGAGCTTTACCCCTTCCAGCTCCTCGTCGAGGGTCTCGAGGTCAATCCGGTGGGTGCTCTCCAATCCGGAGCGGGCCTCGGCGGCTTCAAGACGGATACGCACTTGCTCGATGCGGAGGTCCAGCTCCTCGGAATCCTGCTGGGCCAGCAAGTCTCCTTCTTCAACGACCTGCCCGGCCTCGATCGTATTCTCGATCAGCGTACCACGGCTCTGGGCCTTGACCCAGATATCCATGTAGGCGAGGACTTCCACTGTCCCGGTGACCGCATTGACCGCGATTCCGGTCTCGGCTTCCGCCACCGGTACGGAGACCGTCAGCTGCCGGTTAAAAAGAAAAACCGCCACCAAGAGGACGATGGCCGGAAGGCCAAACTTGAGCCATGGCTTCATGATTCCATCCGATAATACGAGGCAGCCGGGTCCTCCCCCAGGAGAAGGCCCAGTTCCATCAGGTTCAAAAGATAATTGACGCGCGCTTCCATCAGCCGTTGCCGCACCTCGAGGTAATCAATCTCGCCCTCGATGCGATCGACCCCGGTGATCTGGTTGCGGTCCGCCTGTTCACGGAGGAAGGTCACGCGGCGATCGAGAATGGTTTCCCTCTTACTGCGGGCTTCTATCTGTTTAAGGTTTAACTGCAGTTCGGCCAAAAGGGTTTCAATCCGTTGCCGGGTTTCGTCCCGGGCAGCCTCCTCCTGGAGGGCAAAAGCCCGTTTGCGGGCCAGTGAACTCCGCTTCCAGCCATCGGTCTGCCAGCCATCGAAGATATTCCAGTTCACCTGCAATCCGGCATAGTACTGGATGCGGAACACGAAGTCCTCCTGGTTGATGCTGTCGAGGTAATCGGAAAACACCCCGGCAACGAGATCCACGTTGGGACGGTGGTTGCGGTTCAGGATGGCCAGGTTTTCGCTCTCAATTTCCTCAAGGACGGAAAACCGCTCCACCGAGGGGTCGAAAAAGGAAGTGCTGGTCCCGGTGGCACGCGTTGCCAGGCGATCGAAGCTGGCCCCGTCCATGGGCTCGATGATCGTCAGGGTGGCCGCCGCCAGGTTGTCCTTGCTGAACGAAGGGCCAACGAGGCGACGCAACTGGCTCTCCAGCTCGCTGGAGCGGCGGACCACATAGGCGAGGGACTCATGGTTTTCCAGCAGGCGGGCTTCCATTTCCAGCACGTCCTGCTCCGAGCTCTGGCCGGCTTCGACCAACTGACGGCGGGCTGAGACAAAGGACTCGTTCAGGCTGATGGATTGTTCGAGTATCCGTTGGCGTTCCTGCATCAGGAGCCACTCCAGATATGCCCGGCGGAGAGCCATGAAGTGGCGCGCCCCCTGGTCGGTGGCCATTACCTCCTCAAGGGCAATACGGCCTTCAGCGACCACTTCGCGCCGGTCGAGGTTGCCCCAATGGTAGAGCGGCTTGGTCACCGTCACCCGGGCGTCAATGTTTCCGCGAAAGCGATTGTCGATATCCTCCCGCATTTCATAGGCACCTGCCACGCGTCCCGAGGCCCAGACCTTGAAGCTGTTTTGCCCCTTTACGGCCGTCAGGTCGCCCTCCCGTTCCTGAAGACGGAAATCGCTCAGCTGCAAAGTTGTCCCTTCGCGGGCGGCTGTCTCCATTATGGAAGCCAATTGAGGAAAAATCTCCTCCGCGAAGACAATCTCCGCACGCACGGATGACAGCGGCAAGAGAAGCGTTAACAGGGCCAGGCAGCGCACTGCCGGACGATTCCTAGAACTTGGATTGCGGAACAAAACCACGGTTGCGTTTTTTCTTTTTCGGAGTTCCCAGCTTGTCGAAGAGCGGGGACCAGTTGTAGTTGAAGGTTTCCAGCTTCATCTGGGGAATCGGCTGGGAAATGAAGCGCTCGATGGCCCGGAGATAGTCCAGCTCACCCGCGGTCAGGATTGTAACGGCATCGCCACTACGCTGGGCGCGGCCAGTCCGGCCAATACGGTGCACATAATCTTCCGGATGCAGGGGAATGTCATAATTGATGACATGGCTGACCCCGCTGACATCAATCCCGCGGGCGACAATGTCGGTCGCCACGAGGATTTCTATCTTGCCGGACTTGAAGTCGGCCAGGGAAGCATCGCGCTCCTTTTGTTTGCGGTCGGAATGCAGCACCCCGATGGGGCCGTGGTTGGTCTCGTTGAGCCAGCGGGAAATGGTATCCGCCCCGACCTTGGTACGGGTGAAAATCAGGACACTGTGGTATTCCAGCTTTTCCAGAATGGCGACCAGCAAGTCGAACTTCTGCCGATCATCGACCGGATAAATGGTGTGGTTGATGGTTTCCGCCGGCATGCGCCCGCCCCCGATCTTGATCTGGACGGGGTTCCGCAGCATCGACTTGCTGAGCCGTTCGATCTCCGGCGGAATGGTCGCGGAAAAGAGGAGACTCTGCCGCTTCTTGGGACACAAGGCCACGATGCGGCGCACATCCGGCATGAATCCCATATCGAGCATACGGTCGGCCTCATCGAGAATGAGCACCTCGACGCCCTTCAAGGTGAGGGTCTTCTGGCCAATATGGTCCAATAGGCGGCCCGGTGTGGCGACAACAATGTCAACGCCGTTTTTCAAGGCTTCACGCTGCTTGCCGTAGCCAACTCCCCCATGCAGGAGCACCGACTTCAGGGGGCGGTACTTGCCGTAGAGTTCAAGCTGCTCGATGACCTGCTGGGCCAGCTCCCGGGTGGGCTCGACGATGAGGACCCGTGGCGTCTTGCGGTTGCCCTCCAGGCGGGAAATCAGGGGGAGTGAAAAAGCCGCGGTCTTGCCGGTACCGGTCTGCGAACCGCCGATCAAGTCCTTGCCTTCCAGGAGAAGCGGGATGGCCTCGGCCTGGATGGGGGTGGGCTTCTCGTAGCCTTTTTCATCGAGGGCCTTCAAGACATCCGCATGCAGGCCTAATTCTTCAAAGGAGGGCAGCTCAACTGCGGCCGCTCCCGTTTCTTGTGATTCTTCCATAATATTCGTGTGTTGGCTTCCATCTACCGGGACATCCGGGAGCCGCTAACCACGAACCTACAGGGATACCCTCGTGCAAAACCCGCTTGATAAGGGCATTCGTGTCCATTCGTGGTTAACGATTGAAAGTCCGGGCATTATCACGCAAGTTTCCCTCGATTCAAGAACGAATGCGGAATTCGTGGAATCACGGGAAAAGGGAACCATGCCAAGGGAAACAGATAATTCAGAACAATCCGGACGATATCGCGGCCGGATTGCCCCGACACCCTCCGGCCGGCTTCATCCCGGGCATGCCTCGACCTTCCGCAGAGCCTGGAAACGGGCCCGGACAGCTGGAGGAACCCTCGTTTACCGGCTTGAAGACATCGACCCCGCGCGCAACCGGGAGGAGTATATTGAGGGAGCGGTGGAGGACTTGCGGTGGTGCGGCCTCGATTGGGATGAAGGACCCGATTGCGGGGGAGGCTACGGACCCTATGAACAGAGCAAACGGAAAGCCCTCTATCAATCCGCATTCGCCAAGCTAAGGGACCTTGGCCGGATCTATCCATCTCCCCACTCGCGCAAGGCCATCCGGGCTGCCCAGCCGGTTCCCTCGCCCGTCGATGGCGATCCGATATTTCCTCCCGCAATGCGGCCTCCGAACACCACCGTTCGCAGCCTGACTCCGGAAACAGGCGTCAACTGGCGCTTCCGGGTCCCGGACGGCCGAACCATTCGCTTTATCGACAACCGGCTCGGTGAGCAGGCCTTCATGGCCGGAAGGGACTTCGGGGATTTTATTGTCTGGAAACGGGACAACTGGCCCGCCTATGAACTGGCCGTCGTGGTGGACGACAATGCTATGGAAATTACGGAAGTCGTCCGCGGGGAGGACCTGCTGGTCTCAACAGCCCGTCAACTGCTCCTTTATGAAGCCCTTGGCTGGACAGCTCCGGATTGGTACCACTGTGAACTGGTCATCGATCCCTCAACGGGTCATCGCATGTCGAAGACCAACAAGTCCATCAGCCTGAAGGCCCTGCGTGAGGCCGGGAAGAAGGCCCCCATCTAATCAGGCACCCGCTCGATCAATCCGGTTGCGCAAGGTCTCGGCGCTTTTCTGCATTTCCATCTCCTCGAGGATGGCACAGGCGCGTTCGTGATCCGGCTCGGCATGGGCATCCATGTCCACCGCAATGGTGCGGTCCAGCCGGGTCATCTCGAGGTTCCGGCGCAGTTCATCGGCCTCGGCATAGACCATGCCTTGGAAGCGCTTGGGATTGATCTCCCCGGAGTGGTTGATGATTTCCTCGAGGTTGCCGTACTGGACCAGCCATTTGGCGGCTGTCTTCGGCCCACATCCCTTCAGTCCGGGAATGTTATCCGATGTGTCGCCGACCAGGGCCAGGTAATCGGCAATCTGACTCGGCTTGACCCCGAATTTCTCGACCACGCCGTCCGGGTCCAACTCGCGCCAGCCAATACGGGGATTGGCGGTGGGCGGTGGGACCAGTTGATGCACCTCATCCGTAACCAGTTGGGCCAAATCCTTGTCGGCACTGATGATTACAACAGAATGTCCCCGCCTTGACAGCTCATGGCTGTAGGCGGCTATGAGGTCATCCGCTTCAATGCCACTCTCTTCGACACCGGCATAACCGGCTGCGCGGGTCCAATCCTTAATCACCGGGACCTGCTTTTCCAGCTCCTCTGGAGTCTCTCCCCGGTTGGCCTTGTAATCCTCACGGATGGCCAGCTGGCGGCTGGCTCCACCGAGATCAAAAAAGACATAAATGGCGTCGGCCTCAACGTTGTCCTCAATCCACCAGAGGGTCCGGACCCAGCCATGAATGGCACCCGTCGGGAAGCCGTCTTCCCGGGTCAAGTCGGGCATTCCGTAAAAGGCCCGGAAAGCCATGTTGAATCCATCAACGAGGGCAACTTTCATGACAATCCTTCCTAGAGGCGGCAGGTCCGGATGTCCTGGGCAATGATGCCCTTGCCACCCAAATCGCTCAATTCATCGATAATCTTATTCAGGCCCACCGCCTTGACCATGGCGGCAACCGCCATCCAGCCCTCTTCACTGACAGGGGAAACGGTCGGGCTCTTGACGCCCGGTGTGATCCGGCAGGCTTCCTCCAGCGAATCACTGGGGATAACATATTCCAGCAGGACATATTCCCTGGCCACCAGGATTCCCTCCAGGCGCTTGATCAGGAGGTCGAGTCCCTCAACCGCCTCTGTCTCCTGCCTCTGGATGAGGATCGCTTCGGAGCGGAGAACCGGCTCCCCGATAATCTCCAGCCCGGCCTCAACCAGCGTTCTTCCGGATTCAACAACATCGGCAATGACATCAGCGACACCCAGTTGAATGGAAATCTCAACAGCCCCGTCCAACCTCACGGTATCGGCTTCGATTCCCCGTTCCTTTAAGTCTGCCCGGACAATATTCGGATAACTGGTGGCAATCCGCATCCCGCCCAGCCCGGACGGATCCAGCCCCTGGTCCTTGGGAGCGGCATAGCAAAACCGGGACTTGCCGAAATTCAAGGCCATGCACTCCTTGACCGGTGCCTTGGAGTCAAGGGCGAGATCCCGACCGGTAATACCCGCATGAATGAGGCCCGAACCGACATACACAGCGATGTCCCGGGGCCTCAGGAAGATGAACTCCACCTCATGCTCCGCATCGCGGACCACCAGCTCGCGGCTGTGACGGCGACACGCATAGCCCGCCTCGGTTAAAATCTTCACGGCGGCTTCTGAGAGCGCCCCCTTGTTTGGAATAGCCAGTTTCAACATTTCCATATCCCTCCCATTAAAGGTAACGGTAGACATCCTCCAGTTTCAAGCCATTGGCCAGCATCATGACCTGGGCGTGGTAAAGGAGCTGGGAAATCTCCTCGGCCGCCTCCTCCTTGCTTTCATAACGGGAGGCCATCCACACTTCCCCGGCCTCCTCAATCAGCTTTTTGCCAATGGCATGCTTGCCCCGGGCCAACAGCTTGACCGTCCCGGAATCCGGGTCGCCGCGTTCCGCCTTTTCTGACAACTCAGCGAATAAACTTTCAAAATCTTTCATGAACCGACCAACAAAACGCCTCCTGCCCTTTCCCACAATGGCAAATTTTCCTCATTAACATGATTTTTACAATTGTAAAACCTCCGCATATCGCTCAACCTTGGGGAAGGAGAATTAGAACATGGCGAAACCAAAACCACTCATACTGATCGTCGAGGACGATCCTGAACTTGCCCAGTTGATATCCGACCAGTTGGAATCGGCGGGCATGCTGACCCAGGTCCATCACCGGGCCGCCAACGTAACCCGTTACCTGCAGAACAACTTTGCCAACCTGATGTTGCTGGACGTCAACCTTCCCGACCAGTCGGGATTTGCCCTGGTTGACGCCCTGAAACAGGAGGACATCGATCTTCCGGTCATCTTCCTGACGGGGAATGACAGCGAAAACGACCGGGTCAAGGGCCTGGAAATGGGCGGGGACGATTATATCACCAAGCCCTTCAGCTTCAGCGAGCTGGTGGCGCGGATCAATGCCGTCCTGCGCCGCGCGGAAACCTCCAAGGATGACAAGGTGACCAAGAATGCCAGTGTCTCGGAGGAACCGTTCGAATTCCAGGGAGCGATGGTGAATCCGGAAATAATGGCGATCGGATTTCCGGACGGGGAATCGGTCAAGATTGGCCGCAAGGAACTGGGCATCCTGTCCTTCCTCAACTCCAATCCGAACACGGTCATTACCCGCCGGACCCTCATTCACGGGGTCTGGGGCATCCATGCGGACGTGCGCAGCCGGAGCCTTGACCAGTACATTGTCAAGGTCCGGGGCCTCTACCAGAAGCACGGTCTGAACCTGGATGCCTTCAAGACAATCCACGGGGTGGGCTATATCTACAACACCGAAGGAGAGCCGGATGAATCCGTCTCCCCGGAGAGCCCGGCACTGTAGGCTCCCAATCCATGGAACTGGAACCGAAAACGATCCGGGTAATGGGGGCCCTGATGGAAAAGGCCCGCACCACCCCGGAAAGCTATCCCCTTACCCTCAACTCACTGGTCCATGCCTGTAACCAGAAGACCAGCCGGGACCCGGTGACCGATTACGATGAGGACGAGGTGCTGGGGGCCCTGGATGCGCTCCGGGAAATGGGCCTCGTCATGCGGGTCGACCTGGCCGGTTCGCGGACGGCCAAGTTCCGGGAAAACCTGAGCGCCCAATGGGAACTCGACGCGGAAGAATATGCCTTGCTGGCCACCCTCTTCCTGCGGGGAGCACAAACCCCCGGACAGCTCCGCCAACGATCCGATCGCATGCACCCCTTTGCCGATTTGCAACAAGTGAATGATTGCCTGCAGCGGATGCAGGATCGCGAGGAGGAACCGCTGTGCCTCGTCCGTTCACTGGAGCGCACTGCCGGGACCAAGGAAATCCGCTGGGAACACACCTTTTTGCCGGAATCAGCCCCTGCAGTGGGGATTATGGAGGAGACGCCATTGGCACCGGCTTCCATTGAAGAACAACCCGCCAGCCGGATTGACCAGCTGGAGGAAAGGCTGGCGGCCGTTGAAAACCGTCTCAAGGCAGTTGAGGAGCTGCTTCACGAGCTCAATGACTGACTCCCCGGCGGACGGCCTGGTCCTGCTCGACTTCAATGATATTCTGCGGGACGGGTTTCCCGTGTTGAATGTGTACCCGGTTGATTCCCCGACCGGGACAGCCTGGGTCGGCGAGTTTGACGGCAAGGTGGCATGGCTCTCCCTGGGCGACCTCGACGAACAGGCGGTCCGCGGCTATTGGAAGGGTGACGTCCGGCTGGAGAATGACGGGCGCATTGGCCCGGGGGATCTGTTGGAGGCCATCCAAGGACAAGCGCGGCTCGAACTGGTGCCAGTTGGCACCTCGTTCCAAATCTCGGTCTGGCAAGATCTGCTTCGTATTCCCTTTGCCACTACCCGGACCTACGGCGAACTGGCTGAAGGGCTCGGCTCACCAACCAAGGCCAGGGCCGTCGGCGCGGCAGTGGGAGCCAACCCCATCGCCTGGCTCATTCCCTGCCACCGGATTCTCCCCGCTGGCGGGGGGATCGGCGGCTACCGCTGGGGAAGTGCGATCAAGGAAAGCCTTCTCAACTGGGAGAACCAGCCCCATCCGGCTGGCGCCCCTGATCAGGACGTCGAGGACATCCGTAAGCTGGAGGCGATGCTGCTCAACGCCCAGCGCTTTGAGGATATCGCCAAGCTAGCCGGGCACATCGCCCATGACTTGAACAACCTCCTGGCTCCCATCCGGATGGCGACCGAGTTGCTGAAACGCAAACTGGAGGACGATTCGGTCGGGCGTTACGTGGAGATCATCGAGACCAGCACCGGGCGGGCCCGCGCGGTCATCCAGGAAATCCTCACCTACGCGAGGGAGTCCGAAAGCACGGATACGGAAGTGATCGACATCAACCTGCTGCTGGAGGAGCTGGAGGGCCTGACCGGGGAAACCTTCCCGGAAAATATTGCAGTTAACTTTGCCTATGACCCCGATGCTCCCCTGGTGAGCATTGCCCCGCATCAACTGCACCGGTCCATTCTGAACCTTCTCGTCAATGCCCGGGACGCTATTTCCGGGGACGGGGAGATCCGGGTCAAGGTCAGTACCCACGACTTGGAAATGCGGGTCTGCGTCGGGGACAGGTGCATCGTTCCCGGTCGTTATGCCTGTATTTCCGTTTCAGATACCGGGAGCGGCATCAGCCCGGAAATCCGGGAGGAGATATTTGATCCCTTTTTCACCACCAAGCCCAAGGAGAAAGGTACCGGACTGGGGCTGGCTTCAGTATTCGGTATTATCGCCCGTTCGGGCGGATTCATCGACCTTGAGTCGACAGAAGGCAAAGGTTCGACATTCCACCTGTTCCTGCCGGAAGCAGGGTAAGCGGGCCGGTTAGTCCTTTTTCTCGGGAGCGGCTTCCGCCTCGGGGGCTTCCACGGCGGGGGATTCCGCGGCGGGTGCAGGAGGCGGTACCTCCTTGGCGTCAGGAGGAGTGGGCTTCTTTTCCGGCTCGGCGGAATCCATGGCTTCCTGGAAATCGTCCTGGACTTCCTGGGCGGCCTTCTTGAATTCCTTCATGGACTTGCCCAGGCCCTTGGCCAGTTCCGGGAGCTTCTTGGCTCCAAACAAAAGCAGGATTATGGCGAGGATAATCAGCAGCTCGGGACCACCGAGACCCTGAATAAATGCTGGTTGGAGTAAATGCATCAAATTCAACCATACGGTGGGCGGGGCATCTGTAAAGGATAAGAAACCAGAGGAGGAAATGCCATGGGTAATTGTTCACGCTTGCAAAATCGCCCGGCCAATTGCTTCCTTTCTAGAGGAAGTTTCCCTCTTCAATGAAAGCGATCAAGCGAGACGAATTGCCAGCAGAATGTGCGGCCGCCCTGCAGGACGCGGAATCCGCCCTTGAGCAGAGCTATTGTCCACACTCAGGGTTATCCGTTGCGGCGGGCCTGGTTCTCTCCTCGGGAGAAGTGGTCACGGGCATTAACTACGAAAGCGTCTCCTACGGGCTGACCCTTTGCGCCGAGCGCAGTGCCATTACCCGGGCCCAAGTGGAGGGCAAAGCCTCTGAAGTGGAAGCGCTCGTCCTGTCCGCCTGCCAGAAGGGCTCTGAAGCACCCGGCGAGCCCCTCACTCCCTGTGGAGCCTGCCGGCAATGGTTGCTGGAACTGAGCAATCGCCTGGGGCGGGACTTTCCTGTCTACAGTTTCTGGAAAGGCACTGATTCCGGATTGGCCGGAACGGTGCGCGAATTATTACCATCGGCATTTGAATCCTTCCAATGAAAAGCACCCAAGCCGCATCCATCGCCATTCTAATAACCTTTGCCTTCGCCATCCTGACGCTGGGGAAAGACCTCATCATTCCGATGGTCCTGGCCATCTTCATCTGGTACCTGATCAATATCCTCGCGGACTCCATTGCCCTGCTGAAGATCGGGAAATTCACCCCGCCTCGCTTCCTCTGCTTCCTCCTCGCGATGGTCGTCATCTTCGGGTCGTTGATCGTCTTCACCAACCTGATCAGCACCAGCATCAACAACGTCATCAAGACCGCCCCCTCCTACCAGGCCAATGTGGAAAGCCTGCTGGAGCGCGGGGCCGACCTCGTGGGCCTGGACGAGTCCCCGCAGCTGGCGGAACTGGTCCGGAAGATCGATTTCACGAAAATCATCCAGGGGCTGGGACTGACCGTCGCCGGGTTCATTGGAAGTGCCGGAATCATCCTCATCTACACCTTGTTCATCTTTCTCGAGCAGAAGTGTTTCCTGCCGAAAATAGACAACATGGTCGGGGACGGGCAGAAGCGGGACAAGGTCCGCTCCATCATGCGCCGCATCTACAGCGACACCAAGACCTACATCGGCATCAAGACCCTGACGAGTTTGCTGACGGGCTTTGTCAGTTACTTCATCATGCGCTCCATCGGCCTGGACTTTGCGGTCTTCTGGGCACTTCTGATTTTCCTCTTCAATTACATCCCGACCATCGGCTCCATCGTGGCCACCGTCTTTCCCTCGATCCTGGCCCTGGTCCAGTTCCCCACCCTGACGCCGTTCTTCGTCGTGGTCATCGGTGTCACTGCCACCCAGATGGTCGTGGGCAACATCATTGAACCGCGCCTGATGGGAAACACCCTCAACCTGAGTCCACTGGTGATCCTCCTCGCCCTCGCCCTGTGGGGCTCCATCTGGGGGATACCGGGGGCCATCCTTTGTGTTCCGATCACCGTCCTGATGATGATCATTTTCAGTAATTTCCAAGCCACCCGGCCAATTGCCATCCTCCTTTCCAAGAACGGCGAAATCCGCCCGGATTCCTGAGCTTATGCGCCAAATCCTGCTGGTTTCTGCCCTTCTGGCAGCTAGGGTGGCCGCCGCCGGTCTGCCGGATGACTACAACCAGATCGTCCTCAGCCGCCAGGCATCCCCGGTGGTCGAAAACGCAGCCGCGGACCTGGCTAACCTGCTGGAGCGAACCTACGGCGAACGCCCGGTTGTCCGGTTTGCAAACCTTCTCGGCGGCCCGAGGGGTATCCATGTCGGGCCCAGCCGCGGGCACCCGGCCTTTGACGGGGATCCCCTGACCGATGAAATTGTGGTCGAACGGACCCGGCGCGGACTGGAGATCCGGGGCAGCGACAACACCGCCACCTCCTTTGCCGTCTATCGCTTCGCGGAAGAAATGCTCGGCTGGCGTTACTACCAACCGGGACGACTCGGGTTGGAACGACTGGATTCCCCTCCGGAACCACCGCCCGTGAAAGGCGGGGATGACATCCTCCTGCAGGAAAAGGCGGGCTTCCTGAGCCGCAATCCGGATATTAGAAACCCTCCGTGGGCATCCATCGACTGGCGCACCTGGCATGGCCTGCGGGAGCGGTTCAGGTACAACCATACCCTGCACAAGGTCCTGCCGCCGGACAAGTTTGACGACCATCCGGAGTGGTTTGCCAAGGATATCAACGGTCGGCCGATGCGACAGCCCTATGCCCGGCCCCATGGCTATAACAACCATCCGGACCTCGCCAATCCGGGTGTTCGCGACTGGGTAACCCGGCAAACGCTGGCAGCCCTCCTGGAAATAATCCCAAATAGTGGTTCCCTGCCCCCGGTCAGACAGACCCCGGGACTCCTCGCGACCAGCCTTAGCCTTGGGGATTCATACATATTTGGCAGCTTCCCGGACGAGTATCCATGGACTCCGGACAACTACTTCCGGCGATGGCCGGACTGGAGCAACCACGTCTTTGCCTATACCAACGCTGTCGCCAATTCCCTCTCGGGGCTTTGGCATCCTGAAGAACCCGGCCAGCGTCTGGCCCTCGGCGCCCTGGCCTACCTACGCTGGGAGAATGTACCCGACTTCCCAGTCCACCCTTCGGTCGTTCCCTACCTGACCTTCGACAGGAGCCAGTGGCATGATGCAAGTGCGAGGGAGGGTGACCTGGCCCTTGTCAGCAAATGGAGCACGGCCGGGCCGGCGATCATCGGGACATGGGATTATATATTTGGCTATGGGTACCTCATTCCCCGGTCCCTGCGAACCGTCATTTCTGAGTCCATTCCAGCTCTCCATGAACGGGGCGTCCAGGCCTATTATTCCCAGGTAGCGGCTATCTGGCCCTATGATGCCTTGACGAACTGGCTGACCACACGACTCCTGTGGCATCCCGGGGCGGAAGCCTCGGTCCTCGAAGACGAGTTTTTCCGTGAGTTTTACGGTCCGGCAGCCATGCCGATGCGGGTCTTCCACGAAAAGGCGGAAGCGCTCTGGATGAACCAGTCGGGCAAGGGCTGGTGGCTGCGTTACTGGAAAGATCCATGGCAAGCCGCCTTGTGGGAGGCATCGGATATTGCTGCACTTGCAGAGTCATTGGAGCAGGCGGAGGATCTGGCCGGCAAGATTGAGCCTGTGATCCTGGACGGTCTGCCCGGATCCCGCTTTCTGCAAAGGATTCAGGAGACAGCCGGCCTGTTCCAGCTGACGGCCAGTTTTGTTGAGCACATGCAGCTCTCATGGGAACTGCAGGGAGGCAATTGGGAATCGGCCAACCGGGCCGGGATCGCAGAGGGGATCCACCTCGCAATACGGACTTTGGAGGCGCGGGACCGGTTCGTCGCGAAGTCAGGCGAGGTCCAGCAGCGATATCCCAGCACCCGCCATGCCCATGACCTTTCCTGGCCCTTCCGTTACGATGGAACGGGAGCAGCGATTGCCGCCCTCCACAACCGTGCCCTCGAGCTCGGCCTTGGCCGCGACTACGGACCAAGGCTGGATACGCTCATGACGGCATGGGCCCTTGCCCGTGGCCTTCAGGGGAAGCCCTCTTATGGGGATCCTTCACCGGTACTCAAGGACACGACATTCGACTCGGTTGATGACCCACGAATCTGGCGTCACCAGTCCCTTGAATCGGAGGATGTGGCGATGGGGGCCGGTGGCAAAGTGGTAGGATATAGAGC
Source organism: Puniceicoccaceae bacterium (assembly GCA_040830445.1). Classification (GTDB taxonomy): domain Bacteria; phylum Verrucomicrobiota; class Verrucomicrobiia; order Opitutales; family Oceanipulchritudinaceae; genus Oceanipulchritudo. The sequence goes on from JBFOLZ010000119.1 coordinate 22,119, forward strand.
TGAAAATGTCCGCCGGGGACATATCTTCCAACCCTTCCAGGCAAGGGAAGGCCATTATTACCTGGGAAACCTCGATCTGGAATCCATCCAGAGCCCGTCAGGCGAGATCTACATCCGGCTGGACTTTTTCAACGGCAAGGAGCTGCTGGTCAAGTCCGCCAGGGGAAGACTTGCACCGGTTGACGAACACGGAGCGCGGCAACGGATCCGGGTCCTCTGGCAGGCGCCGGAAGGTACCACCCATGGCCGTATCCTGATTCGCTTTTATGAGATGGATGCGGGCAGCAAGGCCGACCTCTTTGAGGTCAATGTCCTTGATCTGGGCTATCATCCGACCCCATGAATTCCGTCATGGTGGCGGCATTCTCAGCGGAAATCCCCTCGCGGTTGAGGACCGTCAGAACCGTCTTCCAGAGGATGACCAGGTCCAGCTTCAGCGAGCGATTATCGACGTACCAGACATCATGGCGAAAGCGGTCCTCCCAGTTGAGCAGGTTTCGCCCGTTGACCTGGGCCCATCCGGTGATTCCGGGAAGGCATTCCTGCCGGCGGAGTTGCTCCGGCGAGTAACGCGGGAGGTACTTCGTCGGCAAGGGACGGGGTCCCACCAGGCTCATGTCGCCCTTGAGCACGTTCAAAATCTCGGGGAATTCATCGAGCGACAGGGACCTCAGCACGCGGCCGCAACGGGTCAGCCGGACCTCATCCGGAAGCAGATTGCCGTCCCCATCCCGCAAGTCCTTCATCGTTCGGAACTTGATGATATGGAAGGGCTTCTGTCCAAGGCCGGCCCGTTCCTGGCGGAAAAATACCGGCCTCCCGAAAGAAACCAGGACGAAAAGTGCTGTCCCGAGAAAGAGGACCAACCAAACCGGCGCGCTGAGCAGGATGAGAAGAATGTCCAGAAGGCGCTTGGTCATGGCTGCGAAGGGTCGCGATCCTGATTCAGGGGAGATACGGCTTATACTCTGGAACAAAGTCCTTGATCTTCGCCTTCAGGCTCTCGGCGTCAGCATTGCCAAAATGGGAAGCAATGGTTTCCAGAAAGGCCTCCACATCAGCCAGCGGATAGGGCTCACCGGTAAACCGGAGAATCTTGGCGTGGTGGGTCGGGCTGTATTTTTCGCCCACATGCTGCAGCTCCTCAAACAGCTTCTCCCCTGGCCGCAGCCCGATGAAATTGATCTCGATATCCTTTTCCGGCTCGTACCCGGACAGCTGGATCATCCTGCGGGCCAAATCGACAATCTTGATCGGCTGGCCCATATCGAGAACGAATATTTCCCCGCCAGAGGCTTGAGTAGCACATTGCAATACCAGGCCGGCCGCCTCGGGTATGGTCATGAAGTAGCGGATAACCTCCGGGTGCGTGACCGTCACCGGCCCCCCCTCCGCTATCTGTTTCCTGAACATGGGCACAACACTCCCGGAAGAGCCAAGGACATTGCCAAAGCGGACCGCCATGAACCGGGTTCTGGCCCCATTCGACTGGTTGTAGCTTTGGAGGAAAATCTCCGCCAGACGCTTGCTCGCCCCCATGACATTCGTCGGGTTGATGGCCTTGTCAGTGGAAATGAAGATAAAGCGCTCCACCTCGAATTCCTTCGCCAGCATTGCCGTCAGGCGAGTACCCAAGGTGTTGTTTTTCACCGCTTCCACAGGCTGGTGCTCCATCATGGGGACATGCTTATGGGCAGCAGCGTGGAAGACGATGTCCGGCTTGTAGCGACTGAAAATCTCCCGCATCCTTGGCTCATCGCAGACATCGCCAATCAGGGGAAGGAGATTGCCGTTGGTCAGGGCCAGGCGCCGGATCTCCATCTCGATGGCATAAAGCTGCACCTCGCATCGATCGACCAAAAGGAGGCGTTCTGGATTGTTGCTGAAAATCTGGCGGCACAATTCACTGCCAATACTCCCTCCGGCCCCGGTTACCATGACAACCTTGCCCTGGATGAGGGCCCGGATGTCATCCGTGTCCAAATCCACCGGTTCACGACCCAGCAAATCCTCAATTTCGACCGGTCGGACCCGGGAGGCCCGGACTTTCCCGGTAGCCAGTTCCGTCACCGATGGCATGATATCAGTGCTGAGACCGAGCGCTCCGGCGGCCTCCGTGATTTCCAGAATACGCTTCGCCGATGCCGTCGACATGGCAATAATGACCCCTTGGATGCCAAAGCGCTTCTTCATCGTCTCCAGCTCGTCCGTCCCACCCGCCACGGGGATGCCATGAACCTTGTGGCGCCATTTTTTACGATTATCGTCGAGAAAAACGACCGGACGCAGGCCAACTCCGGCCCGGCTCAATAAATCATAGGCCAAATTGGCCCCGGTCATCCCCGCCCCGAGGATGGCCACCCGCTTTCTCTTCTTGAGGGCAGCGGAATCCTGCATGTAGCGCTCCCGGTAGATCCGCAGGGACATCCGGAATGCAGTCAGCAGGAAGAGGCTGAAAATGTAATCCGCCAGCAGCACGCTGCGGGGGGAAATGTGGAAATCAGGAAGGACATACCATGCCTGGACAAGGAGAATCGAGGACAGCGTCAGCGCTATCCCAATGCGGTTCAAATCGGGCAGCCGGAAGTAGCTCAGGAGAATCCCAAATTGTCCGAAGAGCATGAGGAAGAACAACTTAACGCCCACCACATACGGCAGGGCGAGCACGTATTCCCGCTGGTAAGACTCCGGTATGACAAGGTCAAATCGAAGCAGGTAACCAATCCACAGACTGACCGCGAAGATGGCACTGTAAATCAGCACCAACGCGATGGTCCGCCCCAGGATGAACTGGGTGGCGACCGACTTAATGAGGCTGTTCAGGCGCGTCTTCATCGATTTTGGGGACAAACCTTCAACAAGAGTTGTTCAGCAAGTCCTGACAAGCGAAATCTCAATTCCCCGCCAAGGCTGATGAATTCCCGCTGGGGAGCTCAAATTCCTTTTCTAAATTGTTATTGACAAGGAACTGGGAAACTTATGAAACATATATAGGTATAATCCCCTATTTTAGTCGCGAAAACTAAATAAACAGTCACATGGTCAATTCTACTTACATACAGGTATTCCTGTTTGTCTCGGGACTTGCTGTCGGGATCACGGCTACTGCTGTGCTCACTGTCCTGGTCAAACGCCTGGCGCTGCGCTGGAACCTGGTGGACAATCCGAATCACCGGAGCGTGCACTCAAAACCCATCCCCCGTGTCGGGGGCATCGCCATTGTCGGCGGGTTCATCATCGGACTCGCCTATTTTTACATGCTGCAACTCATCGTCGAGGATTTTGCCTGGATTATCGATTTTCCAAGCAAATGGATTCTGCTGGGTGCAGGCATGATGTTCCTCCTGGGTTTGGCGGACGACATCCTCCACCTCAAGGCGCGGGTCAAGCTCTTCTTCCAGGCATTGGCCGCCTTCGTGGTGGTTGCGGCCGGCTATCGCTTTGAAATCCCCTTCCTGCAATTCCAGGACATGGGCACCCTCAACACCATCATCTCCGGAGGCATCACCTTCCTCTGGATTGTCGGCATCATCAACGCCGTCAACCTGATGGACGGCATGGACGGCTTGGCTGCCGGGATGGGCGTGATCGCTGTCAGCAGCCTCAGTATCGCACTGGCCCTCAATGGCTACGGTTCGGATATTGTCCTGGTCACCGCCTTTGTCGCCGCACTGGTTGGGTTCCTTGTCTACAATACCCATCCGGCAAGTATTTTCATGGGGGATTCGGGAAGCCTCTTCCTGGGATTCATCCTGGCCACCTTTGCCTTGCCGCCATCCGGCATGACAGTCGGCGGCCTCTCCTACCTGGTGCCGATCCTCGCCCTCGGGCTACCAATCCTTGACACCGCGACGGCCATTTTCCGCCGCGCGTCCCAAGGCAAGGGAATCTTCACCGCCGACCGGGACCACATCCATCACCGTATTCTGCAAAAGAGCGGCCAGAAGCAGCGCTCCGCTGTCTTCGCCCTCTACGCTGTCAACGTGGTCTTCGGGGTAATGGCCATTCTTGTCCTTACGTCACAAGCCTTTGCCCAGATAGCCCTGGTCCTTTCACTCACTGCAATTTTCTGTCTTCTGTTCCTTCTCAAGCTGGGATACATTCAGATTAAACACGAATCTCCACTAAAAGACTCCCAAGCACCTTAATATAACATGGGCGCATTCCCCGAAAGACGTCCATCGACATCCTCCAAGGAACAACCGGAAGTACTGGTTTGTCCGGAAGATGTGGATTGGATTTTTGACGTTGATACACTCCGTTCCGCCGGAGGGGAAACGTTAATGCACCTGCACGGGTTGGAAGAGGCCCCGAAAGACTATCCCCACTACCCCTTTAACCTGAGCAACAGCTCGGCGGTCATCTGGGACCAGACCGTCCGCAAACTCTCCATGGCCGCCGGGGAATCCCACCTTATTGTCACGGGACACAGCCGCAGCGAGGCCCAGGACATTGTCTTTTATGCCCGCATTGCCGGGTACCGGGAAGAGGGCCTGCCGAGAATTGCGGCCACCTTCCAGAAGATCGATCAATCGAGCTACCAGTCCGTTGCCGACTCAACCCGGCAAAACTGGCTCTATCTCCTGCACGAGATCAAGAATCCCATCTCCATCCTCAAGACTGCGGAGGACCTTGAATTCCAGAAGGCAACCGGCGGAACCAGCCCGGAGGAGGCCTCCCAGACCCGCTTGTTTGCCATGGCCTGCCTGGAGGACCACCTGCGCAACGGGGTATTCCTGGCCACGGAGGATTCCCGGATGATCCCGAGTCACCCGGAACCGTTGGACCTGAAGCTCTTCCTCGACGATGTCCGGACCACCTTCCAGACCCTCCTGCGACTGCAGGATAACGAGCTGGAGGTAAAACTGGACATCGACAGCCATCAAGTTGCCCGGATCGACCGCACCCTGCTGGCCCAACTGCTCAACAATCTCCTCCTGAACAAGATCAACTCCCTCAAGGGGGAGACCGTTGTTCTCGAATGCAGCCTCGGCAGCTCAAGGCACGATGGGAGCGGAACCCACCTGGTCATCACCATTGAGGACGAGGGCCCACCATTCCCCGATTTTGTTCTCCACGGAGGCGAGCAGGAGATTAACCTCGAAGGCCTCCTCCAAGTGCAACGCAGTTCCGGTTTAGGCTTGCCGATTTGCCGAAGAATTGCCTCCGTAATGGGAGGAGAAATCAAGTTCTACAACGATCCGCCAAAAACCCGCATCCGCATCTGGTTGCCCCTTGAATAGATAACTTTCGCGACAATTCCTACAGACAGCAGCAGAAGTAGGACCATGAAGACACAGCGCGCGGTCGGCAACGGCCGCGCGCTACTTCTTTTAATAGTTTGTCAATTCTTCATCTCGACTTGCACGCCCGTATGAATTCCCCTAGGAACATTGGCGAAAACAGGTTCATGAAGATCAGGAAACCCATCACCCCATCCATCGTCCTTTCGGGATGCCTCATTCTGGCCCTGGCCATGAGTGGCTGCGGCAAACGTCAATCCTCTGAGTTCGAGCCCGAACGCTGGGCAAACATGCAGGAAGAGCAGCTGACCCGGAATCTGGAGAATTACTTTTCCTCTGGTGAGCTTCCGGAAGGCGAGGAAAAGGCCTTCATTATCTGGGCCTTTGAAAAGGACCCGGACAAGGCTGAGGGCTACATCCGCCAATACGCCAACGAGGTCCCCAACCTTCCGTGGTACTTGAGCGACGGCGCATGGGACTTGGTCAGGCAAAGGAAAATGGAAACCAGTGGCCGGATGTTGAACCTGGCGCGGGAACTGTATCCAAACAATCCGGATGTCCTTGGGATTACCGGTGTCATTGCCTACCTGCAGGGAGAGACGGCCATCGCCCGGCAGCTTCTGGAAGAAGCGGAAACCTGGCGCAGGAACCGCCCAATTGTTGACTTCTACCTCGGCGGCCTGCTGGTCCAGTCCGAATCAGCTGCCGACCGCTCCCGCGGCAAGGCGATCCTGATGGAACTTGTGGACGGTTCCGATAGCGAGCTACGCGAACTGGCCGGGTTGACGGTCCTGACAAACATGAATGTCCCGCTGATACGACAGGACCTGGAAAAGCTCTATACGATCCTTGAAGGTGATTCGGTATTCCGGCTGGAAAATGACAACCTGCCAGCGGAAGCACTCCGCGTGATGATTAACCGCCTGGCCAACATTTTTCCAGAACGGGCCATGAACCTGACGGAACTCCTCTTACAATACCCGGACACGAATGTTGAAGACTTGATGGGCGCCATCCAGATTGCCCAGATCCTGGGCCGGGCCGAGGATTCCAGTGCTTATCTCGAGCAACTCGAAGCGGATGTCGACTTCATGGAGCAGCTGGGTGCGGATCCGCGCCTGCCGCGCATCAAGGCCATACAGCCTTTCAAGGAGGAGGCCTACGACCGGGGAGTGGAAGCCCTTTCCCTTCTCCTGGAGGATTCAGGGCAGGCGGCAGCCTTGCAGCAGACCTTCAAGATCATCCTCATGAGCGACCTTCCGATCAGCGCTGAGGAAGAGGTCTTGCGCCTTTACCTCGAGCTGCCGGTGCAATCCGTACCCGACTCGGTTGGAATTGTTAACCGCCTTATTAATATCGCGCCACTTGAAAAGGATCAGTGGACCGCCTATGCCATCGAGAGTCTTTTAGGCAAGAATCCAATCCTGGTCGGCAGCTGGCTGGTCGAAATCGATGCCTCAAAATCAGTCATAGCGGCCCTCGAGGGGAGCACGACCCAGTTAACCCCGGACAAGGCTATTGTGCTCATCAACGCCTACATAGAGGAAACATTGACCGACAAGGCTGAGTCCACCCTGTCCGCGACCAAGGGATTGATTGATCCGGTGATGGAGGCCTATCTCCGCGCCCGGGTCCTGCTGCAAAAAGGCGAACTGGAGGAGGCTCTGGTTTACTGGGATGAAGCTCACCAGGGGGTCCTTGGAAGCAATCGTTTCCCGCTGATGAAAAATCTGGGTATCCTCGCCCTGCAACTGGGCCAACCGGTGCATGCCATGCAATCCCTCTATACCGCCTTCTCAGCCGGGATACCTTTCAACCAGGCACAGGCAAGCAAGCTGATTGAACTGACGCTGGAGTACGGGAACCTTCGCCAATCCATCCGGATCGCGGAATACCTGGCCAACCGCAATCCGGACTCTCCCCTTCACCACAACAACCTGGCCTATTTCCGGTTCCTGGCTGAGGAAGCGATCGAGGAATCTGTCGAGAGAATGCGCCAACTGGTGGATGAGTATCCAGACGTTCCCCAGTTCAAGCTGACCCTGGCCCTGGGATTGGTCAAAGCCGGGCGGAACAATGAAGCCAACCGGCTCCTCAAGACAACGGACATCGACTGGAGCAAAACTTCCACCCGGGGGTTATTGATCTATGCCGTTGTCCTTGCTGCATCCGACCAGAGAACAGTCGCGGAAGGCCTGTTGCAAAACCTCGATCTGGATATCCTCATTCCCGAGGAAAAAGCCTTGCTGGAAGCCTTTTAGGCAGACTGCGGTGATGTCTTGGAATAAGAAAACCTTGCCGGAACCAGCCTGGGCAATTGCAGGACTGGCCGTTGGATGGGGCGGCCTGATTAGCCAACTCCGGCATCATTGGGGCGGCGAATCCTATTACAATTTTGGATGGTTTGTACCGCCCCTGGCGATTTGGCTGCTGTTGAGAAATCTCGGCGTCCTGGACAAGACGCCAAAGGCTATTGACGCATCCGGGAAGTCTTCCCCGGGCAAGGATGCAACGGCTCTAATGGTTTCCGGTATCATCCTTCTTCCGGTGCTGCTCTTTCATGCTTTTTCAGAGGTCAACCCGTTCTGGCGGGTGCCATTATGGGCACAAGGTGCCTGTATGTCGGGATTCACCGTTGTGGTTTTGTCCCGCTATTATGGTTGGCAGGGTATCCGGGCGGGATTGTTCCCGCTTCTCTTCCTGAGCACAATGATCCCATGGCCCTTCCGGGTCGAAATCGCTATTGTTCAATCCCTGACCCAGGTTGTCGTTGGCTGGTCCCTGCACGGTTTGCATTTTCTCAGCTATCCTGTGGAAATGGTCGGCAATACGCTTCAACTGGGCGAAATCATGATTGGCGTGGATGAAGCGTGCAGCGGGATACGTTCCTTGCAGGCCTTGTTCATGGTCACTTTATTCCTTGGCAGCTTGTTCGGGCAATCCGCCTTCCGACGCATCCTGGCAGTGCTGCTGCTTCCGGTAATTGTAATCATCGTCAACACTGGCCGGGCCATCTTCCTTTCCACCCAGGTTATCGTCAATGGTCAGGAAGCTTACGACAAGTGGCACGATCCGGCCGGTTACATTGCTTTCGGCGTCAGCATGGTCTTGATTTACGCGGCGATTGAGCTGCTCAATCTCGGCGGGGCCGGTTCCTCCCAATCGCAGGCTGTGGATTTCAAGAGCCTGGCCGGGCATTGGGAGGGAAGTCGTCCACAAAAGCTGACGGTCGGATTTCTCCTCATCCCCGCCGCCGTGCTCTTGATTGTCGAAGGCTGGTTCCGGGTCCACGAACTTGGAACGGAAACCCGGCCTTTCTGGGAATTATCCCTGCCCGAGGAAGGGGACCATGGCTTCAACTATCTGGAAATTGGCAGCCGGATCGAAGCAGCCCTTGGGTACAGCTTTGGGCATCGCTTTACTTACAGCCTGCCCCAGCGTGGCCGCCTGGTCGATGTCTATTACTATGGCTACACCGAAGAGGATAAACTTTCCAGTGTCTCCTCTTATGGCCATGCGCCGACCATTTGCATGGAATCCACTGGAGCCACCCTGGTTGAAGAGTATGCACCCATGCTGGTCGAAGCTGGCGACATGCGCATCCCCTTCAAACACTACCTGTTTGCCATGCCGGACACTGGTATGCCGGTGCAGATTTTCTGGACCGTCTGGGAGGCGAGGAACATGGATATCGATCCCGAACAGCTGCAGACGCTGGATTACCAAACCCAGTGGATACAGTTGGTCAAGGGACGGCGCGATTTCCGCCGCCAGGTTCTCCTCCTCAGTATCCTCGGTCTGGGCGAGGAACAGACGGCCCGGGAAGAGTTTGAGAAGCTGATGAAGGAATGGATTATTGTTCCTGAATACTGATAAGGAACTTCTCGCGGGGTAAGAGGACTTCTCTTTCGGCCAGGGTGATATAATCATCGGCGGACCGGCCAAGGATAACAACTGCCACGCGAAGATAGCGGGGAGCCCCATCTCCCATCGGGGGCATATCCGCTATCAAGTCACGGGCAAGGTCCCGCTGTCCCCGCAAAACATAGGATACTCCAAGAAGGAGACGGAAATCAAAAATATCCGGATATGCCGCCATCAGCTCCTCAATCTGGCTGTGGATTTCAGGATTGGATCCTTCCTGAAGTAATTTCAGATAGAGAATAAAGCCCTTCGCATCGGGCTGGGTTTCGTACGCATCAATATCAGCGCGCTGGAGGAGGGGCGTCAACTCGTCCTGATAGCCGGCGTAGTATCGGGAAGAAAGGGCCTTCACGACAAATATGGGCTCATCGGGATAATTCTCGATGAGGATATCATAGAGACCGGAAAGCAGCTGCCATTGCCCGTCTCGAGCAAGGTAGCGTTCAAGAACAGTGTACCGCTCCGGGTCCACGGTCTGCACCGCAAGGTCGAGGGTGGCCCTGGCATCTTCCGCCTCTCCCGTTTGCTGCAAGACGATGCTACGGTAATAAAGAAAGGCTGTCATCTCCTCACCGCCTTCTGAAGCAGCAGCCTCGGTCAGTTGGAGGAGTTGTTCATTCATTCCTTCTGAGAGCAGAAGGCCCAGATAGGGATCGGGTGTTCCACCTCCAGCCTGATAGGTTTCCCAGTCAATCTTGTTGAGAATCCATGATCCACACTCCATCCATCTGGCCCATTTGAAGACCTTGTCCAAGTCGCCGGGTTGCGGATTTTCAAGAATCTGGTCAATGTAGGAGACCGTGATGTCGAAGGCGGCTCCACTCTCCTTCACTTGAACCCCACTGGCAAACAGCTGGTCCACCGGAGAATCAGAATTTGTACGGAGATAATCGGCCGCAGCCAACAATTGCCCTGAGCTAATTCCTGGAAGAAATATCAGTTCCCGGGCGGCATGCAAAGCCAGTGCACCCCCTTCTTCCATGAGGCCTTCGAGATGGCCGAGGATATAGTCAAATCCGGCCTCCTCACCGAGGCTGCGCTGCATGCGGATATAGGCACTATGGATGTTCCAGTCCTCACTTCCGCTTTGGGCAAATGTACCCGCAAGCGTCCTTACCTTGTCGTATCGATGCTGTAATTGCAGGGAGGCCAGCCAAAGCTGCTGGGTTTCCGGGTTGTCCCCGTCCAGTTCAACCAGCCGGCTGAGGAACGGCAATGCTTCATCAACATCCTTGGCGGCCAGCAGAGCCTTGGTCAGCTCCCGCAACTCATCAACGGGTAAGTCCGGCTCATTGAGAACAAGCTTCCACCAGGCGACCGTGGCCGCGTTTCGTTGCTGCAGAAGCGCCCGCGCCACCAGCAGATCAATTTCTATATTCCCTTGATCCAGGTGATGTGCCGCAATTCCCAAGCGGGAGGCTTCGGCCCATTTTTCCTCTCCAAAGGCTTCCTGTGCCCGGGTAAAAATTCGCTCAGCCCGGTATTCGTTGACGGTAGCCTTGATGGGGGCCCGGAAGATGTAGACGCCGACCATTCCAGCGATCGCGACTAACAGGATTCCCAACAAGATGACCCGAAATTTACTCAGTTTCATGCGACCAACAGTGGTAGAGCAATCCGCCATCCTTGACAACTAAATGACGCAAAGAATTGCATCCGGCGATAAGCGGTCTGGCGGGGTTGCGCCAGCTCCCTGAAAAGAAAGCGCCCTCCTGCGGTTTGACCGACAGGAGGGCTTATTCTTTCTTGATCGAAGCAGCAGCGCATTACCAAGAAAACACAGCGAATTTACCGCGACTGCTCACCATTTCCCCATGAGACACCGTAGGAAACGAAACAAAGACAGGGCACCGGTTGGGATTCCGGTCCATAGCGGGGATTGATGCGGTTAATCCGCTTCTGGATACGCTGCTTTTCAAGACAATGGCATCCTGCCGGATTCGTTTTATGATTGTAAGGCCCTCATGTGTTTTGGGGTCATTTTCACAGTCCTTTTACAGCCAGGGAGTGTCCCTGCCATGGCATGCGGACAAGCTTTTCCGCGGCTGGTAAATTCTTTGTCAACCTTCCCCGATCGACCCATCAAACCTGCTTTTAAGGTTGTGCCGACAAGCAGTGTGAATAATTTCTAAGGTAATATTATTGTAGCAGCGTATGAGGATTCCTTTGACCAGGACAGTCTACTATCTCATGGTGTGCCTTCTTCCGGTCCTTGCCTGGGCGCAGGAAGAAGAGGCTTCCAATCCGGGTGCATTTTACAAGATGCAGGCAGGAGACACGATCCAGGTAACCGTATTCAATGAACCGGACCTGACAGTTTCACAGAAGCTGGATCCGGACGGAGTGATCATCATTCCCCTTCTTGGCCGGACCGCCCTGGCTGAACTGACCCTGCGCGAGGCCGAACAAAAACTGGAAGAGCTTTTCATCAGCGAGGAATACCTCATCCATCCCCAAGTCACTGTATCCATTGTATCCTATGCGGACCAGGTCTTCTACATTTTCGGGGAAGTCAACCAGCCGGGAGCCAAGACTTTTCCCGCAGGCAAGCAGTATTTGGATATCCTTGAGGCCATTACCATGGCTGGAGACTTGTCCCAATACGCCAAGCGGTCGGAAATCGTCATCCGCAGGCCTGTCGAGGGAGAGAACCGGGAAGAAAAAATAACGGTCAATCTTGAGAATATTCTACGGGGCAACAATTCCTCTTCGACAACGGAATTAATCCGGATATATCCCGAGGACATTATCTTCGTGCCCGAACGTCTTTTTTAAGGGTCTCCCTTTATCTCGAGAAGCAGGTCCGCATGGAAACGAATCCCAACCAAACACCTGAGAAAAAATCCGGCAGTGCCCTGGTGCACCAACGGACCTGGGTGGATCACATTCTGGTCGTCCGCGAGCACTGGATTCTCGCCCTTCTGGCAGCGCTGAGCCTGGCCGGGCTGTTTACCTACAAGAAGCTACAGGTGGTCCCGCTCTACCGGTCCGTGTCCATTCTCCTCTTTGAACCACAGAGGGATAGGGTCATCAATATCCAGAGCGTCGTTGACACGCCACTGGGCAACTCCATCGAGTTCGTCCTCCGCAACCATCTGACCGATCTCCGCAGCAACGCCTTCAGGGCCAGAATTGTCGAGTCCCTGACCGCCAGTGAGCGGGATTTGATTGGGAAGGGGTATGAGGTCCCAGACGGGGAAGATGAACCGAATATTTCATCCATCGTGGCTGGATCGAACAAGATCGCCCTTATTGGAGGAAACATCTTCAAGTTCGAGTTTGAGCACCGGGACCCCCAGGCAGCGGCCCTGCTGGCCAACCGGTTCAGTGAGGAGTTTATTGACTTCCTGATGGACCGGTCTCGGAAGACCAATGAGGGCGCCTTGCGGTTCCTCCGCAGCCAGCGGGAGGAATTGAAGCTGAAGGTCGAACGGGCCGAGCTGGCCGTCCAGCGCTATCGTCAGGAACGGAACCTGGTTTCCCTTGAGGAAAGCCAGAACCTGATTGTCGAGGATATGAAAAACCTCAACAGCAGCCTGAACGCGGCCAAGTTGGAGTTGCTCAACCTGGAGACGACCCTGGCTCAGGTCGAGGAGGCTGAGGGTACTTTCGAGGAGCTGGCATCCCTTCCTTCCATTGGCCAGATGGGGACGCTCCCACAGAAACTGGAGGAACGGACCCAGCTAATGGCGCAACGGAGCACCCTTTCACTGCGCTACGGGAAGCGGCACCCTCGGATGATTGAGAATGCTTCCGCTCTCGAAACCATTGAAACCGATATACAAGAGTCGCTGGCCAAGAACGTTTCCGACTTCCGGCAACAGTATAACAATGTCAAGGCCCGGGTAGCGAGCCTTGAAGCGGCCTTGGAGCAGGCGGAAAAGGATTCCCTTGAGCTGGACCAGATTGCGATTGAGTACAACGTCCTGCGTCAGGAAATGGAGACCACCAAGGGCCTCTTCACCCAAGTGAACCAAAGGCTGAATGAGGCCATCCTGGCCAGCCAGTTGAGTGATACCGACCTCCGGATAGTCGACCGGGCCTGGCCTTCCCCGAAACCATTTACGCCAGACAAACCAAAAATCTACGGGATGGCCGCCTTTCTCTTCCTGGCAACCTTCATTGGGGTCCCCTTCGGCATCCATTACCTGAACCTGAAGCTGAAGACCGCCGCGGATATCGAGCAGCAATTGCACATCCCCTTCCTCGGGGAGATTCGCAAGTTCCCGAAAAAACTCGGGGACCTGCATCGTCTGGTCCTCGACCAGAAGCATCAGGATGGTGTTGAACTGTTCCGCCAGATCCACAGCCAGATCCTTCTCAAGGCCGGGGATTTGAAGAAGGGACACACTTTTGTGGTGACCAGTGCCATCCCGAAGGAAGGCAAGTCGTTTGCGGCCATCAACCTGGCGGCCTCCTTTTCCCGCCACCATTACAAGACCCTTCTCATCGATTGTGATTTCCGGCGTCCTTCCATCGGCCCCAGGATGGCCGAACAGCTGGAAGAACAAACGGGCCTGGAGGTTCAGGAGGGACAGGTCATCGAGGTCAACGAGAAGTTTGATGTCCTCCCGATCAGCACCAGCACTGTGCAAGCAACAGAGCTGATTGAGTCATCCCAGTTCCGGGAGGCGATGAGCCAGTTCAAGGAGATGTACGACATCATCATCATTGATACCCCTCCGGCAGGGATATTCCCGGACGCCGGATTGATTGGCAACATGGCCGACCATTTCATTTTCCTGACACAGTTGAACAAGCACCGGAAGGCCGCCCTGCGGGCAATCCTCGATCGCCTTGACCAAAGCAAGGCGGAAGTACTGGGCATTATTGTCAACAAAACCAGCCGCTCCAAGTCCCGTAACCTGGGGGCCTACCGCTACGCCGACTACAGGAAATACAAAAACTATTATCCACAAAAAGGGTAATCCATGAACAAACGACTGATTGCACTGTTACTCGGGGCCATGGGCTCCGGGACGGCCTACGGGCTTGTTAACTTGGGTGAAGGGCAAATTGACCTGAACCTTCAGGTACGGACCTATTACGATACGGAAATCCGGGCCCGGAATGCGGGGCAAGAGGACTTCGTCTTCTCGATCCGGCCATCCCTGCAGTACAAGCGCAGCAGCAAGAACCTCGACTTTTCGGCCTCCATTGGTGTCGACGGTAGGGCCTACCTCGATTACGACGAGTTCAATGACACGGACGTCTTCTTCGATCTGAGCATCTCGCCGAAAGCGGAGATGCAAACGTCACGGTTCCGCTTTTCGGGAGACATCATCTTGAACACGGAAACCCGTTCCGAGCAGTCCGTCGGGGAAATTGTCACAGTCAATAACTACGGTGCCTCGGCGGAGCTTATCTATGACCCGAGCCGACGTTACACCGTTATCGGTAACGTCGAGTACCGGCAACGGGACCCCGATTCGGATGACTATTTCAAGACCACGACCAAGCAGGCCGGGGTGCGAATAGCCGTTCCCGTCAATGAGTCGCTCGATGTCCAGGGCGGCATCACTTACCTGGATACAGACACGGATCGCCCCACCCTCGAGACCGATGTCAGCAGTGAGACCTTCACTTACTCCATCGGACTGGATGGGCAATTGTCCGCCAAGCTCAGCGGCTCTCTCACGGCCGGAATCCAGGAACGCTCCTTCGATGATTCCAGTCTCGGCGACACCTCCAATCCCTATATTTCCGCAGACCTTGACTGGCGCGTCGATGACCTGACCAGTTACCGCCTGTCCGCCTCACAGGGCCTTGGAACCACCATCAACAACCGCTCTTCCGAGGAACTGGAGATCCGCCTCACTGGCAATCGTTCCCTTTCGCGCGACTTACGGGCATCGGCCTATATTGGCTATGAGCGGCGTGATTACGGAGACCGTGAAGACAAGGGCCCGCTTGCCGGCGCCTCCCTCACTTACCAACTCGTCCGCTACGGCTCCATCGCCTTTGAGTGCAATTACCTCAACCAGTCCTCCACCGAGAACGAATTCGATTACGACCGTTTCCGCATCGGGCTGCGGTTTACCGGGACTTGGTAAGCCTGTAGTTCAGAAGGATCACAGATCCCCACGTCTGGAGGTCGCCTAATTTAGCAATAAAAAACCCGCGGGGCCGTCGCCCCGCGGGTTTGCTTTTAAATATTATTCGTCTGCTTTACTTGCGCTTGGCCAGGCGACGGCGAACAAAGAGAACCCCCATCAGCCCGGCTGCACCAAGGATACCAATGGTGGACGGCTCAGGTACAGGAGTCGTTTCAATGACATCATTCCCGCAAGTCATCGTCCAGTGGATGGACAGCTCGTTGGCATCATCTACACCCAGGACATTCTTGTAGTCGAAAATGGTAATGCTAAGGAAGTCGTCGTTGGCAACGTTCCCGGCAGTATCGATAAACCAAGAGGCGGAGCCTACTTCGGTCCGATCACCAGGATTGAATTGCCACTCCTGAAATTCACGCCATACACCACTTGCGGTAGATTGGATGATATCAGAAGGATCGGAATGAACAGTAGCTGCCACCGGACTGGTGATATCGGTTCCTGACTGGTTATCGTAAACACCCAGCTTTACACCGTAATCCCAGATGGTTTGCGTTGTACCGCCAATATAATCTAATGTGGTGTCATCACCTGGGCCCCAAGCCAAACCATTCGTGCTGATGAAAAGGTCTCCCAAGGTTGTCCCATTCAAACCGGTTCCGGAAATAATGTTATCAAAATAGTTCCCGTGGATGTTGATGGTTATGTTTCCACCACTAAGAAATGTTTCCGTATGTGTGAGTTCGAAGACATTACCGATGGTATCCGAATATGTGTAACCGGCATTGGTCGCAACACCGCCAATATAATTATCCTCAGCAATATACTGGCTAAAGCCCAAATGGGCAAAGGCCAGCAGCGACACCGAGAAGACAAGAAGTTTTTTGCTAAGTTTCATAATATATTAAGTTTAAGTAATTAGAAGCAGACTAATCACGTTAAATCCTAGGGTATCTTCCCTAGCGCAGTCAAGAATTAACCTTATTTTACATTTTATTTACGGACTACTTATCCTCTTGATAATTAACGGTTAAGAATCCCCATAGGGGACTTTATCTATTGACATCCGCCTAACAACCGAGGAAAGAGCAGAGAGAAAGCCCCAAAAAGGTATCCGTTGGGGACTGGATCGGGGTTCAGTGGTCATAAAATTTCTTTGAAGTTTACCTGAGCGGTGAAAAGGAATTGTACCAGCAGGGCAAAGAAACATGCTGTGGATAGTAATGGAGGAACCGCATGAGAGGGCAACGGAAGCTCAAAAGGATGCGTTTAACGACTCAACCCAAATGAACGCTCCTAACCCAACTGACTGCACTATCGGGGAAATCTTCAGCCGGCAAGTAGCCAGGAATCCTGAGGCAGTTGCACTTGAAGACGGGGACGCAAAGCTGACCTACGGCGAACTGGCCCAACGTTCCAATGATCTTGCAAGCACTCTCAAGCAAGAAGGGATAGCATCGCGCCAAAGGGTTGGTGTGTACTTGGACCGATCCATTGACTTCGTAGTCAGCGTGTTGGCTGTTTTAAAAGTTGGTGCGAGTTACGTTCCGTTGCCAAAGGATTATCCGATGGAGCGCATAAGCTTTATCATCAGGGATGCCGAAATCGGTGCCGTGCTAAGTAGTGGAGCCATCCCTGAATTCGCTGGGGAACCTGGACTGGTTGCCATTGATCCGACCAAGGAGACCATTCCTTCCGACTTTGCCCCTCCAGGTGACGGTGCGACCAAGACATCAGGTGATGATCCTGCCTACATTATGTACACCTCCGGTTCAACGGGAATACCAAAAGGAGTCATCATCCCTCATAGAGGCGTGATCCGACTCGTTAAAGAGCAAGTGTATGCCAAGTTCACTCCAGAGGCTAAGTTCCTGTTTCTATCGGCCCCTGCCTTTGATGCATCCACATTCGAAATATGGGGTGCCCTCCTGAACGGTGGAACCTGTGTGATTCATTCCAACCGATACCTTGATCTCGATGAATTAAAGAAAACTATCCGTCAGCATAAAGTCACGACAACCTGGCTGACCTCAGGGCTCTTCAATGCAATAATCGATACGGACCCTTCGGTGATCGAGACCGTTGAGCATGTCCTAACCGGAGGGGAGGCCCTATCTCCAAGTCATGTTACCAAAGCTCTCCAGACCTTCCCAAAGCTTCGTTTAACCAATGGCTATGGTCCGACAGAATGCACCACCTTCGCGCTGACACATGAAATCGGTAGCGGAGATATCGAACGGGATACCATTCCCATAGGCAAACCCATCAACAACACGAAGGCTTACATCCTGGATAAGGATAGGCAGCCTGTGCGCCCAGGAAACGAAGGGGAGCTTTACCTTGGCGGGGCCGGCCTTGCTATAGGTTACCTTAACCAACCAGAGTTGAATGCAGACAAGTTCATACCGGATCCACTTTCTGCCACGGAGGAAACAAATCTCTATAGGACTGGTGATCGCGTCCGTTTGCTTGATGATGGTGTTCTCGAGTTCCTTGGGAGAGAAGATGCCTTGATCAAGATCCGAGGATTCAGGATTGAATTAGGGGAAATTGAAACGGCATTAAGCAAGCATTCACAAATCCTTCAGGCTGCGGCTAATCCGATCAGAAACGACGAGGGGACCGTCATCAGCATAAGGGCCTATTTTGTTTCGAAACAGAAATTCCCCATTCCATCTGAAAATGAGCTGAAGGAATTCCTGCGGACTCAACTTCCTGGTTATGCGATTCCGGATCGGTTCATTCACATTCCAGAAATTCCCCTCACTGCAAATGGAAAAGTCGACAGGGATGCACTTGCAAACTTCCATTCCGAGCGGATGATTCCTCCAACTAGAACCGAACCGCCAGGTACGCCCGAGGAAGAAGCTCTGGCAAGAATCTGGAAGGACCTGCTAGGGTTGGACGCCATCGGGCCCGATGATGACTTTTTCTCCCTTGGTGGTGAATCCCTGCTCGCAACCCAGCTTGTTTCGCGCATCCGCTCACAGTTCAAGAGGAAAGTCACGGTCGCGGATTTGTTTACCAATCCCACTCTCATAGAAATGTCTTCAAACATTTCCACCGCTGAGAATTTGCAGGAATCTGTGAAGGCCCCCAATGGGACAAAGGCCGGGCCGAATCGCTTTCCTTTATCCTATTCCCAGGAAGGTCTGTGGTTTACAAATGCGATGGAGGAAGGCCTGCTCAGGAACAATATCGCAGATGGCCTTTCACTGGAAGGGGCTCTTGATAAGGCTAGTCTTATTCGGGCAATTGAGTTCCTTGTCGCACGCCACGAATCCTTCCGTCTCCGATTCGACGTGGAGGATGGTTTGCCGGTACAGTACCTAACGGAAGACCCTGGCAAAATATTTGAAAGGACCGATTTTTGTGAAATTGGGGTACACAACCGTGAGCAGCGGCTAAAGGAACACTTGAGAAATGCCCAGGAGCAGGCTTTTGACATAAAGAATGGACCTATCTTCAAGTTTCACCTGATCAAACTCTCAGAGGACCGCCATCTGCTTTTCTGGGTCTGCCATCACATAGTCGCGGATGGCTGGTCATTCAGTTTGCTGAAGCATGAGATTGGGGTCTGTTATAGCGCATACTCCAAGGGGCGGGAACCGGAGTTGTCCGAATTGAAACTCCAGTATTCGGACTTTTGTCTGTGGCAGCGGGAAACCTTGAGGGGAAACGAGCTGGAGCGCCAGGCCAACTACTGGACCAAGCAGCTGCAAAACGCCCCTCAGTTGGCACTGCACACGGATCAGCCAGCAACGGCGCGGTCTACCTTCGCTGGGAAAGAGCATAGGTTCAAGATTCCCACGGAACTATCCGGGCAGATTGCAAAGTACAACAAGGAGGAAAAGATTACACCTTACATCAGCCTCATGGCTGCCTTCCAGGTTCTGCTTTTCCGATATACGGCCCAGACGGACATTGTCACCGGTACACCTATTGCTAACCGGCAACAAGAAGAATTTGAGCGCGTTATGGGCCTCTTCGTCAATACGCTTGTGATGCGACTAGACCTGTCCGGGTCACCGAACTTCACAGAAGTCATTAGGCGTTTCAAAGAGGTGACACTTGCCGCCCACAGCCATCAGGACCTTGCCTTCAGCAAACTGGTTGAGCACTTGAATCCACCGCGACAGGTCAATCGTCATCCAATCTTCCAAGTGGCCATGGCGGTTCAAGATATGCCATTTCCGGCCCCGGCGTTCAAGGATCTTATCGTATTGGATTACCCGGTGAGCGAAGTGATGACCCAGTTTGACCTGGAGCTGCATTTACGCAATGAGGGTGGTTGCTGGCAGGGGAAGTTCATTTACCGGAAAGACCTGTTCAAAGCGGGAACCATTGAGCGCATGGCGAGCCACTTCTGTAACTTACTCGATAATCTTCTCAATAGCCCTCAGCAGCCCGTCTCCGAAGTAAATCTGTTGTGCGAAGAGGAGCGTGAAGAAATACTCAAGGAGTGGAGCAATGTCGGGCCGCCTCCCGCACCTATCAAGGACACCGCTCACTCGATATTTGAACAACAGGTTTCGGTCTCAAAGCATGCTCCTGCTTTGGTTGAGGATTCGAGAACAATAACCTATGAGCAACTGGACCACCATGCAAACCTGCTAGCCACAAGGCTCCTAGAATCAGGAGTTGAATCCGGGCAAATGGTCGGGATTTACCTGGACCGCTCAATAGAATTTATTGTCAGCCTTCTGGCAGTCATGAAAGTCGGAGGGATATATGTCCCCCTGGCAACGGATTATCCCGAAAGTCGATTAAGGTTCATGGTCAAAGACGCCGGAATACAGATGGTTCTGGCCAAGGACTCACTGCCAGAGTGGATGCAGGAGGACGGGATTCAGCATCTGGATCCAGCTAATGTTAGAAGTGACCCTCTGGCCGGTACTGAATTCAAATCCATGCCGGGTGGAGGGGATTCTCCTGCTTATCTCATGTACACCTCGGGTTCTACAGGAAATCCCAAAGGTGTCCTTATCCCGCATCGCGGAATCATTCGACTGGTTAAGGAGCAGGCATATGCGGAATTTGGACAGGAAAGGCGATTCCTGTTTCACTCTTCTCCCTCCTTTGATGCCTCCACCTTTGAGATTTGGGGGCCTTTACTGAATGGCGGTACCTGTGTTGTTTCAGACAAAAGGCACCCTAGCCTGCACGATTTGAAGGAGACAATTTGCCGCCATCACGTTAGCACGATCTTTTTAACCACGGGCTTGTTTAATCTGCTCGTTGATACACTTCCAGAGGCACTGGAAACCGTTGACCATGTCCTTACCGGAGGAGAGGCTCTGTCACCTTCCCATGCCCAGAAAGTTCTAGAGAAATTTCCCGGCATCAGGCTTACAAACTGCTATGGCCCCACGGAGTGCACAACGTTCGCATTAACCCATGATATAACAGCAGAAGACCAATCCATCGACTCTGCTCCACTTGGAATGCCTATTGGGAATACCGAGGCTTATATCCTGGATAGATCAGGACATCCTGTTCCCGCGGGAGTTCCGGGAGAACTGTGCCTTGGCGGGCAGGGTTTGGCACTGGAGTATCACAATAACGCGGAAACCACTTCCGAGAAGTTTGTCGATCATCCCTTTTCAGAAGACCCCGATCTGCGCCTCTATCGGACAGGTGACCTATGCCGCTACCGGGAAACTGGATTCCTCGAATTTATTGGACGGGTGGATCGCCAGGTGAAAATCCGGGGATTCCGGGTGGAAATGGGGGAAATTGAATCCGCCATGAAGGCCTATCCCGGTATTTCTCAGTCTGTTGCTGTTTCCAAACGACCGACCGGTGAATCAATCTCCATCGTCATGTATTTCACCGCCATGGATAGTACGGAAACTCCCCTGGCAGAGGAACTGAGACTCTTCATGGCTCAAAGGGTCCCGGATTATTCCATCCCGTCAGCTTTTGTCCAACTGGATGCGTTACCCTTGACTCCGAACGGAAAGATAGATCTGGAGGCATTGCCTGAACCGGACTACTTGTCAGTGGACAAGAATGATTCCACTATCATAACGGGTTCGAAAGAGGAGGAGGAATTACTCCGGATTTGGAGAAAAATTCTGGGAATCGAAAATATTGGTCTTCATGACAACTTCTTCGCCCTCGGAGGGCACTCCCTTCTTGCCACAAAAATGATCGCAGCGATTGAGCAAGAGTTGGGTGTTAGGCTGCCAATAGCCTCTCTTTTTGAAGCTCCGACCGTAGAAGGTCTCGCGAAAAATGTGGCTGCGAAAAGTGCCAGCAACAAAGATAAATCCCTTGTCAAACTCCAGACCGAGGGGAGCCTTTCTCCCCTATTTTGCCTGCATGGCATGCGTGGCGACCTTTACGCCTTTGTTGACCTGGCAAAACACCTTGGCCCCGAGCGCCCGGTCTACGGACTACAAGCCCTAGGCTGGGAGGAAGGTGCCCCGATTCACACAAGTGTTGAGGAAATGGCAGAACATTATGCCAGTGAAATATTGGCGATTAAGCACTCGGGACCATATAATCTCCTTGGCTTCTCCGCAGGCGGATGGGTCGCGTTTGCAGTCGCCCAAAAACTGCGCCAACGGGGGCATAGTATCAACTTGTACATGTATGATACCCACTTCCTCACCGCCCAGGTTCCCTACCTCGCCTATGCAGTGGGGCGATGCCTAGACTTGCTGGAGTGGATACCGCATCATGTTGCGCGGTTTCTGCAGCAACCAAGAGGCGAAAAGCTGGCCTACATAAGAAACCGGCTCGACTGGTTCAGCAAAATGCTACCTTCTAAACAGTCTGAAACATTCGCAGGCAGAACGCGCAAGAGTCCCAAAGAAGAGGACTTGTCGAATGACTATTTCATCAAGGTGATTTCCCAATTCACACCTGCCACCTACAGCGGTGGACTGACACTCTTGAGCGACTCAAAGGTGAAAACATACAAACTCAACCTTTGGAGATTCCTGATACGTGGAAAACTTGAGGTGCATTATGTCGGAGGAGGTCACACGGGAATTTTTGACCCAAATTATGTTCGCATTATCGCCAATCTCTTCAGGAAGTTGTTGAGTCGGCACGACAACGTATAGCACGAAGGAAATGAAAAAGCCTGTCCCTCATAGTATGAGGCAGGCTCTAGGTTTCGGAAGTTCTCAAGGCTTCCTTAAGAATTCAGTCAGTTCGGCTGGCTTTCCAGGGTCTGGAGGATGAGGTCGTTCAGTTCCTCCCCACTCAACGCAGCATCCCAGATCGACAAGTCATCAATCTCGGCCTGAAGTGGATGCAGGGACCGCACCTGGCGCCCAAGGTATACGGTTGTCCCACGAACCTGGCCAATGCCATTTGAATCATGCTGGGCCCAAACCCGGGCCCCGTTTCCTGAGGCCACATGAACCCCATTGAGATAAAGATGCAGGGAATCTGACGCAAGAGCATCATTCCCGTCAAGAACCAGGGCAACGTGGTTCCACTCGTCCACCAAGATGCGCCCACCACTGAGTGTGGTTCCGGCCCAGTCTGACTCACCCGCAGGCCGGTTCCAGCCGTTGGCCTGCAGGAATCCCCGATCCAGGATGAGGTTCAGTCCCCGCCAGTAGCCACCCTGTTCGTAAATGATTGACGTGTTGGACAAAGTGGCCGCTACCGGACGTATCCAGAGGGAGATGGTGTAGGTTACCTGTTCCCCCATGTTAATAGTCACGGAGTCCGGGATTTGCAGCCCCTGGTGTGCCCCTGAAAAACTGATCCCCCGGCTGGCCGGGCCAATACCCAATGTCTCAACTGCCGTTTCCGAGGCAATCGGAAGAGGGCTTTGGCCGAGATCGGTGAAATACCCACCCTCAGCAGAATCGAAACTCCACATGTGAAGAGGCTCCAGCAAGGCTTCGGTTGGGGAGTCATTCCCAGAATCAATAAAGGTCAGGATGCCATTCGCGTCCTTAATGACAGTCAGAGGTGATGATTCATCAGGGTCATAGGTTCCGCCGTTGGGTGTTTGGATCGTCGCACTGTTAGCAAAACGGACGTGCTCATTGACATGCAGGGTTACTGGCACGTTGATGGCGATTCCGGAAAAGGTTTCGTAGATGGTCAATGCGCTGGGCGCCAAGGTCAGTTCTTCATGGCCTCTGGCCATGACTTCGACTCCCTTGCTAATCATGTAATCATCTGTGGCCGGAGGGGGGGTGTACTGGGCGACGAACATCTTCCCATTGGCTCCTTTCTCAAGGATAATTGAAGACCCTTTATACAAGGTGTATCCTCTCGTGAAATTATTCCAGTCGCTGGGAATGAGTTCGGGACTTTTTACCTTGCTCCCCTCAATTAAGATTCGGTGTCCGACAGGATACCTCCAGACATCCTTGAGATTAAGGATAAATCCATCGTATTTCACATCGTTGATGCGGCAGTGAATTTCGGGAATGAAAATTGTTTTCGGCTCTGGGTCATAATGCCAGATGGACAATGGGTTGTAGTCGAACCGTTGGTTATTCATGAACCAAGGCACTATCCCAGTACCACTGAACAATCTGGATTTGTAAATTGTGTTATATTCTATTGTGACGTTGTGATCATTACGAGGACCTAAATGTGCACCGGAAAAAACTGTTTTTACCTTGTACCCATTCTGGCCTGCAAAAGTGTTCCCTCGTATAACCCAATCTTTTGCATCACCTTTGGCAACATAGGTCAGTATGCCATAGTCCATATTGCCTGTCTCAGGGTCGAATAGATTGTTTTCTATGCTTATATTATTGTATACAGGAGGCAAGCCGTATTCCCGAAGATGAATCATATAAACGCCTGCATGGACATCCTTTATGTGGTTACTAAGGATTGTGACGTTGCTGGCAAAATCACCCAGGAGTATTCCTGCTTTCCTTGCGTTGGTAAGCTCACAGTTTTCGACATGAAGGTAAGCTGTTTCCCCTCCTAAATACACAATCCCGAACTCACCAAAGTTAGGGCTGATGTATGAATCATGTATTTCAGAAAACTGATTCTCCATGGAATAGTTCTCAACTCCATTGACAACATTCCAAATCCTGCAATTTCGCATTACCATATTGGCTCCCATGCTTACTGCACTGGCATTCGATTCATATATGTCACAGTTTTCAATCAGGATCTCCGCGTATTTCTCCCCACCTTTATAGAGAATTTCCCCTCTCCAGCCATTTGCCGAGCAGTCCCGAACGGAAACATTATACAGTTCAGCATGGGCAAATGTGAATATGATGCACTTATGTGAGATATCCCACTCTTCAAGATCTTGATAGGCATTATACCAACCGTGCTTACCGTTTGCCGTTGTATTGCCGCGCATCTCAAGGGAAGTCCAGTGGATGTTCCTGAATGGGGCTGATCCCACTGGAGGGGCTCTTAGAACAAACAAACTTCCCCTTTGGAACCTGCCTTTGGAATTCATCGGTATGGCTGAATATAATACGGTATTCCCCTGAGAGCTTAAACTGTAATCCATGGGATCCTGACCTGACCATGACATGAAGGAAAGTGTGCTCAATGTTTTCCCATCACCCTTGAACGTAATATTACTGTGTTCGGGAGAAAGCTGAA
>JBFOLZ010000120.1:0-8348 GCA_040830445.1 Puniceicoccaceae bacterium
CCGGGTAACTCCCTGGATAAAACCCTGGCCGGGAAAACCGTCTTCTTTTACCCAACGCATGCCGGCCTCTGCATGAAACCCCAACACTTCCCGGCCGCCCCCAATTTCGAGAACTTCCCCCCCACCCGCCTCGACAAGGGAGAAACTTTCACGTCCTTCACCGAGTACCGCTTTGGCTCGGTCTGAGACAGCATACAGGATATTCATCCTGATTGATTTGTAATAATTTCCCAACGACAATCAGTCGCTGCTCTCCTCGTTTAGCCTGGGACGAATCAAGCCAGGCCGCGTTCGCTACCCTTGATGAAGTCAACCGCCTCATCAATGAGGGCACCCTCGCCCAGCTCGCCCGACTCGAGGGCTTCAAGCGACTGGGACCGGTTCAGTCCCTTGCGGAAGACAAGGCGGTAAATTCGCCCGGCCAGCTTTACTTCCTCCTCGGAATAGCCAGTCCGTTCCATGCCCACCTTGTTGATAGTCCGGTGGGTGGCCGGGTAGCCCTCCGCCATCATCCGCGGCATGACATCCTGGAGCAGCTTGCAGCAGCCGCCAATCATGGCCCCACTGCCAACCTGGCAGAACTGGTGCACGGCCGTCAGGCCGCCGACTATGACATGGTCCCCAAGGCGGACATGCCCGCCGAGGGTGGCGTTGTTGCTAAGAATACAATGGTCCCCGACGCTGCACTCGTGCCCGATATGGCTGTAGGCGCAGAACAGGTTGCCGGAACCAATCCGGGTCTCCTTGTCGGCGAAAGTTGCCGGATGCACGGTGCAGAATTCACGGAAAATGTTGTTTTCCCTGATCACCACGGGTGCCTCGTCACCGGTCCACTTTTTGTCCTGGGTGCGGCCACCGATAAGGGCATAAGGGAAAACCTCGTTGCCCGCGCCCATGGTTGTATTGCCCTCCACCGTGGCATGGTGATGCAGGCGGCAGCCGGGTCCAAGGCGGACCATTGGCCCGACGTAGGCATACGCCCCGACCTCGACATCGGTGGCCAGCTCGGCGCCGTCTTCAATAATGGCAGTTGGGTGTATGCGGGTCTTTTCCATGAGCGCCCGTCCTCGATTAGACGCGCCCGAGATAGCTCTTGTCAGCGGTCGAAACCTTGATCGTGTCGCCGGTCTTGATGAAAAGGGGTGTCTGGATGATGAGGCCGGTGGATGTGGTCACCGGCTTCAGGGCGGCCCCGGAAGTATCCCCCTTGATGGCGTCCGGAGCTTCCGTGACTTCCAGCTCGACGGAAGCCGGAAGCTGGACCTGGACCGGTTCGCCATCGACAAAGAGGACGTCGACCACGTTGCCCTCGGAAAGAAAGTCCCTGGCGTCCTCGACCAGCTTTTCATCGAGGACAACATCCTCGAAGGTGTCGGGATCCATGAAATGCCAGCCCTCCTGGTCAATGTAGCTGAGCTCCATGCGACGGTTGTCCGTCATCAGGATATCAACCGAGTCGGTGCTGCGGAGCTTGGTGGTGGAGCTGGAACCGCTGCTCAGGTTGCGCAGGGTAACCTGCACAAACCCGGCCTGCCGGCCCTGGGTCCGGTGCTGCATGTCGAGAACGAGGTGCGGCGCACCATTGTAGGTGATGACCTTGCCTTTACGAATTTCTGTGGGTGATGCCATGGGATTAGAATGAATAAATCAAAGGGACGGTCAAACCATCCTCAACGCTGTCTGTCAATACCACTGACATTCAGGCCTTTACAAAGGCGGATCGCTCTCGCCATACTTTCCCCCATGCGTCAAAGGACCCTCTTGCGAGAAGTTTCAACCCACGGCAAAGCGCTGCACACCGGACAGATGGTCCACCTGACCTTCAAACCGGCTCCGGAGAACCATGGAATCGTTTTCCAGCGCACGGATCTTTACGGAAAACCGGAAATCAAGCCCCGCATTGAGCTCGTTCAGGACAAGCTGGTCCGGAGTACCGATATTTCCTCCGGCCACACCAGCCTGCACACCATCGAGCACGTCCTGAGCGCTCTCCAGGGCAGCGGTATCGACAACTGCCTGGTCGAGATGGATGCCTCCGAGCCGCCAATCCTCGACGGCTCCGCCAAGCACTACGTCAATCTTATCCAGAAGGCCGAACCGGTCGAGCAGGAGGCTGATCGGGATTACTTCGAACTGAAGGAGCCCATCTCGGTAACGGACGGTAACCGTTCCATCATCGCCCTGCCCTACGACGGATTCAAGGTCACCTGCACCAGCGCCGATGACCGGGGTATCCATACCCAGCACCTTTCCATTGATCTCAACCCGGATAACTACATTGCGGATATTGCCCCGGCCCGGACCTTTACCATCTACGAGGATATCGAACCACTGCTGAAAATGGGAAAAATCCAGGGAGGCAGCCTCGATTCGGCAATTGTCATCAAGGGCGACCAGATTCTTTCCAAGGAGCCGCTGCGCTTCGAGGACGAGTTTGTCCGCCACAAGATCCTCGATATCGTCGGGGACCTCTCACTCCTCGGCAAGCGGCTCAAGGCCCACATCGTCGCCGTCCGACCCGGGCACAAGCTCAACTCGGAGCTGACCAAGGTCCTCTTCCAGAAGATGCAGGGCAAGCCGGAGCCCAAGGCACTGGAACCGGTCCGCAAGGATGTCCCGGCCGCCACGGGCAAGATGATCGCGCCTGAGGAAAAGCAGATCAACATCCGCCGGATCCTCGACATCCTCCCCCACGCCTATCCCTTTGTCATGGTTGACCGCGTGGTCGATATCAAGGACGACGCGGAAATCCGGGCCATCAAGAACGTCACTATCAACGAGCCCTACTTCACCGGGCACTACCCGGGCAACCCGGTCATGCCGGGCGTCCTCCAGATTGAGTCGATGGCCCAGGCCGCCGGCCTCCTCCTCCTGCGGAAGATTTCCGCGGAGGGAAAAATCGCCCTGTTCATGAGTGCGGACAAGGTCAAGTTCCGCCGGGCCGTCATTCCCGGTGACCGCCTCGATATCGAGGTCAAGGTCCTCAAGATCCGCTCCAACAAGCTGGCCACCGCTGCCGGAAAGTGCTTCGTCGAGGGGGAACTTGCCTCCTCAGCGGAACTCATGTTTACTGTCCTTGATGTTCCCGAAGAGGGGATGTAATCCTGCCAACCCGTTATCCCCATGAGTGAGCCAACCTTATTTGAACGCATCCTGGCCGGGGAGATTCCCGCCGAAATCGTCTTCCAGGACGACCTCGCCTTTGTCATCAAGGACATCAATCCCCAGGCGCCGGTCCATTGCCTCGTCATTCCAAAAAAGCCGCTCCCCCGGGTGGGCCATGCCACGGATGATGACCGGGACCTGCTGGGGCACCTCCTTCTGGTGGCCGGGGACATGGCCCGCAAGCTCAACCTCGCCGAGGATGGCTATCGCATTGTCATCAACAACGGCCCCAACGGTGGGGAAAGCGTCCCCCACCTCCATGTCCATCTCATCGGCGGCCGCCAGATGACCTGGCCCCCCGGTTGATTGCCCTCAGGCCCGCTCGTAGCGTCCGTCAAGCCGGCGGCACAGGAGACCGGCCACTTCCATTTCGAGGACGGTCCCGGAAAGGACGGGTATTGCTGCCCCGGTACCACTGGCCACGTCGTCCAGGTTGGAAGGTCCGTTATCACCAAGGAACTCCCAGATACCAGCCTGCAGTCCCTCCAGCCGGTGCCCCTTCTCAGGTGGTAGCACAGTCCCTCGATTCTCCTCTGGCCGCAGGGCTCCGGGAAGGTATTCCAGATCTTCGAGGATTTCCTCCACCCGGGTGACTAACAGTGCCCCGTCCCGGATCAGGGCGTGGCAACCGGCCGACTCGGGGGAATCGACCCGGCCCGGCAAGACATAGACCGGCCGGCCCTGTTCGGAGGCCATCCGTGCGGTGATCAGGCTTCCCCCCTGGGGACCTGATTCAATCACCACCACCGCCTCGCTGACTCCAGCAACGATCCGGTTGCGCTGCGGAAAGCTGCGGCGGTCCGCCCGCCGCCAGAGAGGGAATTCGGTCCACACGCCGCCACTCTCCTGGATGCTCTCCATCAATCCACGGTTGCTGGCCGGGTAGACACGGTTGAGCCCACTTCCGAGAATGGCCACGGTGGTTCCGCCACATTCAAGGGCGGCCCTATGCGCCTCCGTGTCGATGCCCTCGGCCAGGCCGCTGACAATGCAAAAGCCCTGCCGGCACAACTCCGAGGCAAAGATCCGGGCCAACTTGCGGCCATAGGCACTGGGCTTGCGCGTTCCCACAATGGCGATGTTGCGCAGGGACAATTTTAATCCCGCCCGGCTCCGGTAAAGCCCGATCGGCCGGTCCGAAAAGGGCCGGAGCCGCTCCGGGTAATCGGCTTCCTCGTAAGTGACAAAATCCGCCGGCAGGCGTTTCAGCTCGTTGAAAACCTTGTCCGGTGGGAAGAACCGCTGCCAGTGCGACAGTTCCTCCACCACGCGGGGAGGACACCAACTGGCCAGCTCCACGGCATCCATGGTCAGCAGCTGTGCCACACCCCCCTCGAGGACCCGGTCCAGCTTGCGCAGGTTGACCGGCCCGATTCCGGGAAGGGCGGCGAGTATCATCAGGGAGGTACGGCGATCAAACGGCATCCGGGGACATGCTTTCACTCCCCGGCACCGATGGGCAAGCCGCCTGCTTACCTAATCCCGGGCACGCAGGCTGTCCGATAAAAAGGGCAACATCTCCGTCGTGTGGACAGCTACCGCTCCCCGTTCCCGCGCCAGGACATCCCCTGCCGCCCCGTGCCAGGAGGCCGCCTGCAGGGCCACATCGAGGGGATTGTCAGGATCCTGGGCCAGCAGGGAGGCGAGCATCCCGGAAAGGATGTCACCCGCTCCGCCGCGGGCCAGTACCGGCCCTCCAACGGGCATGGCAATCAACTTGTTCCCGTCTGAAATATAGGTGGGGCTGCCCTTGAGGACAGTCACGGTCCGGTATTTGTGGCTGAACCGGATCAGTTCCTGAATCGGATTGGAAATATCCTTGATTCCATGCATGCGGGCAAACTCGCCCACATGCGGTGTGATAATGACTGGACCAGCCGATAGCGGACGACCCAACACGGCAGCAACGATGTCCTGGGTCAATGCCGAGGCGTCCAGCACCAGGGGAATGTGGGTCTCACGGACAACCCGGCAAAGGGTAAAGACCGTTGCGCGGTCAAGCACCAGTCCCGGACCAATCAACATCGCCTGCGCTTTTGTCGCCGCATGGGCGACAATCCGGACGGTCTCAACATCCAGTCCGCCCTCCGGCGTCATGGGCAGTGGTCGCCACATCGCTTCCGGGACCCGGCTGGCGATTTGGGTGGCCACCGTTGCCGGGGCAAGGGTTGTCACCAGGCCGGCGCCGGCATGGAGGGAGCCCAACGTGGCCATGAGGGCCGCTCCCGGCATCTGACTGGAGCCGGCGAGGATCAGGCAGTGTCCATAGTCCCGCTTGTCGGTTTGTGCCGGGCGTACCTTGTTCAAGGCTTTGTAGGCCCGCGGTGAGCCAACAAATTCCGTTTGCCCGCTGGTCGCCTCCTGCTCGAGAAAGGGATCAATCTCCAGAAAACGGATCCGTCCGACGTACGTGGCGTTTGCCTTGTCGAAGCAGGGTGCCTTGGCCACCCCGGGGACATAAGTAATGTCGGAGATGAAGGCATTCTCATCGACTGCCTCTCCCAACCCGCTGGGTAGGTCCACCGCCACTCGCAGGGCAATCGAGGTCCGCGCATTGATGGCCTGCAGGAGTGTGGACGCTGCTTCCCCGAGCGGCGGCCGGAATCCATGCCCATAGAGGCCATCGATAACGACATCAAACGGTGCCTCGGCCTGTTCGAGAAACGCTTCACTGGTCACCAATTGCAGGCGCTCGCCCATGGAACCCTGCAATGTCTCCAGGGCTGCCGCGGCGATGGGACTGTATTCACTGGAGGGAACCGTCTGCACAAGGACCGCCTGCATCCGGGGATGCACCCGGTTGAGAACCCCGCAGGCAACGATGGCATCGCCCGTATTGAGCCCTTTCCCGCCCAGGATAAGCACCTTGGGTGATTCGGGCCAAGCGGTGATTTCCGTAAAGTCCTTCAGCAGGGCTTCACCAATGGCACGTCCGGCGTTTTCCATGGCCGCCGCTGTCTTGGTGGCATCATTGCCCAGGACGGATGATTCATAGGCCTGGGCGGCCTCGATACTCAGGATAGGATAAAGTTGCGTCATGTTATTGAACAGGCAGAAACAGGAAGGCGGTTATTTGCAGGGAGTTCCTTGCTCAAGGCAAGCCCTCGTTCATCCGCGCCTTCATTTCACGGACCGCTTCCCCGATCCCGGTGAAAAGTGCCCGGGAAATGATGCTGTGCCCGATGTTCATCTCGTAGATCCCCGGAATGCGGCGGATCCGGGCAATGTTAGTGTAATTGATCCCGTGGCCCGCATTAACGACAAGGCCCAATTGTTGACCGGCAGTGGCCGCAGCTTCCAGGCGGAGAGCTTCCGCCTCGCCTTCCGCCCCGTAATAGGCATTGGCAAAGGCACCCGTGTGCAGCTCGACATAGGTGGCTCCTGTCTCCTTCGACGCTTCCAGCTGGGGAGTGTCCGGGTCGATGAAAAGGCTGGTCTTGATGCCCTTGGCCAGAAGGGCTTCCACAATCTCCGCAATACGGACTTTTTGCGAAACAATGTCCAGTCCGCCTTCAGTGGAAACCTCTTCCCGTTTTTCCGGGACCAGACAAACCGTGTGCGGCATAACCTCAAGGGCGAACTGGAGCATCTCCGGCGTGCAGGCCATCTCCATGTTCAACGGTACCTGGATAGCCTCCTTGAGCGCCAGCACATCCCCTTTCTGGATGTGGCGACCATCCTCCCGCGGGTGAACGGTGATGCCGTCCGCTCCTGCCCGTTCCGCCTCCAGCGCCAGAGCCACCGGATCCGGTTCCACCATTTCCCCGCGCAATCGGTCATAGCCCCGGTACCGGGCCTGCCGCAGGGTGGCTGCATGGTCAATATTCACCCCAAGGCGGATTTGTTCATTTTTCTCCATAGTAGTGTCCAATAAAAGGAATTGCCTTAAAAAAGCGAGTCCTGGCTGTGTTCAGCTTGTTCCCCCCGTTCCGGCAATACCTTGCTTAAAAAGGAAGGCCGGTGATGCGGACTTGGCCCCAGCTGGCGCAAGGCTTCCACATGCTGGCTGGTCCCATATCCTTTATGCACGGCAAATCCATAACCCGGGCAATCCCGGTCCATC
Organism: Puniceicoccaceae bacterium; assembly: GCA_040830445.1. Classification (GTDB taxonomy): domain Bacteria; phylum Verrucomicrobiota; class Verrucomicrobiia; order Opitutales; family Oceanipulchritudinaceae; genus Oceanipulchritudo. The sequence continues at coordinate 7,229 of JBFOLZ010000120.1, forward strand.
TTCCGCATCACGGCGTCCCGGTGTTCCTTGGCGTGGATGCCCGCGAGGGCAATTGCCAGGGAACACCGGTCACCCTTGACAATCCCCTGGTGGGGAACCGGAAAGGTCCGGATCGGGCGGCCGTCGATCAGGATGGTGACCGGCCCTTCGCCGCTATCGGAGTCCCAAAGCGTCCCTTCCCGGAGATCGAGGACCTGTTCCAGCGCACGGCGCATGGCGAGACTGTTCGCGTGGTAGATGTTGTGTTCCTCGATCTCCTCCACCGTCGCCTCCCCGATACCGATTTGTATCCATTTTTCATGACACGCCTTCCGGAACCGGTCGACCACGGCGGCCCGCTTTTCCGGAGTCAGGCATTTTGAATCATTGACTCCCCGGCTGTTGCGCCGGCACCAGGACGTGGAATAGAAGGATGCCTCGCAGCGGACGGCAGCGGCGACCACCGGACCGGCAAGGCAGCCGCGGCCGGCTTCATCAATCCCGACAAGGCAGGCCGCCCCGTCCAGCGTACGCTTGTCAAATCCAACGAGGCCAACCGGCATTATCGATAAAAGGAGGGCTTCTTCGGCACCGGAAGCCCAAGGATTTCATAAGCGGTCTTGAAGTGGACCTTGGCAAAGTCCTTGAGCCGGTGGGCGCCCAGCTTGGCCACCAGTTCCTCGCCCTGTTTCTTCACCTGGGCACTGGCACCCTTCTTCAGTTCCTCGCCAAACTCGGTGCTCAGCTTCCGGATCTGACGGACGAATTCCGCCCGTGCACAGATCGACGCCGCGGCGACCACCGGATCGGCTTCTGCCTTGGTCTGCATCTTCAGGTTGAAGTCGACCCCATCCTTCTTCAGCTGCTGCTGGGTCAGGGGCGCCTTGCTGAACTGGTCCAGCATGCCCCACTCGACTTCCCGAACCTCAAGCGCGGCCTTGACCGAGCGGGAGTGGAACCAGGCCAAGAGCTTGTTCAGGTTCGCTCCCGGCTTGCTCATCAATTCATTGTAGCGCGGCATCCCGGCAAAGGTCTTCTTCACCACCACGCCCTTCGTCTTCAGGATGATCTTCTCCAGACGGAGAATACTGCCATCGGTCAGGTTCTTGGAGTCCTTGACGCCCTCTTCCTGCCAGTGCCG
>JBFOLZ010000121.1:0-1477 GCA_040830445.1 Puniceicoccaceae bacterium
ACAAGATCAATCTCTCCAACAAGAGAAGGCAGGCGCTGCTTTTCAATAACTTCAGTGAGCAGGAGTTGCAGGAGACAGAATTTCTGCGGACTTTTTTCGACCAGCAGGACATCATCAACTCGGATCCGCCGGATCACACGCGCATGCGCAAACCGGTCCAGCTGGCCCTGATGCCGAAAGTCATTGCCGCCATGGAAGACAAGACCCGCCGCCTGGCTGGGGAATTGTGGGAGGCAGCCGTGAGCAAGGGACGATTTGATTTTGTGGAATGTTTTGCCTATCCGCTTCCGGTCATCCTGGTGGCTGAGATTCTCGGCGCATCCTACGAGGACCGGTTCCAGTTCAAGGACTGGACGGCGGATTTCCTGGCCTTCCAGGGGACCGGTCGCGCTGACTTCCAGCAGACGCTGCTGTCACAGAAGAGCCTGGAGGACTTTGTCGGCTATGTTGAAGGCCTGGTCGAATCTCGCCGGAAGGAACCGCAGGAGGACCTCATCAGTGCGCTGGTCGAGGCGGACTACCGGGACCGCGAGCTGGTGGCGACCTGCTGTACCTTGCTGGTCGCAGGGCATGAGACCACGACCAACCTTCTCGGAAATATTGTCCGGCTGCTTTCCCGGCATCCGGAACAGCTGGAGGATCTGCGGGCCAACCAGGATTTGGCCGAAACGGCCATTGAAGAGATCCTGCGGTTTGATGCCCCCAAGCAAAGGAACTTCCGTCGGGCAGTGAAGGATCACACCTTTGCCGGTGCGCCCATTGCCAATAACGAGATGGTCTTCCAGATCATTGGGTCAGCCAATCACGATGAGCGGGTTTTTGAAAATCCGGAAAAGTTGGACATCCGCCGCCGGGACAACCCGCACCTGACCTTCGGGGCGGGTATCCACTTCTGTGTCGGGGCTGTGCTGGCACGGCTGGAGGCCCGGATATTTCTCGAGTACTTTCTCAATCACAAGGGAAACATCCGTGTGCTGGATACTGACGATGCCTTTGCCTGGCAGGAACGCGTGCAAATGCGTGGACCGGGCCGGTTGATGCTGGACGTGCAGTGACCGCGGTAGGGTGGGTGGCACGATCCCGACTTTGACTGGCCCGCAGGTTGAGTTATTCTACATTGATCTGGTAGAACAGCGGACCTTGAACAGGTGCCGGGGCGGTAAAGTCGACGGGCTCACCTAGGGGAGTCATATCGAGAAGGTCCTCACCCATCATCAGTTGGAGTTGCAGGTGAATCATTCCGTTTTCCGGCCAGATGATGGGGGGATTGGCAAGGATTTCGCCCTGGCCGCGCTTGAGCGTATCCAGGTGAGCCTCAATGATTGCCGGATTTGGATAGGCGACGAGTGGATTTAAGCCGTAGGCGACTTCTGATCCGTCATCCAGACCGTCGTTGTCGGTATCGGGCGATTGGGGATCGGTTCCCGCTGTCTCTTCCTGCTCGTTGGATAATCCGTCCTTGTCCGGGTCGCCAATG
>JBFOLZ010000122.1:0-10268 GCA_040830445.1 Puniceicoccaceae bacterium
CAAGGCCCAGTACGAGCAGAGTCCCCCCATCAACACTCTCCTGGCCGAGAAGGGAGATCGCAATCCCCCAGAAGACGGCGACGATCACGGCGTCCAAAGATAAGCGCTCCAGCCACTTGAATAAAGTGCCCATCAATTCATCGTTACCCAGGACAATTCCAACCGCAATCAAGGAATAAAGGAAAGGACTACAGGCGTCCCGCCTGTATCTTCGACAACGGGTAACCTACAGGCGGGACGCCTGTAGTCCTTCACCACTTTCCTCTAAAGTCAGGGTAGCTCAAATCAAATGAAAGGCATCGACGTCAACCACCTCGATCAAGTCCGGGTCCCACTTAAAGGCTGCCCGCTGTTGATTTAGGAAGGGCATGATGCGGCTGACATTGCCGGTAAAATACCAGATCTGGTAGCGGAACATGTTCTGGATCCGCTCAATGGGACACGGGGCCGGGCCACGCACTTCTACCCCGAGTTCCTTCAAGCCCGGGCCGACCTGCTTGATCCACTGCTTGGCATAGAACTCGACCTTCTCCACGCTGGGTCCCCGGATGAGATGATGGATCAGGTGCCGGTAGGGCGGATAGCCGAACTCCCGGCGGTGATCCAGTTCCTCGTCCGTAAACCCGTCAAAATCCTGCTGGCGCCCATACTGGACCGGGGCCGCCGAGGGCATGTAGGTCTGCACAACCACCTCCCCCGCCCGGTCCCCGCGGCCCGCCCGGCCGGATACCTGTACCAGTAGCTGGAAGGTGCGCTCCGCGGCCCGGAAGTCCGGTAGGTGCATGGAAAGATCAGCATCCAGCAGTCCAACCAGGGTGACGTTGGGAAAGTCCAGCCCTTTGGCGATCATCTGCGTCCCCACAAGGATATCAATCTTCCCCTGGCGGAAGGCCGCCAGCTGCTCTCGCAGGGCATGCCGGCGCCGCATGGTGTCGGCGTCGATCCGAACGATGTTGGCAAAAGGCATCAGCTTCCTCGCAATCCCCTCCACCTTTTGCGTTCCGCTCCCCTTGTAGTGGATTTTTGGTGACCGGCAATTCGGGCAGGTCGGCGGGACCGCCGTCTCGTGGCCACACATGTGACAACGCATGCGGCGGTCATGGTAATGGTGCGTCAGGGTGATGCTGCAATGGTCGCAGAGAGCAACAAACCCACAGTCGGGGCAATGCAGGGAAGCGTCATGCCCGCGCCGGTTGATAAAGAGGATGGCCTGTTCCTTGCGCTCAATGCGCTCCTGCAGCTTGTCGGCCAGCAGGCGAGAAAAGACCTGACCGCCCTTTTCGCGGCGCATGTCCACCACGTGCATCAGCGGCAGCTGGCGGTCATCCACCCGCTTGTGCAGGCGATCCACCTTGTACTTTCCATTCTTCACATTGTGCAGGCTTTCCAGGGAGGGGGTGGCGCTGCCGAGGATGCACAGGGCCTTGTTCAGCATGGCCCGGTAGACGGCCACGTCCCGGCCATGGTAGCGCGGAACTTCCTCCTGCTTGTAGGCCGGTTCGTGTTCCTCATCCACCACGATCAGCCGCAGGTTGTCCACCGGTGCAAAGACCGCCGACCGGGCCCCGACGACCACCCTGGCCTCGCCCGTTGCCAAGGCCCGCCAGGCATCATAGCGCTCCCCGTCCGACAAGTGACTGTGCCAGACGACCACTTTGTCGCCGCCGACCGCCTCAAACCGTGCCCGCAGGCGTCCCACCGTCTGGGGCGTCAGCGCCACTTCCGGCACCAGGAAGATGATACCGCCCCCGTCCTGCAGCACCTCCTTCATGATCCGCATGTAGACTTCCGTCTTCCCCGAACCGGTCACCCCGTGTAAGAGATGCACCCCAAAGCCCCCTTCCCGCAAGGTCTCGCGGATGTGCCCGGCCGAGGCCGCCTGCTCTTCCGTCAGGGTGAATCCGTGGGTTGCCACCTGCTCAATACCGCCGGAGCCGTCCCCGTAGGCCACCCGTTCCGATACCTTCCTGCTCTCAACCAAAAGGCCCTTTTCCACCAGTCCGTCGAGGACCGTCGGCGACACCTTCAACCGCTTCAGCAAAATGCCCCTTGGCCAGCTCCCGCTGATCGCCTGCTGGCCCAGGAAATCAATCACCGCCTTCTGCTTTGGCGCGCGCCGCCCCAGGGCCTCCAGCTCCTCCGCCTCCAGCTCCTGCGCCAGTCGCAAGTGCCGCTCCTCCTTCTGCCGCATCCCCCGTCGAACCGCCCGCGGTATCATCACCTCCAAAACCTGTTCCATCCCGCAGCTGTAGTAGCCGGCCATCCACTCCGCCAACCGGATGCCGTCCTCCCCCACCACCGGGAATGGCTGCTCCAGACCCATTATCTGCTTCATTCGCTCCGGGCCCACTTCGCCATCGTCTCCCAGCCGGATCACAACCCCAAGTTCCGTCCGCCGCCCCAGCGGTATCCTCACCAGGCTCCCAATCCCAAGGCGCTCCCCATACCCCTCGTCCACCCGGTACGCCAAGCCGCGGCCCACCCCTTTCAAGGGCATTACCGTCACTGTCCCGTCCCGTCCGCTCATCTCCTCCTACTTATCTACCCCTCCCCTCCCAATCGCAAGGCCTCCGTCGTCACTTTTTCCTTGATTCTTTGAACAAATTTAATGATTCTCAGTCTCAATAGAAGGTGCGCAGGGTATTTGGGGACTTTCGCCGGGGTGGGAATCACCGCTTATCCCGACGGAAGACCGCTTGCGAGATAAAGCCACCGCTTCCCGCAAGAGAATTTACCACTGAGTGCCAAAAAGTGAGAATAAACCTCATCAACAAACCTCTTGCCTAAATAAAATGAAGCTAAACGAAGACGCGCCTGCCATAAATGAGATTGAAGTAACCCGCAGTGCTGCTGCGGTCACACCGGAAGTCGAGGACGTACGGGATCTCCCCTCCTCCGAGAAGAGCACCATCAAACTTTATCTGCAGGAGATAGGCAAAACGCCTCTTTTAAAGCCTTCCGAAGAAGTTGAATTGGCGGCGCTTATCCAGCGGGGCGACTCGAGGGCGCGGGAAAAAATGATTAAGGCCAACCTTCGTCTGGTCGTGAAAATAGCGCATGATTATTCCAATTTTGGCCTGCCCTTGCTGGACCTCATCAGCGAGGGCAACATCGGCCTCGTCAAGGCGGTGGAGCGCTTTGACCCGAACAAGGGCGGGAAGCTTTCGACCTACGCTGCTTGGTGGATCAAGCAGTCCATCAAGCGGGCACTGGCCAACCAGAGCAAAACCATCCGCCTTCCCGTCCACCTGGTGGACAAGATCGCCCGCATGCGGCGGATCACCATGGAATTGGAGGAGGTCCTCGGCCGTGCGCCGACTGACGAGGAGATCGCCTACGAGATGGAAATGCCCGTCAACAAGGTGGCCCACCTGAAGTCTGTCAGTGTCCGCCCGGCTAGCCTGGACGCTCCCGTGGGGGACGACGACGGAACAGAGTTCGGCGACCTCATCGGTGACGAAAACTCGATTAATCCCTTCGAAAACCTGCAGAGCAAGAATGTGGTCAATGACCTCAATACGCTGATCGAGGAACTGGATCCGCGGGAAGCGGAGATCATCCGCCTGCGCTTCGGCCTGAACGGTGACAAACCGCTCACTCTGGAAGAAGTCGGGGAAATGTTCGAAATCACCCGGGAGCGCGTCCGTCAGCTGCAGAATATGGCTCTCAGCCGCATGAGGAAAGCCCTCATAGCCAACGAACGGCAGCGCAGCCAGGAGGAAATCCATGAGGAACGCCTGGAGGCAAAGCGGATGGAAGTCCTCAAGGAGTTCTACGAGGACAACGTCGAGACGAAGCAACAAGCTTCCTGATTACAGCAAAGCCATCTGGGGCAAGGTCACGGTTGCCAATGTCCCCTTACCGGGGGACGAATCAAAGGCCATGACCCCATGGAGTCGCTTGACGAACTCGGCGCACAGGCTGAGACCCAGTCCCGTCCCCTGTTCGCCCCAGGTTCCGGTTTCGCTGAAGTAATTTTCCCCTTCCTTCAGGGCCTCGATGCGCTCCGGTTCGATACCGACGCCAAAGTCCTTTACCGTGAAGCGGATTCCATCGTCGGTCTCCGCGGCCGTCACCTCGACCTTGCCCGAATTGTGGGAAAACTTGATCGCATTGTTGATCAGGTTCCGGACCAGGAAGGCCACCATTTCGCGGTCCGAGACAAGTTCGGTCGCATTCAGTCCCTTGCAGTAGATGCGGACATCCTTGTGCTGCGCGGAGGGCTTGAGTAGTCCGATGGCGTGATCGAAAACCGGTTTTAGCGGGAACCGGGTGACCTGCGGGACGAGCCCCTGCCGCTGCAGGCTGGACCAGCTCAAAAGATTATCCAAGGTATGGGTCAAGTGGGCGATGCGCTCCTCAAGATCATCCGCCTGCATCTGCAACCGGGCCTCATCGCGGGACTCAGCGGCCTGGCGAATCAGGAAAAGGAGTCCATTCAATTGAAAAACGGGGGCCCGCAGGTCGTGGCTAATGACGGAAAGCAAGGTTTCACGGGTGGCGATGCGGTTTGCCAGATGTGTTTCCTCATCCAGAAGCCGCATTTCCCGTCGCTTGCGCGAGGTGATATCATCGAAGGTGATAACGACCTTGTCCCAGATCGTGCCGCCCTCAAGGGGCTGGTAGGTAACATCAAAATGACGGGTGAACCCGTTGATATCGAGTGACTCCTCAAGACGGGCGCACTGCCCGCTGAGCACTTCCTTGAGACGAAGGGAGTAGCGCCGCCTTCTGTCCTCAGGAATGGCCTCCAGGATGGAAAAACCCGGTTCCATGGAGATGCCGAAATTCTCCTCGATGAAGCGATGGAAGTTGTTGTTCCCGAAGACCAGCTGCAAGTCCTCGTCCAGCACAAGGATGCAATGCGGTGTGCTTTCGAGGATGGCCGGGCTGATGTCCATGGCGGACTAGTGGCGGAAGTGTCGAATCCCGGTAAAGACCATGGCCATGCCCTTGGCATTGGCCGCTGCAATGACCTCCTCGTCCCGCACGGACCCACCCGGCTGGATGGCGGCAGTCGCTCCGGCCGCAGCAGCGGCCTCCAGCCCGTCGGCAAAGGGGAAGAAAGCATCCGAGGCAATGATCGATCCCTCAAGGGCCAGCTTGGCTTCCCCGGCCTTCCAGACGGCAATGCGCGAACTGTCGACCCGCGACATCTGGCCGGCACCAATCCCGATGGTCCGCTCAGCCCCGGCATAGACAATGGCGTTGGATTTGACGTGCTTGACCACCTTCCAGCCAAAGAGCATGGCCCGCCATTCCTCGTCGGTCGGCTGGCGCTCGGTGACAACCTTGCAATCGGCCGGACGGAGACGCTTCTGGTCACGGTCCTGGACCAGGAAGCCGCCGATGGCGGAGCGGATATCGAGGAGGGAATCCTCCCGCACGCCATCCTTGGTGATCATCAGGCGGAGGTTCTTGCGCTTGGCAAATAGCTCACGCGCTTCCGCGTCAAAGTGCGGGGCGATGATCACTTCACAGAAAATCTCCCGGATGCGGTTGGCCAGCTCGGCATCAACGGTCTGGTTAACAACAATGATTCCGCCAAAGGGCGCCTGCCGGTCGGTGGCAAATGCCTGGTCCCATGCCTCGACAAGATTGTCGGCACTGGCCACACCACAGGGGTTGGTGTGCTTCAGGATGGCCACAGTCGGCCGCTCAAACTCCCCGATGAGGTAAGTGGCCGCGGAAATGTCGATGATGTTGTTGAAGCTCAGTTCCTTGCCCTGCAGTTGCTCGAAGACATCGAAAAAGCGGCCATAAAGGGCTGCCTTCTGGTGCGGGTTCTCCCCGTAGCGGAGGGAGGCGGCCTTTTCGTCCGACAGGGTGAACTGTTCCGGCAAGCCGGCGATAGCCTCAATATCCGGTCCCTTCTCCACCTCCGTCAGGAAGCGGGTGATGGCGGCATCATAGGCGCTCGTCCGGGCATAGACCTTGATGGCCAGCTCACGGCGCAGGGCGGCAAGGGCCTCGCCGTCATCCAAAGTCCCCAGTACCCGTTCATAGTCCGCCGGGTCGGTGATGACAGTGACAGACTGGTGGTTCTTGGCCGCGCTCCTCAGCATCGAGGGTCCACCGATATCGATCTGCTCGATGGCTTCCTCACGGGTCACGTCCGGCCTGGCCACGGTCTCCTCGAAGGGGTACAGGTTCACCACCACCATCTCTATCATCTCGATGTCGTGGGCAGCCGCCTGCTCCATATGCTCGGGCTTTTCCCGAAGACAAAGAAGCCCGCCGTGAATCTTCGGATGCAGGGTCTTGACCCGGCCTTCCATCATTTCCGGAAAACCCGTGTGGTCACTGACCTCGACCACATCAATCCCGGCATCGGCAAGGGCCTTGGCGGTTCCACCGGTGGATAGGATCTTGAATCCGTGGCGTGTTACCAGCTCCTTGGCAAAGGAGACAATTCCTGTCTTATCACTGACACTGATGAGCGCTGTCCTAGTCACGACGTCATTGATTGGGCGAGGGCCGCTTGAGGCAAGCCCATTTGCCGGCGAGGTACAATAAATCATCCCAGACATTGATTCACCGGCCAGATTTCCCTTGCCAGCCGTGCACTCGCAGCGTCCCTTTAATCCGTTGAAGATGGGTCAGGCTCAGCAGTCACGTTCCACTCCGAAAGGCGTCTTTGTCACCCTGGACCGACTGGATTATACCTACGAACCTATCCAGGCACCTCCCGACAAGCCCCATGTCTTCACGTATCACTTGACCATCCATAACAACTCAGGGCAGACCGTCACCATCCTGGCCCGCAAGTGGGTCCTCCACCGGACCGATGGGCAAATCGAAGTCATTGAAGGGGACAAGGTTGTTGGCAAGACACCCGAGCTGACGCATGGACAATCCTTTTCCTACGCCTCCTTCCACCTTACCGGGACCGGCTCAATGGTCTCGGGAGCCTTTCATGGAGTGGACGCCGCCGGGACACCCATTGCCGTCCCCATACCCTCCTTTGAATTGAAAATACCAGGGGATACAGGATGTTGTTGACCGACTTAAACGCCGCCGGAGGCATCGGGGCCAATTGCCTGCTGCTGCAACTGGACTCGATGAACATCGTCATCGATGCAGGCATTCACCCAAAGCAGATCGGGGCAGCCGCCCTGCCCCGGCTGGAACGCCTGCGCGACCTCCCGATCGACCTGATCTTCCTCACCCATTGCCACCTCGACCACCTCGGGGCCCTGCCGTTGCTGGCGAGGGACAATCCAAACACCCCGATCATCACCAGCCGGGATTCGGAGCAGTTCTACAAGCGGATGCTGCAGAATTCCTACCGCGTGATGGACCGGCAGCGGGTTGAACTGGGCATCGGCGAATACCCGCTCTATTCCTATCGCGACATTACTGCCTGTTCGCGACAGGTTATCGGGCTCCAACCCGGCCAGCCCCGCCACTTCGAATCGGACTCCGGGGAACGGATCACCTTCACCCTCCATGAAGCGGGTCATGTGCCAGGAGCGATTGGTCTCTCGCTGGAGCACCGGCATCGCCGGATATTCCACACCGGGGACGTCCTCTTCTCCGACACCGCCCTGCTGGACGGAGCCCGCTTCCCTGGCGGGGATGTGGATACCATGATCATTGAAACCACCCGCGGTGCAACACAGCGCCAGGCGTCGAGGGAGAGCGAGCTGGAGCGGCTTCTTGAAACCATTGAGCACACCGCCTCACATGGTGGTTCCACCCTGATCCCGGTTTTTGCCCTTGGGCGCATGCAGGAATTACTCAGTGTCTTTCACCGCGCTCGCTCGGTGGGCCGGCTCAAGCGCCTGCCGATTTATGTCAGTGGACTGGGCATCGATCTCATGGGCCAGTTCGACAAGATAGCCCGCAAGAATCCGCGTCTGCACATGCGCAAGAAGATGTTCCGCGAGATGGGGGCCATGAAGCTGCCCCAGAACCATCGCCCGGGACGGGATGGACCGGCCATCTACCTGCTCAGCAGCGGCATGATGGTGGAAAACACCCCCAGCTACGGCGCGGCAGCCGAACTCCTGGGCTCCCACCAGAACACGATCTGTTTTGTCGGCTATTGCGACCCGGATACCCCAGGAGGTAAGTTACTCAAGTTGCGCCAAGGAGAGAAGTTTCTCTTCAAGGCCTTGCGAAAGACCGTCCAGGCTCTCGCCCACATCGAGAAATTCGACCTCAGTTCACATGCCGACAGGGAGGACATTCTCCAGGATGCGATGTCGCGCCACCCGCGGGCAGTTGTTCTCACGCACGGGGATCAGCAAGCGCGGGACTGGTTCAAGGAGCAGATAAACCTGATCGACCCAGCCTGCCAGGTCACCGACCCACCCCCCTTGAGGAGCGTCAGGGTGTAGTGTCCACGACCGGCCGCTCAAAGACAGAGTCGAGCACCCCGGCATTGAATACCGCCGATTCGAGTCTGAACTTCTGGATCAGCTTGTCGTTGATGTAGGTTTCCACAAATCCAGGAAGCATAAAGCCATTGGCATCAAAATGGCCCCTGTGCAGTCGGCGGGTGATGTTCAAGGTTCCGTCGTCTTCAAAAATTTTCTCTACCCTACCCACGTCAAGGAACGTCTTCGGGGAGATGTAGAATTCAACAATGTGCCGCGGCGCCATCTTGACCTCGAACACATGGGCCATCCGGTAATTGAAGTCCTTCACCCCGAGGTAGCGCAGGTCCCATTCATTCTGCTGGGCAAGGTACAGTTCGCTGACCACATTAATGTAGCGGAGGGAATCCTCAAGTTCCTCATCGGCGAGGTCCCGCACGTCGCGCAGGTTGCCATTGACCCAGACCGCGCGCCAATTCGAATCGGGGGAGACGACCCATGATGTTTGCGTCACCTTGGAGCGGACAGATGTCCGCATCCGGTCGCCCCCCTTTTTGACAACAACGACCTCCTGGACAAGGCCGTCTTCAAACGTCACCCTGCCGGAGAAACGGACACTGGAAATGGCGGAGATATTCTCTATCCCACCGATGACAGTAAGGTGCCGGTCAAGAACTGCCTTTTCGGCAATGCCGAGTAATTGGACCGGTCCCTTACCGGTATTCGCCTGCCGGATCATCCGGTTCAAGTCCCGTGTCGCATGCTTGCTAAGGTCCTCGGTCTCCGCAGGGACATCCTTCTGCCAATTGCTGATCACGATTGTCATCACCAAAAGGCTGCTGACTATCGCCACGCCAAAGAGCACCAAGACGGACTTGGTGTTTGAAGGGGTCTTCGACCAGGATTCCCGAAGGCGCTCCAACATGTCATCAAGAAAAGGGCCAAGGGCTTTCAGGGCAAGCCCCTTCCGGGTATGGCAGGAAAAGGGATTGCCATTTGACGGAGTATTTTCTCTCCTCGCACGCTTTGGTCTTTAAATCATGAAATCACTCAAGTTTGCAGTTCTCCCCGGTGATGGAATCGGGCCCGAGGTGATGGAAGTCGCCCTGGAAGTCCTCGACAAGGTCCTTTCCGGAGCCGGCTACGGCATGGATACAAGTCTTGCTGATGTCGGCGGATGTGCCATTGACAAGCATGGCCAGGCCCTGCCGGAATCAACCATCGCGGCCTGCGAATCCAGTGACGCTATCCTCTTCGGCAGCGTCGGTGGACCCAAATGGGAGTCCCTTCCCCCGGCCGAGCAGCCGGAACGGGCATCCCTGCTTCCCCTGCGGAAGCACTTCCAGCTCTTCGCCAACATCCGCCCGGGACTGCTTTACCCGGAGCTGCTGGCCGCCTCGCCGCTTAAGAATGAACGGATCCCCGAGGGCATCGACATGGTCTGTATCCGTGAATTGACCGGTGGCATTTATTTTGGCCAGCCCAAGCTACGGCGCGAACTGGAAGATGGCGACCTCGAGGCCCTCGATACCATGGTCTACCGCAAGAGCGAAATTGAGCGCATTGCCGAAGTGGCCGCCCAGACCGCCCTCGCCCGCGGCAAGCAGGTCTGCTCGGTCGACAAGGCGAATGTGCTCACTACCTCCGTCCTCTGGCGGGAGGTGGTCGCCGCCTTTTTTGCCGAGCGCTATCCGGAGATTCAACTGAGCCACATGTATGTCGACAATGCCGCCATGCAGCTTGCGCGGGACCCGAACCAGTTCGACGTCCTCCTGACGGAAAACATGTTCGGTGACATTCTCAGCGACGAGATGGGGATTGTCTGCGGCAGCCTTGGCATGCTCTGCTCAGCCAGTCTCGGCCTCGGGACCAATTCCCTTGGCCAGCCCTATGGCCTCTATGAGCCGGCGGGCGGAACGGCTCCCGACATCGCCGGGATGGGGATTG
>JBFOLZ010000123.1:0-23134 GCA_040830445.1 Puniceicoccaceae bacterium
GTGGCTCCCTTCAGTGGATTTTTCCCGGCCAACAAACCAAGGGTGGTCATCCCGGTGGTAGTTGACGACGCCAAAGTAGGCGGTCCCGCCTATGGCGGGGTCGTGGCGGCCCCGGTCTTCCGCGCCATCGGGGAGAAACTGATCCCCCACCTGGCCATTCGCAAACCCGAAAAATGGGAACCCTTTATTGTGTCCAATGACTCATTTTAACCCGACTGTTTTATCAAAAAGAACCCACCGACCAGTTGCCACTCACCGCCTCTCCGATTACCGGGCCGCCGGTTCGGCGATGCTCCTTGAGCGCGCTGTCAGGAACAGGCATATGACGCAGACGTTGAAAGCGCTGATTGCCGGTATCCCGAACCTCACGGTTGCGGGCAAGGACAACGTGCGCATTCATTCGCTGGCCACGGACAGCCGCCGCGTGGTTGCCGGTTCGCTCTTTTTCGCCATGCCGGGCCTGCGAACCGATGGGCACTTTTTCATCAATGAAGCGATTGACCGTGGCGCGGTGGCCATCGTCTCGGAAAAGGATTGCTGGGTCCCGCCGAATGTCACCCTTATCCGGACAACAGATCTACCGCAGGTGGTGGCCGAAGTGGCCAATCGATTCTTCGGCAAACCGGCCAGCAAGCTGAAGCTGACCGGCTTTCTCGGAACCAGTGGCAAGACGGTGGCATCCGTCCTCTTGAAACATTTCCTCAAGGCCCGCGGACCGGTTGGATTGTTGGGGACCATTAACTACGAGATTGGCAACCGTACACTTCCGGCCCACCGGACGACACCCGAGCCCATCGAGCTCTACAGCTTGCTTTCCCAAATCCAGCAACAGGAGTGTCAGGAGGTCCTGATGGAAGTCAGTTCCCACGGGATCGACCAAGGGCGCATCGCAAGGCTCAAGTTCGACCAACTGGTTTTGCTCAATATCACTGCGGAGCATCTCAATTACCACGGGACGCTAAACAACTACGTCGAGCTGGAGCGCGGCTTCATTTGTCATCAGGCGGGGTCGTTGAAACATTTTGTCGCCGGTATAGACGACCCGCGGGTGCGGGATATCCACCAGACCCTCCCGGCAAAGGTTCTCGACAAGACCTTGACGTTTGGAACTGCGGCTGAGGCCGATATCCGGGCCAGCGATGTTGTCTACAGTGAAAAGGATACCCGATTTCTTTTCACGTGGCCGGGGGGCTCGCTCAAGTTGGTCAGCCCGTTGCTCGGTGAATTCAACCTCCAGAACACCCTCGCGGCCCTCGCTTGCGGATACCTGCATGGACTGGATCCCGCTGAGATGGGTTCCGCGCTCCTTTCCTTTCCCGGGGTACGGGGTCGCATGGAACGCCTCGAGATGGAGCAGCCCTTCAACGTCCTCATCGATTACATGCACACGGAAGCGGCTTATGAGAAGGGCCTCAAGATGGTCCGCGGACTCACCAAGGGCCGTTTGATCACCGTCTTTGGCTGTGGCGGCAATCGGGATGCGACCACCCGGCCGGTCATTACCGACACCGTGGCCCGCCTGAGTAATGTCGCCCTCGCGACGGCCGACAATCCCCGCAACGAGACCGTGCAACAGATTTTTGACGACATGCGCACCGGTAACGAGTCCTGCGCAAACCTTGACTTCATCGAGGACCGTCGCGCAGCCATTGCCCGGGCCTTGGAGCTGGCTGCACCCGGCGACACCGTCCTCATTGCCGGCAAGGGACATGAAACTTTCCAGGAATTCGGCGACTGCGTGGTCCCGTTCGACGACCGCGCCGTAGCCCGTGAAATTATTCAAAACAGGCAGTGGCAGCAGCAGTAATGGCAACCCTTGATCCAGATGAGGCCGCGACCATCGCCCAAGGTCGCTGGGCTACCGGCCTTCCTTCTGCGCCCTTGACTTCCTTTGCCTTTGATACCCGGCGCCTCCAGCCGGGGGAGACCTTTGTCGCCCTTCGCTCTGAGCGCGCCGATGGGCACGACTTCCTGCACAAGGCATTTGATTACCGTGCCAATGCCGCCTTGGTTGAGCGGCCCAACCCGGACATTGAACTGCCCCAATTGGTCGTGCGCGACTCCCTGGAGGCCCTGCATGCGCTTGCCGGCAACTGGCGGGAACGCTTCAAGGCTCCCGTGATCGGGATCACCGGCAGTTACGGCAAGACGACGGTCAAGGAGATGCTCGGCATCGTCATGGGCACGCAGTGGTTCCATACCCGGGGCAACTACAATAACCACATCGGCGTACCCCTGAGCCTGCTGGAACTGGACCCGCGCCGTCACGCCGGGGCCATCCTTGAAGCCGGCATCAACGATGTGAATGAGATGCCCCTTCTGGCCGGTATGATCCAGCCGGACATGGCCATTATCACCGCGGTCGGGCCCGCCCATCTGGAACGCCTTGGCGACATTGAAGGCGTGGCCCGTGAAAAGGCAGTTCTCGCCCATGCCGTCCGGCCCGGCGGGAGTGTCTTCATTCCTGCATCCCTCCTGCAGCACGAGCCTTTCCGGACCATCCCCGAAGCGATCCAGGTTTTTGCCTTGAGCGGTCCGGGTGAAACAACCGATCCGGCATGGGAGCAGTTGCCAAATGTAACGATTTACCAATACAAATGGACTGAACTGAAGCATTCCCGGGGCGCGGGTACACTGGAAACGGTGGAACCCGTGTCCCCCGGGAGTTTTTCCTTCAAGGCTGGCAGCCAGGGGATGGTCTCCAATCTGGCCCTGGTCGTTCATGTGGCCCTTCATCTCGGCGTGCCCCAATCAACCTTGCAGGCCTGCCTCGATGCCTGGCGCCCGTTCCGCCAGCGCGGGGAAGTGATCCGGAACCGCGAGACCTGGTTTTATGTCGATTGCTACAATGCCAACCCGGGTTCCATGATCGACAGTGCCCAGCGCTTCGCCAAGCTCTTTCCCCGCATGCCCCACATCTACGTACTTGGCAGTATGAAGGAGATGGGGACCGCCTCCGCTGAGTGGCACCGCCGTACCGGTGAACAGATTCTACTCAAGGAGGGCTCGACTGTTTACCTTGTCGGGGAAGAGGCCGCGCCGATGGCCGAGAGCCTGCACCAGCGTGGCTTTGCCACCGACAAGGTGCACCTTGTCAAAGACACCGGTGAGCTCGCCGAACGCATCAAGTCCTTCCGGGGCGCGGTGTTCCTCAAGGGCAGTCGCTCATTGGGGCTGGAAAAGCTTGTTCCGGAAGGAGGCGTGCGATGCTGAGCTATCTGGCCGACCTTGAATCCATTTGGGGTCCCCTGCGGCTGTTCCGCTACATCTCCTTCAGGGCGATGGGTGGAGCCGCCACCGCGATGATGCTCGGCATGTTGATCGCTCCTTTTCTCATCGCCCGCCTCAAGGCGCTCAAGGTGCAGCAGGTCCTTCGTTCGGCGGAGGAAGTGGGGCGGCTGGCGGACCTCCACAACAGCAAGAAAAACACCCCCACGATGGGTGGCCTGATTGTCTTTGTCGCCGTTGTCGGGAGTACCTTGCTCTGGGCCCAACTCAATATTTACGTGGTCACTGCCCTGGTTGTCTTCACGGGCCTGACAATCATTGGTTTCCTCGATGACTACCTCATCATCAAGCGGCGCACCAGCAAGGGGCTTTCCGGCCGGATGAAGCTCCTTGGCCAGGCCGTGCTGACGCTTTTGGCTCTCCTTCTCCTGCTTTCAAGTGAGGACAGTGCCGGATTTATCCGTCAGCTCTGGCTGCCTTTCTACAAGGAGCCGATCATCGCCGTCATGCCCCTGCCGTTCCTTTTTATTTTCCTCTATCTGGTCCTTTCCGGATCCAGTAACGCCATCAACCTGACCGATGGCGTGGACGGGCTGGCTATCGGGTGCACCCTGACGGTTGCCATGGCCTATGCCCTGATGGCTTATGCCGCCGGCAATGCCATCTATGCGGATTATCTCCTTGTTCCCTTCATGCCCGGGGCGGGGGAATTGACAATCCTCCTGTCCATCCTCTGCGGTGCCTGCCTGGCTTTCCTGTGGCACAATGCCCATCCGGCGGCCATCTTCATGGGTGATACCGGGAGCCTCGCCCTCGGCGGGCTCATCGGGATTGTCGCCTTCATGATCCTGCAGCCGATTACCCTCATCCTCATTGGCGGGGTCTTCGTCATCGAGGTCCTCTCGGTGATGCTGCAGGTCGGATTCTTTAAACTCTACAAGCGGCGTATATTCCTGATGTCGCCGATTCACCATCATTTTGAAATCAAGGGATGGGCGGAGACCCAGGTGGTTATTCGCTTCTGGATCATGTCGCTTGTTTTTGCTGTAATCGGGCTGGCTACCCTCAAACTGCGATGAGTCTTTCCGAGAACATTCCCGCTGCCTACAAGGAACTGCTGCAACAGCCAGTGGCCGTCTTCGGCTTTGGGGCCAGCGGGCATGCGGCCTGCAACTTGCTGGACAAGCTCGGGGTAAAGTACATGGCCTACGATGAGCGGGCAGGGGATGAAGGATCGGTTGGCCGCGCCTTTGACGAAGCGGCGGCCCGGCGGCACCGGCTGGTCCTCCACAGCCCGGCCTTCCGGATGGACCATCCATGGATCGAGACGGCCCTGGGCGAAGGGTGTTGCGTGGTCAGTGAAATCGACTTTGCCCAGCAGCTTCGACGCGGTCCCACCCTTGTGGTCACCGGGACCAACGGGAAGACCACCCTGCAGGAGTTTATCACCTTCAGTCTCAAGCGGACTGGTATCAGTGCGGTAGCCGCCGGCCAGAATGCTTATCCGCTATCGCGCCTGGCGGTTCACCAGGAGCTTGATGGGGTGACCGCGGTCTGCGAACTGGGTCCCGATTATATCAGGCCCTTGAAGGAGTTCCGCTTCGACGCCCTCTTCTGGACCAATTTTCGGGAGGACCACCTCGTTGATGAAGCAGAGCGACGGGCAGCCTTTGATGGTTTCCGGCGCCTGATGCAATTGAGTCCCAAAGCGATGTTCTTTCTCGGGGATTCGGTTGTGGCGATGTCCCGCGAGCTGGGCCGGCCCCTTCCCGAACAGGTATATACGGCCCGCGAGGAGGATTATCCGGACTGGGAACTGCCGGACCGGACGGCTTTTGCGACCAGCATCCACCGGCCCGCCCTGGCCCTCTTCCGGCGCTACTGGCTGGAGATGGGGTACTCCGACTCGCTCCTCAAGAGTGCCGCCGAACATTTCGAAGTGCGCGCCCACCGGCTGCACGTCTCCACGATCATCGGCAAGACGGCCTTTTGGAACGATGCCAACTCGCGCAATTTCGCTGCTGTGGAGGCTGCCATGGAGAACTTCAAGACGCCGGTTGTCTGGATTGGTGGCGGTCACTTCCGGGGCGGCAACGTCGATGCCTTGATCGAGCGGATCGGGTCCCGCCTCAAGGGGGCGGTCATTACCGGAAACGCTGCCTGGCACCTCTTGCCGGTATTGGAGGATCAGAAGATTCCTTGCCAGGGCTGCCTCAACCTCAACCAGGCCGTCGAAGTGGCCTTCGACATGGCCGGAGGCGAGGTTCCGGTTGTCTACAGCCCGGGATTTGTTCCCGGTGAGGAGTATGGCGACATGATGGAACGGGGCATCTGTTTTGAAAATGCGGTTTTAGGTTTGAAGCATCAGAAGGGGAGTGTCTAAGTGAATTAAAAAGGGTTAAGAATCATGAAAATATGGTCAGTGTTCAGTCTCGTAATTATCTTTCATCTCGCGGTTATCGGCTTGCTTTTGATCCAGCCAGGTTGCCAGAGCCAGCCGGCGGAACGACCGGATCCCGGCATGACCGCACCAGCTACTTCTGAAGCCTACACGGCCCCGCAGGAGCCGGCGGAAATCGATAGTGCCTTCAATGCGGGCTTACCATCCACAACGACGACCCGCACCAGCAGCTCGCGCAATCTCAGTGCGCCGACCCGGCCCGAGGGAGGAACCCGTTCCGCACCGGATACGGGTGTGCTGCAGCCGGTCCTTGAGCCGGTGCAGGACGAGCTCAGCGTGCCACCGGTCCAGAGCGAGTACACTGTCAAGCCCGGTGACACGCTCAGTGGTATTGCCCGCCGCGAAGGGGTTTCCCTCGATTCCCTGCTCGCAGCGAATGGCCTGAGCAAGTCCTCCGTCATTTATGTCGGCCAGGTCCTGATGATCCCTGCATCCCGCCCAGCCGAGGCTGATGCTTCCGTGGAAGTTGAGCATTCCGGTCGCGAGGTCGTGGTTGCCCGGGGGGATACCCTGAGCTCCATTGCCGCCCGCAACGGGACCACCGTCAAGGCCTTGAAGGCCCTCAATGGTTTGACCAGCGACACTATCTTCGTTGGCCAGCGACTGGCCGTTCCCGAGTCGGGAAGTGCCCCGGTCTACACGCCGCCAGCAACCTCCGGAACCCGCTCCACTTCCAGTTCTTCCGGCCAGTCCTACACTGTCCAGCCGGGGGATACCCCGAGTGGCATCGCCCGCCGGTTCGGGGTCTCCACTCCCGAACTGATGGCTGCCAATGACATTTCCGATCCCCGCAAGTTGTACGTCGGGAAGACCCTTGTCATCCCATCCTCCGGAAGCAGCCAGCCGGTTGCTTCACCTCCCCCGCAGACGATGGCGCGGCCAACGCAGCCGGTGACCACCACTGTTGATGAAGCACCCCTTCCCGAACCGACCGAGGAGGATCCGATGTCGGTGTTGGAAGCACTCGAGGACGAGGACCTGCCATTTGTTGAAGTGGAGGCAGTTGAGGACGGAAGCCAGCCCAACAATTAATGCAAGCAGCGGACAGCCAGAGACTTTGGAGCTACACCATCGGGCGGCGATTGCCGCTGGTTTTCCTTGGCCTCTCCGTCCTCTTCCTGAACGGATTGGGACTGGTTGTCCTCCTTAGTATCGGCCGGGCCTACGAGACGGGTGTGGGCGGTTATTTTTTCCGCCAGTGCCTCTGGATGGGGATTGCCATGACGGCCTTTGCCTCGGCTCTGGTTATCGACTACGAGCGCTGGCGGAAGGCCTCCTGGTGGATTGCCCTCGGCGGGATTGCCCTCCTGGTGCTGGTTCTTGTTCCCGGAATTGGCATGAAGATTAACGGGGCCCGGCGCTGGATAGATATCGGGCCCATGAACATGCAGGTCTCTGATGTAGCGAAAATCGGATACATCTTGTGCCTTGCGCAGTATTTTTCCCTCGTCCAGCGGCACCGTGACACCTTCCTGAGGGGCTTTGTGCTGCCGGTGGGGGTCATCGGGGTGTTCTTTATCCTCATCCTGTTGCAGCCTGACTTCGGGACGGCTTTTCTTTTTGCCGTTGTCGGGGGGATTCTTCTTTTTCTTGCCGGATCCTCACTGAAGTACCTTCTCCCGACGGCCATTGCCGGGGCAGCGCTCTTCGGCCTCGCCATCGCCAATGACCCGGTACGGAAGGGACGGATCCTCGCCTTTCTCGACGTTGAAGGAAACCGCAGCGAAGGGGCTTACCAGCTCTGGCAGGGCCTGATTGGTTTTGGCGTCGGCGGGGTCGATGGTGTGGGACTGGGCAACGGGCGCCAGCAGTTCGCCTTCCTTCCGGAAGCCCATACTGACTTTATTTTCCCCATTATCGGGGAGGAACTGGGCCTGATTTTCACGCTTTCGGTGGTGGCGGCCTTTTCGCTCTTTTTCCTCGTCACATGGCATCAACTGCAGAAGGCACCGAACATCTACCAGTTCATGCTGGTCTGTGGTTCCCTGCTCTTCATCACCCTGCAGGCCATGATCAATATGGGGGTTTCGACCGGATGCCTCCCGACCAAGGGAATGTCCCTTCCTTTCATCAGTTACGGGGGTTCCAACCTGGTGGTTACCTATTTCCTTTTCGGCATTATCTGCCGTTGCATCTGGAAATGGAATAATCCTCCGGAATTTCAACCCCGGGAATTTCGAAGCTAGGCATGCGGAAACCGGTCTACATCATTTGTGGTGGAACAGGCGGGCACTTGGCCCCCGGAATCGCCACCGCCCAACGGTTTTTGGAGGAGCAGATTCCGGTTGAGTTAATCATCAGCGAGAAGGAAGTGGACAGCCGTCTCCTCAAGGCGTATCCGGATATTCCCTACAAGCGGGCCAAGGGGGCGCCCTTCGGATGGAAGCCGGGACGGTTGCTGCGCTTCATCTACGGGAGTGTGTTCGGGTTTTTCCAGAGCTTCGGTCTTTTGAAGGACAACCGGCCGGCGGCCATCATCGCCTTCGGGGGGTATCTGAGTGTGAGTTTTGTCATTGCTGCCTGGCTACTGAAAGTTCCCGTGGTCTTGCATGAGGCCAACCGCAAGGCCGGCCGTTCCATCCGCACGCTTGCCAATATGGCGGACCGCATCTACCTGCCCGACGGGGTGGGGCTTCACGGGACGGAGGCGAGGCGTATCCGCCGACTGAACATGCCCTTGCGGCGCGAGGTCCACCATATCCTCAAGGAGGAAATCCGCACCCAGCTCGGTATTCCGATGCACGCAAAGGTTCTCGCTGTGGTGGGTGGCAGCCAAGGGGCGCAGGCGCTCAACGAATGGGTCGAGGCCAATCGAAATTCTCTCGCCGCCGATGGCATCTGGATATTCCTTGTCACCGGACCCGGAAAGCAGGCATTGCCGGAGAAAGAAACATTTACCTCTGATGCGGGCGCACATGTGGAATGCCGAACCTTCGCCTTCCATAGTGCCCTCCACGAACTCTTCAGTGCGGCAGATGTCGTTATCAGCCGGGCCGGGGCGGGAACCATCGCGGAAATGATCCATTGCCTTTCGCCGAGTATCCTCATTCCCTATCCCTATGCCGCCGACCAGCATCAGCTGGCCAATGCGCGCGACCTTGAGCAGCGTGGCGGGTGTATCCTTGTTGAGCAGACCCAACTGGATGGACTTTACCGGGAGGTCCTTGATCTGATTTTTAATGACTGGCTGCTGGGCCGGATTCGTTCAAACCTGCGCCGCCTGATCCACGGCGATGCAGCAACGGAGATCTGTCGCTACGTCATGCGCCAGTACATCCATCCGGTGGAAGGTCCCGGCCTTTCCGGTAAACCCGCTGACAAGGAGGCGTTCAAGCATGGGATTGCCTGAATCAATCCGTTCTGCCGGGTACACCGTGGCGGTCCTTTGTGGCGGCAGCAGCTCCGAACGGGACGTCTCTCTGGTTTCCGGAAAGGCGGTGGCCGTTGCCCTTGAAGCTGCCGGAGTCCCTTGCGAGCTCCTTGAGTTGGAGGAGAACCGGCTTCCCGGGAATTTGCATCCATCCAAACACCTTGTCCTGCCGGTGATTCATGGAACCTACGGGGAGGACGGCCTTCTCAGTGCTGATTTGGAATCACGGGGATTCGCCTATGCCGGCTGTGCCCAGGCGTCGAGTGTTCTCTGCTTTGACAAGCTGGCCTGCAAGGCCATCGCTGCCCGTCTTGGCCTGCCAGTGGCGAAGGACCTGCTCCTTACACCCGCAAGCCGTCCCGAATATGGCGAAGTGGTGGCTGAGTTGGGAGACACCTTTATCCTCAAGCCCCGCCGCGACGGGAGCAGTGTCGGCCTGCACCTGGTACGGCAGGAAGAGGACTACGTGGCAGCCGGGGAGGACCTGGCCTGCTCCGAGTATCTTGCCGAAAGCTTTATCGACGGTTGTGACCTGACGGTGGGAGTGCTAAACGACGAGGCCCTCGGCGTTGTCGCGGTCCATCCGAAGAGCGGCCTATACGATTACGACCATAAATATACCAGCGGGATGAGCCGCTACGAGGCCCCTGCGGACCTGGCGGAAGTGCTCGCCGCCCGGCTGAGGCAGTGGAGTTTGTCTATTTTCCGGGCCTGCGGATGTCGTGACCTTGCCCGGGTGGATTTCCGCCAGGGGGAAGACGGGAACGCTGTCTTTCTCGAGGTCAATACCTTGCCCGGGATGACGCCAACAAGCTTGCTGCCAAAGTCCGCGGGTTGTCTGGGCATGACCTTTGGCGAGCTGGTCCTCGCTTGGACGAGCTTTGCGATGCAACGAACGGAGGGAAGAAACTGATGCCAAGGAAACCACAGAAGGCTTCAAGTTCCTGGCGGAACATCCAGCAGGCCAACAAGCGGGGCAAGACAACCAAGGTGGCCCGCCAACGCAGCCTCAAGCTTTTCTTCCGCAGTGCCCTCGCTCTCCTTTTGTTCATTGTCATTATCACCGGGGCCGTTGCCATCTATTATCTGGGTGGATTGGGCAAGGGTCACTCCGTCCATTCAGCTGGTGAAATGGTGGAAGTGCAGTTTGCCTCCGACGGGGTGCTGACAGAGAACTGGTTCCGGGCTTCCTTTGCCGATACGCTCCGGATGGACTTGCGCCAGGTGGACGTGGGCCTCCTGAAAGAACAACTCGAACGGTACGGGCAGGTCTCGACGGCTGCGGTTACCCTGTCCCTGCCATCGCACATCGAAGTGACCCTTGAGGAACGCGAACCCATGTTACGGATGCGGATCCGCAATGAGGACGGATCTTCCTCGACATTACTGATTGCCCGGGACGGGACCATTTACCGGGGAGCGCTCTATCCCCCGGAAACGCTGCGCAACTTGCCCGGTGTCGCCGGACTGCGGGTCCGCAAGGGGGGAGCCGGTTATGAGCCGGTCACCGGGCTGGAGGCGGTGGCCTTCCTCCTTGATACGGCCCAGCAGCGCTTGCCGGCCGTCTACCGGCACTGGCAGGTGGTCGACCTCAGCGACTGGAATCCGGAAGTGGATTACCGGCCCTCGCTGGTCAAGGTCAAGAGCACCCATATCGAGGAAATCATTTTTTCCACCTACGGCATCGAGGACCAGATCGAGCGCCTGGCGGGAATTCTGCAACACATACAACGCCATCAACTGGATCAACCAACGTTGATAGACTTGTCATTCGGAGAGGAAGCGGTTATCCGCTAACCATGTTTTTCACCATCTGAGATCAGGAACCATGAGTCGGTCAAAAATTGTCGGGGCAATCGAGATAGGAACATCCAAAGTTGTCGTCCTTGTGGCGGAAATGACCGACGGCAGGTCGATGAACATCATCGGGCGCGGACAGTCGACCAACTCCGGCATGAAGAAGGGGGAAATCGTGGATCTCCGCAGTGTCAGTGATTGCACGCATGCCGCCATCATGGCTGCGGAACGGACTGCCGGGTCCCAGATTGAACATGTCTACCTTTCGTTGTCCGGCACCCATCTCTGGGGGTTTCGCCACGCGGGGGCGACGGCGGTCAGCGGTAGTGAAAATGTTGTTACGCAATCCGACATCAAGCGGGCCGTGGACAATGCCAAGAGCAAGGTGCTGGAGCCGGGGGAAGTCTACATTCACCACATCCGGAGCGGCTTTATTCTCGACGGGCAACCGGTGCAGAATCCGGTTTCACGGGAAGGCTCCCACCTCGAGGTGCAGTACTGGCACGTGGTGGCGGACGAGCAGAAGGTCAAGGACCACATCATGGTCGTCAATGGATTCGGGCTTGATGTGAATGACATTGTCATCTCCTCCCTGGCATCCGGAAGCCTGTTGGCAAGCGAGGAGGAAAAGCGCCAGGGCGTGCTGGTGGTGGACATCGGGAAGGGCGTGACGGATTTTGCGCTCTACAAGGGCCGGCGTATTGCCCAGACCGGTGTCATCCCGGTCGGCGGCGACCATGTAACGAACGACCTGGGGCTTGGATTGCGGGTCAAGGGCAAGCTGGCGGAAAACCTCAAGGTCCGCTGTGCCCGGGCCATGGTGCAGAAGGAGGACCGCACCCAGAAGGTTCCCCTGGTCGGTGACCTCAGCATCGGGGACAGCTTTCATTCGCAATTGACCATCAACAAGATCACCCATGCACGTCTGGAGGAGCTGTTCATCATTCTCAAGAACCGGCTTGGCAGCGCGCTTACCCGGCAGAACCTCCCGGGCGGCATCATCCTCACCGGTGCCGTATCGAAAACGCCGCTCATCGCCGACCTTGCCGAGGTGACCCTCGATGTCCCGGTCGCCCTCGGGCAAAGCCCCGACTGGGTCCGGCATGAGGAATTGCGCGAGCCCGAGTACGCGACGGTACTTGGACTTCTCTACAACGCCCTTCACGATCAAAAGGAAGAGGAACAGAACCAGTCCGGGGGCCAGAAGAAATGGATCAAGAAGGTCACCGGCCTCTTCAGTTAACCGCAAACGAGACAACCTATGGAACAACCAGGCTTTTTCCCGGAAGAGGATCCCCTTGTCAGCGACCAGCTGCCCGACGGCGGACTGCGCATCAAGATTATCGGTGTAGGTGGGGCCGGAACCAACGCGGTTGATCGCATCAAGCTGGAGGACCTTGAGCAAGTCCACCTGACGGCTATTGATACCGACAGCCAGGTCCTTTCCGCATCCCCGGTGGAGGAGACATTCCTCCTTGGCCGCACGGTCACCAGCGGCAAGAGCGCCGGGGGCTCGGTGAACAAGGGGCGCATGGCAGCGGAGGCCGATGTCGATGCCCTCGGTGAAATCGTCAAGGGGGTGGACCTGGTCTTTCTCCTCGCCGGTCTCGGTGGCGGTACCGGGAGTGGGGCCGCCCCGTTTATTGCCGAACAGGCGGCAGCACAGGGAGCCCTCGTCATTGCCTTTACCCCCATCCCCTTCAAGCGGGAAGGGGCGGCCCGGTCCGAGCGTGCGGATAAAGCGCTCGCTGATATGCGGAAGCACTGCCACGCCGTCATAACGCTCCCCAACGACTTGATCTTCGAACAAATTGAGGAGGATGCCACCCTCATGGAAGCCTTTGCCCTGGCCGACAAGTGGATCAAGCTGGGCGTGCATTCCATCTGGTCGATGCTGTTCAACACCGGGCTGATCAATGTAGATTTTTCAACCCTGCAGAGTGCTTTGTCGGAGCCCGGAGGGAAAACCATTTTCGGCACCGGCTATGGCAAGGGGGACAACCTCGTCGATCAGGCCCTGCAGGATTTGAAGGGCTGTCCTCTCCTGCATTTGCCTGACAGTGGTTTTATCAAGGATACGGATCAGCTGATCATCAACCTCACCGGTGGGCCGGACATGACCATGGCCACCGTCAACAAGACAATGGATGTCGTCGGGGAGATTTTCGGTTGCCGCAATTCCATCATCATGGGGGCTTCGATCGACGGCAGCTTCTACAACCAGTTGCGGATAACCGTCATGGGTACCGTCCGCAGCGCTGCTTCCGCAAAGGGCTATGCCCCGGTCTCGGCAGCCAGCATCCCGGAGAACGAACCCCTCGCCAAACCGCTCAAGCCGGCGGAGTCCTTCGCCGCGGCGGATCCGGTCATGGCCGCCAAGCGCCAGCAGGATGAGTTTGCCTTTCCATCTCCCGAGGACAACCGCGGCCTTTTCGAGAAAACCCAGCGTAACATCTATGAGGGCGAGGACCTCGATATTCCCACTTATTTGCGGCGCGGCATGAAAATTCCCCGCAATTAATTGTTAAGGGGGTAAATTTCCTAAATTAACATTTGATTTTCTGCCGGAACTCCACAGGAGAGAAGGCATGTGCAAAATCAAATCTGGATGGGCAGGGCTGTTTCTGCTGGCAGGAGCCAGCTGTCTGGTGGGACAGGAGGAGTCTGCAAACGTCATTGAGATGTCGGCATTCCCGGTATTCGCCGGTTCCTTTGCCGAGCAACGGGACCCGGCGGTACAGCTGAGCGACCGGATGGCGCGGGAGGTGCGGGTCGACCTGCAAACCCGGGGCGGCAACCGTTACCAGACGGATATTTCAATCCGCGGGGGCATTTTCGAGGGAACCGGCCTGACGGTGGGTGGCCTGGCGCTTTTTGATCCCCAGACCGGGCACTATTTCTCGGAAATTCCGCTCGATCCGGCCTTCTTTGGCGGGGCTTACCTGCTGACGGGGACACGGAACGGCCTGCAGGGATTCAACTCGACGGTCGGCAGCATCGACTGGCAGTGGGCGGCTATCGAGGAGTCGGGCAGCGCCTATGGCCGTATCGGGACCGACAGCTACTTCGGGGGCGGCCTGCGCCAGGGTGGAAAGCTGGGCCAGGCTACGTATGAAGTTGCCCTGACCCACGAGACGGGCGACGGCAGCATCCCGTTTGGGGACTTCGACCTGACCCGCATCAGCGGGCGTCTGGAACTGGGTCTCGGCGGCGGAACCCTGAGGCTCTTTGGCGGTTACCTGGACAAGTTTTATGGCTGGCCGGAAATGTACATCGGGGGCGCTTTCGCCCCGGCCAGCTTCAACGAGACGGATGACTACTCGGTCTATCTGCTGGGCTGGCAATGGGAGAGCACGGCCTCCGAACAGGGCTCACGCCATCGCATCGGTGGTTACTGGCGCGAAGTGGATGATGACTATGAGTTCAACCGAAACTCACCGAACGCTTTTTTCGAGCACAAGACGGAGGTCTACAGCCTGCAGGGTGACGGGACAATCGCCCTGGAGCAGCTGGACCTGCTTTACCGCTGGGTATTCGTTGAGGACACAATCATCCGCAGTACCAGCCTTGTGCATGGGGACTTCTCAAAGCGCAACTATGGCAAGGCGGCAGTCCTCGCCCGGCGGACATGGGAGGCTGGTGCGGTTGACTGGTCCCTCCATGGCGGCATGGCCATGGACACCAGCAGTGAGGACTCAACCATCGGACTGCCGCAAGTGGGTGTCAGTGCCAGCGGTATTTCCGACAACACGAGCTGGAAGGCCTACCTTGAATATTCCCAAACCAGCCAGGTCCCCGGCTATACCGTCCTCAACTCGCGCAGTAGCGGCGGTCTCTTCCGCGGAGATTCGACCCTGGGTCGTGAACTTGCCGATACAATTGAAGCTGGCGTTTCCTTCCAGAAGGATGCTCTCAGCGGAAAGCTGGTTCTCTTCCATCGTGACGACAGCAACCTTGTCGACTGGGTATATGCGGAGGAATCCTCCAGTGCCCGCCAGGCGGCTGCGGTCGACATCGAGGTTACCGGTGTCGAGGGTTGGCTCCGCTGGGAGGCGGATTCGACCGCACTGGAAATCGGCTACGCCTGGCTGGGCAAGGATGAGGACTATGGAGACAGTGAGGTTGATGCCAGTTTCTATGCCTTGAACTATGCCCGCCACCGGTTACTGGCATCCCTGGAGCAACAAGTTGGGGATTCCATTATCCTGCGTCTGGAAGGGGAATACCGGGACCATCCGGACAATTCCCTGCGGACCAGCGATGACACCGCCTTTCTCCTGCACATGGAAGCGGCCTGGCAGGATGCTTTTGCCGATGGATGGGACCTTGTCTTGCGCGGCAATAACCTCACCGAGGAGGATTTCCAGATGCTGCCGGGCACACCGGGTCCGGGTCGCGAGGTTTATCTTACGTTGCGCTGCGGCTGGTAGCGGTCCGCCGGTTGGCTGCTTCCGCCCAGGCGAGGGCAACCAGGAGGATGGTCAGCCCGGGAATGAGGTTGCCAAGATTGGCCTCTTCGCGGAAAACGAGGATCGAGATGACCGTGGCCAGCGGTATTTTGAGGTTGTTGAAAACCGCCAGACTGGCTGCGTTGACCCTGGAGGCCCCGGCATTCCAGAGAAAGAACCCGAGTCCGGAGGCGATGGTGCCCAGATAGAGCAGGGCCAGCCACTGGGAACCGTCCAGCTGGCCCATGGCGAGGAATGGTCCCTGCGGCAGGGCAAAGGGAACGGTGGCCAGGAAACCGCCCAGGTAGAGCAGGGCATAGCCGTCGAGATCGCCCATGTCCGGATGGGCCTGCCGGACCCGGCGCCAGGCAATCTGGCCGACCGCGAAGCAGGCATTAGCCCCCTGCATCAGGAGGATGCCGGGCCACTTTTGCGGAATGGCTTCGGGCTGGAATATCCACAGGGCACCGAGGATGGCCAGAATGGAAGTTAACCAGAAGAAGAGCGGTGGCCAGCGGCGTTCAAGCAGGGCATCGGCAAGGATGACATACAGGGGCGTAAAGATGGTCAGCAATGCCACCTCGTAGCCGGTCATGTACTTGAAGGCGGAAAAGAGGCAGATATACATCAACCCGAATTGCACCGCTCCTATCACGGTTAACTGCAGGGCCAGTGGACTGGCCTTGTGAAAGCGCTGCTTGAGGAAGGGAAGGAAGCAGGGAAGGGCGATGAGGAGGCGCATCATGGCGAGGATGGAGCCATCCATGCCATCAAAGCCGGTTTTGATGAGGCCGAACGAGAAGCCCCAGAGGAGGGATACGGCCAGCAGGTAGATCATGACATCCGGTACTAATTCCTGGCTGGCGTGGCCGGTTTGCTGGCCCGCTTCTTGATTTTCTGCATATGGCAGTACAGTTCACGGCTGACCCAGGCATCGGTTGCAGCGTACTGCACCTGGGCCTCCGTCAGCTGGCTGCGGGCCCAGTTGGAGACCTGTGCCCGTTTGGATATGCGAAAATTGAGGAGGAGTCCCGCGAGGCTGCGCAATCCCGTGTTGAGAATACCCGCCTTTTGGGTCAGATCGGCAATTTCGACAAACCCGGCTGGCTTGAAGTCGATCAGCTCCTGCAGTTTCTTGATATCATCGGCGATCGCGACCCCGGCCTTGATGATGGCCCGGTTGGCGAGGATTTTCCAGAGGCTCTCCATGTTCTCGAATTTCTGGATCTGGAAGAGCCATACTTGTTTATTCCCACCCAGCTGGATCAGGGAGGCGGGAAAATTTTGCCCTTTCTTGAAGGAGGGGCGGGATTCCGTATCAAAGCCGAGGACCTTTTCCTTACGGAGGGCCACCAGGGCCTTTTCCAATTTCTCATCACTGTCGACGATGGTCACCGGTCCCTCGTAGGCCTTGAGGGGAAGCGCGTTTATTTCATCCTTGGTGATCTTGATGGAAGGGGCCATGTGTTTTCGGTCTTGGGGGGCTAATTCGCCACTGGGGATGTGCTAGGGGAGCCTACCTGAAATTGCAAGGTCAGGGCTTCAGGAAGTCTGGTTTTTCCAAGTCTTTAACAGGGAGAGAGTCTCCTCGGGGATGGTGGCGGACTGCAGGCGGCCGGACGCATCGCGCATGGCATAAGCAGTGACCATGCTGCCTTCGGCACAGGTCCGGCCGTTGGGACCGGTAAAATCAAAGCGGTAGTGGAGGCGGTTTTCACGCAGCTCTTCCAAGTGAAGTTTGATGCGGATGGAATCATCAAAACCGACCGGCCGCTTGAACTGGCAGCTGCAATCCACCCGGGGAAATCCGCGGGTGCAGCCACCGCTCTCCTCCAGCAATGGGATGTCGAGAAGACGGAACAATTCGGCCTCGGCGGCCTCCATCATGGTGAAATAAGTGGTGAAGTGAATGAGCCCGGAGGCATCCGTCTGGGAAAAGGCGACGCGTCGCTCAATGACCAGTGGTGAGGCGGGAAGATCCATGGTGGCTGATTCTGCCCATCGTCACCGGGAGAGCAAGGTTGGAGGCGGCTAATTTGGCCCTTTTCGCGGATTGAGGGGATTTTTTGGGCGATCAGGCTTGAACCGCTTGGGGGGAGCTTAGTAAATGGAGGTTTGTCTATATTCGAATGATGCACCGCAGTCCCCAACGTTCCTATACCTCGCGCACCATCGAGTTGTGGTTTGATCGCCTGACGAGGGACTGGGAACAGTACTTTTCCCACGAGGAGCTCCGCTGGGGCCGGGAGTACTATCGCACCGGGGAAGTGCGATCCACCGAACTGCTCGAGGGCAGCGCCATCGTCCATTTCAAGCGTGGGAAGGAGCCGCTGTATGTCATTGTGGACTGGGAAAAGGACCAGCCCAGCTTCCGTGAATCCCATCCCGAGGTTGCCCCCGGGCATGCCTTGGCGGTGGCTGGAATGTATGAGCTGGAGGAGTTTATCGCTGACGAGCTGCCACCTGTTATTGAGGAGACCAACGGGACCAAGCCGGAGTCGTTGGAAGAGATGCCGGAAGCCCCTGTTCATCAAGGCATGGACCGGACCGGCCGGCCCTTGCGGGTACGGCTGGTGGCCAAGGCGGACGGGCTTTGGCTGGAGGCCGGCTGGAAAAGCGGGGGGAAGACAGACTGGTCGCACTTTTCCCTGCGCGAACTGACCCTCTGGGAGCGGGAGCAGCTGATTGGCTATACGGCACGGGCCCACCGGTCGGGATTCCGCCCGGGGGATCGCGAAGGAACGTACCGCCTGCAGGATGAGTCGGTTATCGGCCGATTCTTCAAGGACGAGTTGAAGACCTGGAAGCAGCACTACTCGATCCAGGAAGATCCGGGCGTGAAGTTCTGGCGGCGCGGGGTGCAGGAAGTCCGGCCCTTGATTGAGGTCGTGGCGGATGGCGCCCAAGGCCGGTATCGCTTTGATTTCACAAACCGGGGGTCCGTTGTCCCGCCGGAACTCCGGGAACGCCTCTTCCGAATGCCCGGCCATACCCACTTTGTGCCCGGGGAGGGTATTTTCCGGGTGGATGAAAAGGCCATGGGGAGCGTCCATGAGTGGAAATCCCTTCTGCCGGCAGCCGGTGAAGGAATTTTGCCTCGCTACCTCCTCTTCACCTTTGCGCGGGATCCCAATGTGCAACTCAAGGTCTCCTCTGAACTGGAGGACTGGCAACGGCAGCTGGAGGCAGCGGCCGAGGCCAGTGCGGACCTCGACCTGCCCGATTACCTGAGGGGATACCAACGCGAAGGCATCGCCTGGCTGAGCAAACTGGAATTGTCCGGCTGCCCGGGCCTGCTGGCTGATGAAATGGGATTGGGCAAGACCCTGCAGGTACTCAACTTCCTCTCGGTCCGGGAAGCCCTTGGAAAGTCCCCCGTACTGGTTGTCTGTCCGGCCAGTGTGGTCCCT
The DNA here is from genome assembly GCA_040830445.1 of Puniceicoccaceae bacterium. Taxonomy (GTDB): domain Bacteria; phylum Verrucomicrobiota; class Verrucomicrobiia; order Opitutales; family Oceanipulchritudinaceae; genus Oceanipulchritudo. The sequence continues at coordinate 18,715 of JBFOLZ010000123.1, forward strand.
GTCTGGCAGGCGGAGCTGGAGCGGTTCTTCCCAGGAACGCCGGTCAAGGTCCTTTCCCGGAACCAGCCTTTTGTAGAAGGGGATACATCCCTCTGGCTGAGCAGCTACACCCAACTGCGCCGGCACAAGCACCTCCTCGATTCCGTTCACTTTGACTACACCATCCTTGACGAGGCCCAAAGCATCAAGAATCCGGACGCCAAGGTGACGCATGCCTGTTTTGCCATCCAGACCCGGCATCGCCTCGCCCTGACAGGGACACCCATGGAAAACCGGCCCCTTGACCTATGGACCTTGTTCCGCTTCCTCATGCCCGGCTTTTTGGGGACACGCCGTCATTTCGAGGACCAGGTCAAGGAGAATGGGGCCTTCATCGAGCAGCTTCGCGGTCAGATTGCCCCGTTTATTTTGCGCCGGACCAAGAACGCTGTCGCCAGCGACCTTCCCGAGAAAGTCGAAATCGACTGGATTTGTCCCCTTTCTCCTGTCCAGCGTCGAAGCTACGAGGAGTTGACCAAGGGTGCTTCCAGCGAGTTCAAGGGAGCCTTTGCCGAAATGCTGAGAGAGAAGCGGATCCATCTCTTCAGCTTGCTGACCCGGTTGCGCCAGGCCTGCTGTGATCCAGGCCTCCTGCCTGACCAGGATTACGCTCCGGAGCACAGCGGGAAGTTACTCAGTTTGGTCAAGCGACTGGGCGAAGCGTTTGACGGTGGGTCCAAGGTAGTGGTCTTCAGCCAGTTTGTCCAGTTGCTGCGGCGGGCCCGGACCATTGTCCGGAATGAGTACCCGGAAATTCCCCAGATGGAGTTGACGGGAGCCACCCTTGACCGGGATCGCCCTGTGCAGCGCTTCAAGGAAGCAGAGGGACCGGCCGTGTTCTTCATCAGCCTTCGGGCCGGTGGCACGGGTTTAAACCTGCAGATGGCGGATTATGTCTTCCTCCTTGACCCATGGTGGAATCCGGCAGTGGAGGCCCAGGCCATTGACCGTGTCCACCGCATCGGGCAACGGCAACGGGTAATTGTCTACAGGATGGTGACGAAAGGGACGATTGAGGAACGCATTGAGCGCTTGAAAAAGGACAAGGGGCGTCTCTTCGAGGACCTCCTCAGTGACCTTGATGCGCCCACCGACATCTTCAAGCAGTTCGACAGCCTGGAGGATTTGATTGCCCTGGAAGACAGTGGCGAGCTGCCCTGAGGCGGTCAGAATTCAATTCCGACAATCGTATAGTTATCGGGTGAACCAGCGGCCTCAATCTGGAACGTCAGCCCCTGGCAGAGCTGGCCAATGGAGGTTTTTGCCATCAGGCTCTGGTTGAGGGTTCCTCCGGCAATGGCTTTTGTTACCCCGTCCGTGACAAGGAAGAAGCGGTCCTTGGGATGGACCTCCACTTCAAGAACCTGCGGATCAATATAAAGGTCCTGTCCGATGCACTGGGTCAGGGTGTGGTGCGCCGTCAAGGGGATGGCCTCCGAGGCGTCCTGCCATTGTTCAGCCACCATACGTGCGGCAACCGTGTGCTCCATGGTCAGCATTTGAACCATTCCCCCGCTCACCGCCAAGGCTGCCGAATCGCCGACATGGGCAATTTGAAGAACGCTTCTGTCCGGAAGGAAGCGAGCCATGGTCAAGGTGGTGCCGAAGCCGGAAGCATCGAGATCATAGCCAATCTTCCGGACTTCCTGGTTCACTTCGGTGATCAAATCTCCAAGAGGGTGGTTGGGGCTTTCCAGGATTTTGCGCCGGAGAATTTCCAGGGTCAGGGTGCTGGCTCGTTCCCCGTTGGGCAATCCGCCCAGCCCGTCGGCCACGGCAATGATCCCGTTCTCAACATCGAGCAGAAAACTGTCCTGGTTTTCGTTCCGGACGGACCCGGTTTCCGACAAGCCGAAAGAGGCCTTAATCATGACTCCATCCTATCCTGACAATCAGTGGTTGCAACTCGTAAAGAACGATTGGGATAACGATATCAGGATATTTTCCTGAATTGGTCATGCGGCAGGACCTCCAGGAAGAGCCGTCCGTAGGGCTTGCTGAGGATACGGGAGTCGAGAATCAGCAGCCGCCCTTCATCGAAATGGCTGCGGATAAGCCGTCCAATGCCTTGGCGGAACTTGATCAGGGCAGCGGGGAGGGTCAGCTCGGCGAACGGACTTTGACCTTCCCTGCGGCAGCGCTCGGCACGGGCTTCCGCCACCGGATGGGTCGGGTTTTCAAATGGCAGGCGGGTGATGATAACCTGTGAAAGAGCACTTCCGGGGACATCCACCCCGGTCCAGAAGGAGTCCGTACCGAGCAGGATGGCATTTCCGGTCTCCTTCATTTCCTTGAGGAGGCGGGAACGGCCCATGCCGGCACCCTGGCACAGCAGTGGTCTTCCGGCCTTCCGGCAGGCGGGTTCCAGCCGTTGGCGAACCGCATTGAGATCCCGGTAACTGGTAAAAAGGACGAGTGTGCCACCCTCCATTTCAAGGGCATGCTCTCTGATTTGGCGGGCCAGGAAGTCGATGTCGAGGCGGCCGTCTTCCGCTGAAGGCGACGGGGCTCCCTGATGGATACAAATCTCCATCTGGATCGAGTAATCGAAGGGGGAGGCCTCTTGGTGCGCGGCTGCTTCCATTCCCCCGACCTTGGCTTTGAAGGAGTCCATGGACACGCCCTCGGCAAGGGTGGCACTGGTCAGGAGCAGGCCGGTGTTCCGGGCAAAGAGGCGCTCCCGCAGGGGACCCGATACCTCCAGGGGAGCTGAGCGGAGATGGACCCGGTCGCCCCCGCGACCGCCGGCCTCAAGCCAGTAAACCGACTCCGGATCGCTGAGCTGGATGGTTTCGTTAATGCCTTCCCGGTAGCCTTGCAGGGATCGGCGGACTCCCTCCAGTTCATCCCGGCCCGGACCTTCCTCAAGGCGGTTTTCCAGCTTGTGGAGGCCGTGGATGAGGTCCCGCAGCGGCATGTCGAGGGCGTTGTCGAACCAACCCGGTTGCTGCAGGCGCATTTGGCTCCCCTTGTCGAGGAACTCCTCGTGGATGGCCTTGAAAAAGTTTTCCGCCCCGCTGGTCAGTTCCATGACCTGATTGCGCAGGCCCGGGTTGCCATGACGGGCCAGAAGTCCGCGGGCCTTCTTTTTCTGGGGCTGGTAAAGCTTGAGGAGCTGGCGCCGGAGGCCCAGCGCACTCAGCTTGAGACCAAAGTATTCCGTTGCCACGGCAGGAAGGGTGTGGGCCTCGTCAATGACCATGAAGTCCTCGGGGAAGAGGATGCCGGTAACGTTCCTGCCCGGAAAGTGCCCGGCTGCCAGAAGGGAGAAGAGCAGGCTGTGATTGACGATGATGATGTTTGCTTGCCGCACGGCTTCCCGGGCCTTCCTGAAAAAGCAGGTCTTTGGGGAGCAGTTCCGGGGATTACAGGCATGACCGTCGGCCTGCACCCAATCCCAGACCTCTGGCAGCGGTTGCGGATCCAATTCCTGCAAGAGGCCGTTTTCCGAGGTTTTGGCCCAATCCGCGATGCGGGCCAGTTCCTCCTGTTCAGCGCTGGGGAACAGTTCGGTCTTTGCCTTCAGGGCCTGGGCCAGGCGTGCCCCGCAAAGGTAGTTGGCCCGTCCCAGGAGGACAGCCTCCCGGAAAGCGGCAAACGGCTGCAGGGAGGAGTCGGTGGTGAAGAGTTTGCGGCAGAGCGGAAGGTCCTTTTTCTCGATCTGCTCCTGGAGGGCAATGGTGTGGGTGGAAACAACCAGCGGACGTGCCTCGGTCATGGCGTGAAGGATTCCCGGGACCAGATAGGCGAGGCTTTTGCCCACGCCGGTCCCGGCTTCAAAGAACAGGGCCTCGTCCCGTTCCCAGGCCCCGATGGTCTGGACAGCCATTGCTGCCTGCTGCGGGCGATGGTCCAGACGCAGGTTTTTCTCGAGGAATCCCTCCCGGGAGAAAATGGCCTCCACCTGCTCGCGGGCGGATGGTTTGTCGACGGATCCCTCGATGAAGGCATCGTTCAAGCCAATCATCCTCGCATCATGGATGGCCGCCTCCCCAAGCGGCAATGGCAAAAAAGCCTCCCTTTCAAGGGGTTTTGCCATTGCCATTTTTGTCGAGGCAGGCATCCATTGCCAGCGTATGGTGGCTGAATGGTTGCAGAAGCTCTTGATTCTCCAGGACCGCGATTCCCGCTGTGACGGGATTCAGCGCCAATTGGATGCCATTCCCGGGGAGATCTCGGCCGAGGAGTCCAACATCAGTAAATTGCAGGAAAAGCTCGCCGCCTTGGAAACGGAAGCCCGCGACCTTGAAGTCCGGCGTCTCGACCTTGAGGGCGAGGTGGAACAGACCGAGGCGGCTATCGTCAAGTACAAGACCCAGCAGATGCAGGTCAAAAAGAACGAGGAATACACCGCCCTGGAAAATGAGATTAAGGCTTTGCA
>JBFOLZ010000124.1:0-31778 GCA_040830445.1 Puniceicoccaceae bacterium
ATGGGCTTCAAGGGGGTTCCAACACCGAGCCGAAGCATGCAACCGGGGCAGTTGTGGAGGTACCAGGCAAAGTCTTCGCCGCCCATGCTCGGCTTGTCGACATAGATCAGACCTTCTTCACCCACCAGTGAGTGTACGGCCGCCTTACAGGCCTTGGTTATCACGGGATCGTTTTGTACCGCCGGAAGGTGATAGGCGATTGAGAATTGGGCCTGTACCTGGCAGGATTGCGCGACGCCGTCGACGATTTCGCGGATGCGGCGCTTGGCCTCCTGGGATTTGTCGAAGTCCATGCTGCGGATGGTCCCGCGGAGCTGGACCGATTCCGGAATGACATTTGGATTGATTCCACCCTGGATGACACCGAAGGAAACAACCAGGGGATCCCGGGCATCCGCGCTTCTCGGCAGCATCGCGTAGACAGTCTGGATAATGGAGGTAGCGGCGGCAATCGGATCGATGGTGGTGTGGGGACGGGCTCCATGTCCGCCCCGTCCCTCGACGAGGATTTCAAACTCCTCACAATGAGCCGTCAAAGGACCTTCCCGGTACCCGATCTGACCCGCATCGAGTGCGGGATCGACATGCAGGGCAATGATGGACTCGACGCTGTGGAGGGCATCCCAGGCAATCATCTCCTTGGCCCCGGTTGCGGATTCCTCGGACGGTTGAAAAATGCAGCGCCAGCCAAATCCTGCCGGGAGGGACTCGGGGTAGGTTGCCAGGGCCTTGAGGGCTCCAAAGGCCATCGCGGTGTGGGCATCATGCCCACAGGCGTGCATGAGGTTGTTTTCCCGCGAACGATAGGAAACCGTTTTTTCGTCCTGCAGTCGCAAGGCATCGATATCCGCCCGGAAAGCGACCACCCGCCTGGCTTTTTCAGGCAGGAAATCAACAACCAGACCCCGGCCTTCCGGTCCCATGCGGAAATCCACATTGAGGGAGCCCAGTTGGTCGGCTATGTAGGCCGTGGTCCGCGTCTCTTCCCCACTGGGTTCAGGATGTGCGTGCAAATAACGACGCATTTCCCGGATGGATTGGGCATCGTTTTCGATCAGCTCATCCAGCCGGGAGTAATGTGTGCTTAACTCCGGCATGATTGGTTTTATAGACCCTTGCAGCCAGGGCCTCCAGCCTTTTCTTAACCGCCGGGAGGGGTGTTGAAATTGTGCCAGGAGCCGGGATCATCGTAAACAAAGGGCTCGTGGATGAACCAGCCACCAAGATCATGCTGGGTGTAGGAAAAGCCGTGAACGGCGTGGTAGAACCAGATGCCGTTATAGACGGAGCCGGTGCTGTAGTAGGCCCAGCCATTGGTGGTATAGAGCCACGGGAAGGCATCCACGTAGATATAGCCCATACTTATGCTCCACTTCCAGGAGCCACTGGCCCCATATATCCAGCCGAGGACCGGATCGTCCTTCCATTCGGCAAAGGGCACATCGACCGCAGTCATGGTCTCCGCGGTTACCTCGATGGCCGGTCCCCAATCCAGGGTGCGCCCGTCAAAGGCGATATCCCGGGCCTGCATGTGCCAGGTGCCCGCGTTCGGGAAGACCGCTGTTACCTTGTCGCTACCCAGGTTCTGCGGCAGCTCAACGATATTCGTCACCTTGCTGACGCCGGACAGGGTGACATCGTCGAAGGCCCAGCCAACAGCTGGATCTGTCTGGAAGAAATAGCTCCCGTCCCGGTCGTATCGGAAACGAAGGCGGATTGTCCTTCCAACGTAGGAAGACAAATCCACCGTGACCGGCTCAAAAGAGGAATTGCTCTCCACATAACCTCTCTTTGTCCATACGGAGGTCCAGTTGGTGCCACTGCCGGTATTGATATCAACGGAGGCGAATTGGGACTCGCTTGCCCATGCGAGGGAGCTCTGGAAACTCAAGGAAGGGGATCCTGAATTGATGACAAACTCATCCGGCAGGGTCAGGATTTGCACACTCCCGTCAGGGGTGGCGAGGTGGAAAGCACTGGAACCCGAGGAGCGGCGGCTATTCTGGATAGGGGAATAGCCATCGGAAATGGCCATGTTAAATGGATTCTGGCCGCCTTCCGCTCCGTGGACAGTGGTGTAAGCGGCGGTGGAAAAGGTCCGCCCCTGAACGCCCTCCGACCAATCCCGTACCGTTACCGGAAAATGGGCAGGCGCGGTCTTGATGACTTTGGCCGGATGGGAGAGGTCGGTTGAATGCTCGAATGAACCGGCTGCGTCCGGATCGAATATCGTTACCTCGTAATTAAAGGACTGCGACTGACCATTGATGACAACGTTATTGAGGGTGACGGTGACGGTTTCATCTTCATTGGGGGTCGGCCAGGTGGCCCGGGTGTTGGTATCCATGCCGTTGGGAACCCAGACAATCGTGCTCTCGGGGTAGCCCGAACCGGAACCACGGAAATTAATGGCCAGCGGAATTGATTGGCCTCCGGACTGCATGCTTACGGTGGCTGAGTTAAAATTGGCATTCGGATAGGAGAAGGACCAGCGTGACCAGACCAGGGGTGCTGGAACGTGGCCTTTGGGCGGCCAGGCAACAAAGTCATCCCGGGTGGTCGGGCGCGCCCCAATTGAATCAGGGATAACCCAGAGGGTATTGGCGGTGTTCTTGGGCGGATTTACGGTGAAGTTTCCCGGTACATCACCACTGCCCATGACGTCGGCCTGCGGTAAAAGAATCCAGCGCCGGTGTCCCACTTCGGCATTGTTGGCACCGGTGTCCGCCATGTAGCCGTCAATGGCGTCAGCCCCTACAGAACCAATGGCGATATTGCCATTGTTGGCTGCATCATAGCCTGCCTGGGTCCACCAGAGCCAGTTGGTGGGTGGGAAATGGCTTAGCGCATTGTTGACGCTCATCATCAGGGCTGCGTCCTGACAAGCGGCGTTGAGGATTGGATCAAAGATGACATTGTCCTCCAAACCTCCCATGGCGCGGTAGAAATTAATCCGGACCCGGGTCGCCTCCAGCCAGGGTTCGGAGACCGTTCCGGAATTTCCGCCGGCGTAGTTGCCGGACCAGTCCATGGTGGCATCGGTCCCAAAAGAGTAGACCGTATTGTAAAAATCCCGGATTTGCCAACGGCTCTCCATGTTGAGCTCAACCGCGGGCAATTGGGCAACTGGCACGCCACTTGCAAGGGCGATCAGTACATGCGAAATGGAAGATTTTTTGAATTTCATAATCAGAGATACTTGACCTTGGGTCCTGAGATAATTTCGTCAGAAGGCTCAAACCAAGATCATACAGATAGGGCTAATACTTTTACTTAATTTTTCTAATGCCTGAGACAAACCTAAAACGTAAAATCGGCTTTGACAGCGAGAAGGGGCAAAGTGTTCCCGTTTCCGAAAACATCGTCGAGCGAATCGACTTGAACCTGCTGGCCCTCGGCCAGCCCATTTTCGGGGAAAAGGAGTCCTATCCGGCGCTGACGATCAGCGACAACCTGCTGGCGCACTTCCGGGCCAAGAACGCCCTCGTCAAGGAGGGCCTGCGCCCGCCCGTGGACTTGCGGATTGAGGCCTTTATCCACGATTACCTCGCCGAATTGGAAAACGAGGGGGACATCCACCTGCCCGGAAACACCTTCAACCTTTCCCAGCATGGGGTTGCCCGGGCACTTTCCCTGCCCGCGGACGGGGATGAATTCAAGTCGGATATCATTGAATCCTACCGGCTGGCCAACGGGGTGCTGCACAATCCGGTCAAGGACAAGCGTACCACCAAGGGCGTTTTCCACGTGGCCGAAGGTGGACTTCCGGTTCCGCATGACAAGAAGTCGGTGCCCAAAGTAACCTTTGCCCGCTTGCTCAAGGCGGCTCTCCAGCCACCGGAGGATCTGACACTGTTGCCCTTTACCAGCAACGAGGAGGAAAAGGCGCATGTCTGGGTATCCCTGCTCCTTCGGCCGGTGATCTGCCCGGAAATCCCGGGCACCATCCCCGAAAAGCGCATGGAGGTCCGCTTCTTCGCGCCGGGCAGCATGACCGCGAATCTCGACTTCGTGGAATCCATCTTTGGGAATGCCGGCGACCCCTTCCTCCCGGAGAACGACGCCGGGCTCGATGTCGAGCACTGGTCGGGTCATTCCGGCTGTGTCATCCTCGCCCCCCACATCAAGGAGTTGACGAAAAAGGAACTCGGCCTGCCGCATGTCTCCGAAGCCACCGAGCGCCAGAAGCGTGACAGCATGTGCTGGGAATCAGAGGATGAAAAGTACAACGACGGGGGTGCGTTCAAGATTACCGCCCGGACGGAAGCCGGTATCGTCGTGACGCTGATTGCCGACAATTACTTTGGCTACTGCAAGAAGGAGGTAAAGACGCAGGTCGGCTTTGCGGCCAACCTTTATGGCCTCTGTGAGGAGGAGCACGCCGGCGGGACGTTGGCCTTCAGCTCCTACGATCTTGGCGAGGATTTCCGTCTGTCCCCCTACATCGACGAAGAAATCCGGACCTTTGCCTCCGTTCTGGAAGATTACGGGGACCGGATGGAACAGCAACCCGAAGGCCACGCCGTCGACAAGCGTTTCTCCAGCATTCTCTACATCCCAGAGGATGCCCGTTTCTCGTTGAGCGAGCAGACCATTAGCTGGGCCAACGGGGACGGGGAAAGCTCCATCAAGCTGCTTTCCGGCAAAATCTACATGTATCCCAACGGGTACAAGGTGCAGTTGGTGAAACCGGCCGAGGGCCGTCGCTGGCGCTTGATTGGAACGGTTCCGGAGGCAACAAACTGCCATAAGCCCTGCACGGTATCCGGCGGTGGCAAGTCGGAGATTTCGAAGTCCATTGCCGACGCCATTATTCATGCCCCCTTCTACGTCGGCAACCTCAAGAAGGACTTTGATGCCGTGGAGCGCCTGCTCAATACGGACTTTGGCAAGCGCTTCAAGGATGCCTCCAAGTGCGCCGAGAACAGCCGGCCGATCCTTTCCGGCCAGCGGTCCCTTGGTTCCGTTATCAAGCTCCTGACCCCCAGTCCGGAGTACAACGAGGAACACAACGCCTTTGTCCGCAATATCCCGACCCACATCAAGGAGCTGGTCCTGCTCATCAAGCGCTTCTACAAGCCGGATTGGGGGGATGACTGGCGGGATCGGTACTCCGTCGACATCATCAACGGCATTCCCGGCCACGAACTGAAGTACAAGGGGATGAAGCTCATCACCAGTTACCTTCGGGTTGGCTATGATGACAGTGACGCCTGGCGCGTCTTCAGCCTGCGCAAGGATTACTTCCCGGCGACCAAAATCCAGACGGAGGATGATATTACCGCCTCGGTGGTCGTGCCTTGGGAAAAGATCCCCGCCCAACCCGGTCAATCGCAGGGAGGGACAAGTGCCAAGGTTGTCCACAATTGCGAGTTCCGCCTTTTCCAGCGCCCGGACGATGCTATTGTCCGGGGCTACGACAAGAAGACGGAATGGGATATGTCCCAGCCGGTTAACTTCTTCTCCAACTACCAACCGCTGACCCATGGCGAGGTCAAGGAGATGGTCGAGGATGCTGTCCGCTTTGATTACTTCACGGACCCCATGAAGGGACTCCTGACCCGGTTTGCCGGGAAGGAGGAAGGCTCCCCGACCTTTGTGGTTTCTCCATCCAATCCGCGTCTGGTCAATGGTGTTCCCACGGCCAATCCGCGCTACCTGCAGACGGCAACGGCACTTGAAAGTCCCATTGAAAGCTATGTCGCGGAAATCGGGGCGCGCTTCAAGCGCCGGCTGAAGGAAGAGGATGCCGTGTTGTATCCGGTGAACGGATTTCTCCCGGGACGGCGCAACAATCCGCCGGAAGGGGCGATCCGTTCATTGGCGGTATTCAACCCGGTTCATTACCTCCCGCTTCCGGAAGCCTTCATGGAATTCACTTCCAGCATGACCGGCAAGAGTCCCTCGACCACGGGGGCCGGTTCCGAGGGTGCATTGACCAAGGCTCCCTTCAATGCCCTCCTGCCGATCACGGACCTCAACAATGCCCTTGTGGCCGCCGCCCTGACTGGGCTCAACCCGTTTATCACGGCCGCCGGTTATGTCGGTCCCAACTTCCGGGTGGACCACGATATCAGCCTCCTGGTACCGGAAATCTGGTGCCGTATGCGGAGGTACGAGCGTGACCCCAAGTGGCTCATTGAGAATGGCCTTCTGGAGGCAGTTCCCGCTTATGAGCACAACGGCACCAAACTGCCGACGGGCCTCCTCGGCTACCGTATTAACCAGGCATTCGTGAATTACTTCCTCGGACGGATTTTCACCAGTCCGGAGGTCCTGTTCACCGAAGCGATGTTGAAGCCGGAGCTGCAGGACATGGATATATTCGCCGATGGCATGGACAACATCCTGACAACCCACCGGGTAGTGGCGGAAAACTATTTCAATGATGGATCGATTGAGTTGGCCTGCCCGCCAATGAAGGCCCTCCTGCACATCATGCGCGACGGGACCTACGAGGGCAAGGGACTCGATGATCCGGAAATCCGCCAACTCTTCGAACCCGAGACAATCCTCGGCAGTGACTGGTACACCGCCCGTCTCGATGAGAAGCAGAAAGTGGATATCGCCCATTGGCAGAAGATCATCAACTACCTCGATGCCTATTACCTTCCGCTGGACAACCTGGATGCGCTTCGCGAGAAAGCCGCATCCCGGCTTGCGGCCAGCAAGGACAAGGCCTACCGGGGGTTACTCGACGGGACGCTGGGTCGCGATACTTGCTTTCCTTCCTGATCAGGATGCCAAGCGGCCCGCCTCGCGTTCGCCAGCCTGCGGAATGGGAACCGCATGCCGCCGTCTGGACGGCCTGGCCGAGCCATGCCGAATATTGGGAGGGCCACATTGAGGCGGCCCGGGTTGATGTCGCTCGGATGCTGAAGGCCTTGTGCGAACCTTGTGATAATGGGGCTTCTCCCGAGCAGGTGCACCTTTGGGTCGATCCCTCCGCTTCCGGCTCCGCCCGCAGCGCGCTAGCGGGTATGGATATTGTCATTACGGAGCAGCCTCTGGGGGATATCTGGTTCCGTGACATCGGGCCCATCTTCGTCCGGGGCACAGATGGCTCCCTTCAGTATCGAACATTCGGCTACAACGGCTGGGGCGGAAAGTACCTCATGGAGCATGATGATGCCGTTGGCCAGAGAATCGCCCACGAAACCGGGTTGACGGGCCAGTTTGTCCCGGCGATCCTCGAGGGTGGGGCATTGGACGTTGACGGGACCGGACTTGGCATGACAACCCGCAGCTGTCTGCTCAATCCGAACCGGAATCCGAACCTTTCACAACCGAACATGGAACGCCTTCTAGAAGAGCACTTGGGAGTGGACTCCCTGATCTGGCTGGAGGACGGATTACTCAACGACCATACGGACGGGCATGTCGACAATATCGCCCGCTTCATCGGCCCGGGGAAGGTTGTCTGCCAGCATCCCTCGGGCGCGGATGATCCCAACGAGGCCGTTCTGGGGCAAATTGCCGCCGACTTGCGGGCCTACCGTACGCCCTCCGGCCGGGCACTGGAAGTCATTGAAATCCCGTCCCCCGGTAAGGTCACCGGTCCGGACGGGTCCATCCTGCCGGCCAGCCACATGAATTTCTACATTGCCAATCACCGGGTCCTGGTCCCGGTCTATGGCACGGATTTCGAGGATAAGGCACTGGAACAATTGCAGGATCTTTTCCCGGACCGGGAGGTTGTGGGTTTGCCAGCCCCCGGGCTCCTCATGGGGGGCGGTGCCTTCCACTGCATCACCCAGCAGCAACCCTTGTGAGGGCTTGCCCGAAACGGATGATTGCCTAGCATTCTACCCTTATGGATTCAGCTCATACAAGCGTTGCTGCCCTCCAGTTGTCTCTAGGTGGTCCCATGAAGGAAAACCTCGACCGGGTAGAGAACCTTGTCCGAAAAGCAGCCGGAAAGGGTGCTCAGGTCGTCCTGCCTCCGGAATTATTCCAGGGTCCCTATTTTTGCCGGGAGGAGAAGGAAAGTTTCTTCTCCATGGCCTATCCACTGGGTGCGCATCCGGTCCTGGAGAGGATGAGTGCGCTGGCGGCGGAATTGGGGATTGTCATCCCTGTTTCCCTGTTTGAACGGGACGGCCAGGCCTATTACAACACGGTGGTCATGCTTGATCACGAGGGAGAGGTTATGGGCCGCTATCGCAAGACGCATATTCCCGACGGTCCGGGATATGAGGAAAAGTTCTATTTTCGCCCGGGCAATACGGGGTTCAAGGTCTGGGAAACGAAGTTCGGGACACTTGGCGTGGGGATCTGCTGGGACCAGTGGTTCCCCGAGTGTGCCCGGGCCATGACCCTGATGGGCGCCGATCTTCTGCTTTATCCTACCGCCATCGGTTCGGAACCGGAGGAACCGGAGCTCGACACCAGTCGGATGTGGCAACGGGTCATGCAGGGCCATGCGGTCGCCAATATCATCCCGGTGATTGCCGCCAACCGCATCGGCAAAGAGGGCGGGCAGATTTTCTACGGACACAGTTTCATGACCGATTGTTATGGAGAAATCCTCGCAGAAGCCGAGCCGGAGAAAGAAAAGGTGCTGTTGCAGGCCTACGATCTCGAGGATATCCGCACCAAGCGGGCCTCGATGGGATTCTTCCGTGACCGCCGTCCGGAATTCTATGGGAAACTGACCGAGTCCTGAGACTCAGGCTGACTGGAGACTGGCGTCCCGGGAGGCCCGGGCCACGCTGACCTTGAGGCGGCGCCCCTGGAATTCCATCCCGTCCAGCTCCTGGACGGCTACCTCTGCATCATTGTCGGGCATGATGACGAATCCAAATCCCCTGAAGCGCCCGCGCCGATGGTCCATGGCAAAGCGTACATTCTGGACGGTCCCATAGGAGGAAAACAGTTCACGGATTTCCATTTCCATCGCGCCGTAGGCGATGTTGCCGACAAAGAGGGACTTGCTCATGACTCGCTTATTGATAAAATTTACAGGTAATCTCGGCTTCAGTGCCGGTAGATTCTTTGGTTTTATCAAATAAAAGCTTAGAAACAAGTAAAATTATGTTAAGATTTCGTTAAGAAACGGGGAAGTGGGCGAATTTTTAACCGATTGCAGGCCATTGACCGGACCCTGGTAGAGAATTTCACCACCCTGTTCACCGCCCTCAGGACCGATTTCCACCAGATAGTCGCCCTCGGCCACCAGATCGAGGTTGTGTTCGATGACAATAATGGTGTGGCCCTGATCGACTAGTTCGTGGAGAAGGCGTGTCAATCGCTCACAATCGTGAAGGTGCAGGCCGATCGTCGGTTCCTCGAGGATGTAGAGGTTGGGTTGGATGGAAGCGGTCTTGCGTTCCTGAAGCGTGGGCAGGCCCTTGGCCAGCTCGCTGACCAGCTTGAGCCGCTGGGCCTCCCCCCCGGAGAGCGTGGGCGAGCTTTGCCCGAGCGTGAGGTAGCCCAGACCGGTCCTGACCATCAATTCCAGCAGGGCCCCGAGGCGGGAATCAAAGGAAAAGAAGTCCGCTGCCTCCTCGAATGACATGTCGAGAACGTCGGCTATGGTTTTCCCGTTCCATCGAACCTCATCCAACTCGTTGCCATAGCGACGACCATTACAATCATCACAGGGCACGTAGGTGTCCGGCATGAAATTCATTTCCAGCTTGATGCGGCCGGCGCCCTTGCAGGTTTCACAGCGCCCGCCCTTGGTATTGAAGGAGAAGGTACCGGGGGTGTGCCCATGGAGTCGGGCTTCCGGGGTGTTGGCAAAGAACTTCCGGATCTGGTCGAAGGCCCCGATGTAGGTGGCCGGAGTCGAGCGGGGAGTCTTCCCGATAGGGGACTGGTCCACCTCGATGACGGTGCGGAAGGCATTGGCCCCCAGCAGGGTGCGGAAGCCATCGCGGTCCGGTGATCCCTTGAGGGTGGATAGGCCGCTGTGGATAGCCTCCTTGACTGACGGCATGAGTAGATCCCGGATGAGGGTGGATTTTCCGGCACCGGAGATCCCGCAAACCATAATCAGCCGCTGCTTGGGAAACCGGACTTCCTGACCCTTGAGGTTGCGCAGGGAGGCGTTCCTGAGAACCATCCATGCCTCACGCGACGCCGGCTTGCGGGCGTTGAAGGGTTCCGGAAGGGGGCGCCAATTTCCCCGGGAGGGATGCGTGAGTCCCTTTTTGAGGTACCTGCCGGTGAGGCTGCGGCGGCTCTTGAGCAGTTTGGAGACCGGACCGGCGGCAAGGATTTCGCCCCCGTTGCGGCCCGCCCCCGGTCCAAGGTCGATGACATGATCGGCCTGCCGCATGGTCAGGGGATCGTGCTCGACGACAAGAAGCGTGTTGCCCTTCCTTTTCAGCTGGTCGAGCGATTCCAGGAGGCGCTGGTTATCCCGCTCGTGCAGGCCGATGGAAGGCTCGTCAAGGACATAGAGGGCACCGGCGAGGTTGGAGCCCAGTTGGGCCGCGAGACGAATCCGCTGGGCTTCTCCACCAGAGAGGGTGTTTGTGGGCCGGTCGAGGGAGAGGTACTGCAGGCCGACTTCATCCATGAAAGTGAGCCGCTCCTTAACCTCCGGATAGATTTCATCAACAATCTTCCGGTCACGGGTATCCAGGTCGAGGTTCCTGAGGGTCTCCAGGAGACCTCCTGGGGTCAGGGCCAGCAGTTGTGGCAAGTTGTAGTTATTCCCCGCTACATCTTTCAGGTAGACCGCCCGGCTGACGGCATTGAGCCGTTGCCCGTGGCAGTCCGGACAGTCTTCGGCCTCCTCGATGGAATCTTCCACCAGCTGAAAGCGCTCATCGTCCTTCATCCATGGATAGAGGACACCGTGACCGCGGCAGGTCGGGCACCAGCCGCGGGGTGCATTCCAGGAGAAGTCCTTGGGATCAAGCTCCGGGAAAGCCTCGCCGCTAACCGGATCGGACCTGCGGGTGGAAAACCAGACCGGTTGCCTTCCGTGATCGGCCAGGATGTAGAAACTTCCCTTGCCCGAATCGAGAGCCGATGCCACGGCGGCCTCCGTCTTGACGGGTTCGCCGGATGGCAACCGCAACTTGACCGGTCCTGCCGCGGGAACGGTCGCTGTCGCGACAACGAGGTCGACATCGTGTTCGCGATACCGGTCGAGCTTCTGAAACTGGTCCAGGGGCGTCCATCCTCCATCGATCCGCAGGAGCTTGTAACCCTGCTTCCGCGCCCAGTTGGCGAGCGGCTCATGGTGGCCCTTGCGGCCACGGACCAGAGGGGCTAGCAAATGGACGAGGGTAGCTCCGCGTTTCGGGCGCAAGGCCTTGAGGCGCTTGCCGACATGGGCCACAATGGCGTCCTCCCGCAGGGCAACCAGTGGTTCACCCGTTGTCGGGCTATGCTGGACACCCACCCGGGCATAGAGGAGCCGCAGGTACTGGGCGACTTCGGTAATGGTGGCCACGGTGGATTTGCGGGTCCCGCGGGTCACCCGCTGCTCGATGGCCACGGTGGGGGAGATGCCGCTGAGGTGGTCGATGTCCGGTTTCGGCATCTGCTCCACATATTGCCGCGCCCAGGAGGACATTGATTCCATGAAGCGGCGTTGGCCTTCGGCGAAGATGATATCAAAAGCGAGGGTCGACTTACCCGATCCGCTGACCCCGGTTACGACCGTCATGGCCTCGCGGGGAATCCGGGTGGAAAGGTTCTTCAGGTTGTGCTCGCGGGCACCGGTCAGTTCCAGTTGGTTGCTGCCGGTCTTCCGCTTGGCTCCATTCCGACGGGGAGCCACCTTGTAATTTGTTTTCCGTCGTGACTCTTCAACGACATAGGGTGCCGTGGGAGTCTTCTTCTTGCCGTACCCGTCCGGCGGACCGCTGTAGACCAGCTGACCCCCGGCATCACCCGCTTCCGGTCCCAGTTCGAGGACCCAGTCAGCGGCCCGGATGACATCCGGATGGTGCTCAATGACAATGAGGGAGTGTCCGGCATCGACCAGTTTTTGCAGAACCAGCAACAAGCGCTCAATGTCCGCCATGTGAAGGCCTGTTGTCGGTTCATCGAGCAGGAGCAGGGCGGAGTGCTGTCGATTCTGCAGCGAGCCGAGGTAGCGGATGAGCTTCAGCCGCTGGGATTCGCCGCCGGAAAGGGTGTTCAGTGGCTGGCCCAGCGGGAGGTAACCGAGCCCGACCTCCTCCAGACCCTGTAGCTTCTTGGCTACACCGGGCACCTTGGAAAAGACCTCAATGGCCTCGGAGACATTCATGGCCAGGACCTCAGTGACCGAATACCGGTTCCAACTGATTGCAAGCACCTCCTCCGTGAACTGGCGGCCTTCACAGACCGGGCAGGGGACAAAGATATCCGCCATGAACTGCATCTCCACCCGTTCGTAGCCAAGGCCCTGGCAATGCGGGCAACGGCCGTTCCCGGCGTTAAAGGAAAAGGAGGAGGCCGTCAGGCCCGCCTTTTGCGCCGCTTCCGTTTCGGCAAACAGTTTCCGGATACCGTCCCATGCGCCGACAAAGAGAGCCGGATTGGAACGCGGGGTACGGCTGGCCGGTGACTGGTCGACGAGGAGCACCTCCCCGAATCCCCGGTCGGTGGAGAGCTCGGTGATCCGGGCCGGATCCTCACAAGCTTTGCCGCTGCGGGCCAATAATCCCTGGTAGACGGCATTGTGCAACAGGGTGGACTTGCCGGATCCGCTGACCCCGCTGAGGACAACAAGTCGCTGCAGGGGGATATCAACATCGAGGTCGCGGAGGTTGTGCTTCGATATGCCGCCAAGCCGCAGGTAGGAACATTGCCCATTGACAGTCCGGCGTTGTGTGGGAAGGGGGATTCTGCGGCTTCCCGACAAGAACTGTCCGGTTGGAGAGGTCTTGCGTTTCTTCAAGCCAACCACCGACCCGGCATAGACAACTTCCCCACCAGCCTTGCCGGGTTCAGGTCCAATTTCCACGATCATGTCAGCCGCGGACATAATGGCCTCATCGTGCTCAACCACTACCACTGTGTTCCCGACGTTGGTCAGTTGCCTCAAGATGCTGATGAGCCGGTCGATGTCGCGGCAATGCAGGCCAATGGATGGTTCATCCAGTATGAAAAGAGTATCGACCAGGGCCGTCCCAAGGCAGGAAGTCAGGTTGACGCGCTGGGTTTCGCCGCCGGAGAGTGACCGCGACGAGCGGTTCAGGGTCAGGTAATCGAGTCCGACTGCCTGGAGGTAGGAGAGACGGGTCAGGATGGCCTCATTGGCGAGGGCGAACTGGGGGTCGGTATCGTCGGCTTGTGAAGCGCGGGGAAGCGGACCCTCCTGATCCATGAGGTCCTTCAGTTCCTTGATGGGCAGGTTGTAGAGGTCGGGAAGGGTATGGCCCTTCCATTTCCAGCAAAGCGATTCGGGTTGCAGGCGATTGCCCCCGCAAGCCGGGCAGGGGACATAGGAACGGTAGCGGGACAGGAACACCCGGACATGCATCTTGTAGGTGTTCTCCTCCAGCCAGGAAAAGAACCGGCGCACGCCGTACCAAGCTTTGGGCCAGCGGACATTGCCGGTCCCGTAGCCCGGCTCGCCCTCGAGGACAAATTGCCGGTGCTTCTCCGGCATGTCCTGCCAGGGAACGTTGGTAGGAATCTTCTTCCGGCGGCAGGACTTGATGAGATCGCGCTGGCTTTCGGAATAGACGGCACCGCTGAACGCCTTGATGACACCATCCTCAATCGAGAGCGTGTGATCGGGAAGGATCAGGCGGTCGTCGATTTCAATGATACGACCAAATCCCCGGCACTGGGGACAGGCACCCAGCGGGGAATTGAAGGAAAACAAGTTCGGGGTGGCCGGGCGGAAGCGGGTTTTGCTCCCCGGACGGTGGAGGCCCTCGCTGAATTCGGCCAGCCGCCTGCCCTCGGGGCTGAAGAGCTGGAGCTGACCTTCCCCAAAGTGCAGGGCGGAAGTGGCGGAGTCAATGAACCGGCTCCGGGAGCCCGATTGGATGCGGACCCGGTCCTGAATGATGTGAAGAACGGCGTCGGCAGGCAGTTTCTCCGGCTTGATGGCCTCCAGTCGCACGACTTTCCCGCGCTTGACAGCCCTTGTGTAGCCCTGTCCGGTGACCGACTTGAGGATGGTCGACCAATCCAGCTTGCCCGGACGGCTGACGGCAAAAGCAATCAGGACCGTCTCATCCCGGAAGCGCTTGAGGGACTTGCGCCAGATGGTCTGCGGAGTGTCTGTCGTTATGACCTCTCCGGTTTCCGGATCGTGGAGGGAGGCAACGTGGGAGAACCAGACCTTGAAGTAGTCACAGAGCTCGGTCATGGTTCCCACGGTGGAGCGGGAGGTCTTGACCGTGTTGCCCTGTTCAATGGCAATCGACGGGCGGATGTTTTCAATGGAGTCGACATCCGGCCGGTCCATGAGGTCGAGGAATTGACGTGTATAGGGACTGAATGTCTCAGCGTAGCGCCGGTGCCCCTCCGCATGCAGGGCATCAAAGACCAGCGACGACTTGCCGGCACCACTCAGGCCGGTGACAACGATGAGCTTGCCCAGCGGTAGATCGAGGTCGATGGACTTGAGGTTGTTCTGGCGAACGCCACGCAGGCGAATCGCTGTTGGTGCTTTCGACGGCATCGGCAATCAGGAAAGGCGATCTTCCCAATCCGCCTCGCGGAAGCCGGCCCATGCAGTTTTGCCTTGGACCACAAAGGGTCGCTTGACGAGGTTGCCGTTCTCCCGGAGAAGTGCGAATACCGCCTCCGGGCTCATGGAGTCGAGCTTTTCCTTGAGGCCAGCATCCCGGTAGTCCTTGCTCGAGGTATTGATGAGCTTGCGGATGCTACCCGCGGTCTGGAGGGCCATTTTTAGTTCAGCCAATGAGGGCGGCGTTTCCCGGATGGGAAGCTCCTTGTAGTCGATGGAGCGGGCCTCGAGCCACTTCAGTGCCTTGCGGCATGTTCCGCACTTGGCATAGCAATATACTTTTAATCCTGCCATGGTTTGCACTATGGCAGCTTTCCGGAAAAAGGAAACGCCAGAGGAAATATTTAAGGCCGGATCCGTCGTCTTGGCAGATGATTAATCTTCCTTCTTCGCTGCGGCCTTCTTGGCGACCTTCTTGCGGGGAGGAAATTCAAACCCAATATTGCCGCCCTTCTTGAGGATGAGGAAGGCATCGAAGTTGCGCCCGGTACGCTTGGACTTGAAGCCCTTGATAAGGCCGGTTTTTCCTTCCTCCAGCAACTTGACGACATCCTCCTTGGGGAGGGTCTTGCCGAGCATGGTCCGGGAAAGCCGGAAGTTGTCCCCGGGCTCGCCCTTCAAGGTCCGTTCGCAGGCATAGGCCTTCGGGGTTTCGTAGACAACGGCCCCGGATTCCTTGAATTTACCCACCATCGGCAGTTCATCAAGGTTGAGGTCTTCTTCCTCGCCATTGCCGTTGCCATTTCCATTGTCCCCGAAATCAAAACTGACCTTGTTCATGGCATCGAGCCGGAGGATAGCAGAGAACGGCTTGCCGGCCTTGGATCGGAATCCATCCAAGGGACCGACGACCCGGTCCTTGACCAAGGTTTGGACCTCCTCCGGGGAGAACTTGCGATTGGAGATGGTCTTGTAGACCGTCAATTCCCCGTCCTGCGAACGGTAATGCCGCAGCAGTTCCTTCATTGGCTTGTTGTCGGTCGGGGAGATGATGGAGGAATCCGGTGCCTCGGCAGGGTCCTCCTCAAAAGTCTTCACACTATCGACGATGGTGCAGGTCATCTTGGTAATTCCGTCCATGAACTCCTGGCGGGTAATTTCACCCGTTTCCATGTGACGGAGCCGATATTCCCACTCGCCGGTAAGGTCTGGCCGGGTGAGGGCATCCGCCTTAACAGCCTGCAGGAATTCGAAGAGGTTCTCTGCCTTGACGGTGGCCATCAGGTTGCGGCCGTCCCGCTCAATGTACTTTTCCCGGACCAAGTGGTCGATGATGCTGGCCCGTGTAGCCGGTGTCCCGAGGCCCTTTTCCTTCATCGCATCGGCCAAATCGTCATCCTCGACCAGTTTGCCGGCCCCTTCCATGGCACTGAGGAGGGTTGCTTCGGTAAAGCGGGCAGGCGGCTTGGTGGCTTCCTCGTGGATCTCGATGGCGGCAACTCGTGACTTGTAGTTATCGTCCGGCTGAAGCCCTGCTCCGGCCAGCCATGCCGGCTGCTTGTCGGCATCGGTAAGGGCAGGGAGCTCGCTCTTGGTCCCGGCCTTGCCGTAGACCTGCAGGTAGCCCGGCTCGACGAGGACCTTGCCCTCGGTGAGGAAGTTCAAGTCCTCTGCCACTTGCGTGGTACGGGTGGTGACGTCGAATTCAGCCGGGGGGAAGAAGATGGCCACAAAGCGCTGGCAGACCATTTCGAAGATGCGTTCCTCCTCTGGGGAGAGGCGCTTAGGCACTTCACCGGTGGGGATGATGGCGAAGTGATCGCTGACCTGCTTGTTGTTAAAGATGCGCTTGTTCGGCTTCACCCAGTCATTGTCGAGTACCTTGCGGGCATGGTCACTGATGGGGCCGGTCAGGTCGGAGAGGGCCGACTTGACGGTCCCGATGTAATCTTCCGGCAGAGCCCGGCTGTCGGTACGTGGATAAGTCAGCAGTTTGTGGCGCTCATAGAGACTCTGAGCCAGCTGCAGGGTCCGGGCAGCGGAATAACCGTAACGGCCATTGGCCTCACGCTGCAGGGAGGTGAGGTCATAAAGCCGGCCGCTGGACTGGCGGGTGCGCTTTTTCTTGTCGGAGACAACGGCCCCCTTGGCTTCATTGAGACGGGCGACAAGGGCATCGGCTGCTTCGGAGTCCCAGAACCGGTCCGGCTTGTCGTGGGGATCCTTCTCCTTGTCGACCTTGTCCTCCCGTTGCAGGAAGCCGCTGTATTCGCCTTCGGTGACGTTGAACTTGCCCTCGATGCGCCAGAAGGGCCGTGGCTTGAAGTTGCGGATGGCAAATTCCCGCTCGAGAACAATCGACAGGGTGGGGGTCTGGACCCGTCCCACTGTGGCCACACCCTTGCTCCTCCCGAACATACGCTTGGTGATGGCGCGGGTTCCATTGATCCCGATTAGCCAGTCAGCCTCGGAACGGCTGCGGGCCGCATCCTGCAAGCCCTGCATCTGCTCGGGCCCTCGGAGCGCCTCGAAGGCCTCACGGATGGACTGCGGAGTCATGGACTGCATCCAGACCCGCTTGAACGGCTTCTTGCTTTTGCAGAGTTCGTAGATGTAGGTAAAGATGAGCTCGCCCTCGCGACCGGCGTCACAGGCGTTGTAGATTTCTGAAACGTCCTTGCGGGCGATCAGCTTTTTCAATGCCTGGAAGCGTTCCTTGCTCCGCTTGTCGCTGATCGGCTTCAGCTTGAAGGCCTTGGGAATGATCGGCAGGCTGCCGAGCCGCCAGAAGCCGTATTCCTTCTTGTCGATGTCTTCGGGCATGAAGAGTTCGACGAGGTGTCCGACGGCGGAACTAATGACATAGTCATCGTTCTCGAATCCGGTGTCGGTTTTCTTGAATTTACCGATGGCCCGGGCGATATCCTGGGCCACGCTGGGTTTTTCGGCAATGATGAGGGTCTTGTTGTTTTCCGGCAATGTGCTCTCTCTTTTCTTTGGGGGGTTCTAGGCTCAGGCGGAGTAGTTGAGAGCCGCGAGTGTCTGGTCAAGGTTGTTCAGCAATTCCTCCATGGTGGCATCGGTTTCGTCGCCCATGTTGGAAATGCGGAAGGTCTTCCCCTTGATTTTGCCATATCCACCATCGATAACGCAGTTGAAGTTTGATTTCAGATGGTTGTTGATGGCGGGCAAGTCCCATTCGTACCTGTTTTTAATGCAGGAGAGGGACTTGGAGGCAAAGGCACGCGGCGGCAAAGTGTCGAGGCCGTGCTTGTCGATCCAGGCGTGGACGAGGCCGTTGAGGCGCTCGTGGCGCTGGTAGCGGGCTTCCAACCCTTCCGCGAAAATGTCCTCCAGCTTGGAGCGGAGGGCAAAAATCAACGGGATGATCGGCGTGGACGGCGTCATGCCCTTTTCATGGTTCTTCTGGAACTCGAGAAAATCGAAGTAGTAACCGCGGTCCGGCATGGTGGCGGCCCGCTCGCGGGCGCGGTCGGAGACGCAGAGCAGGGCCATTCCCGGCGGCATGGCGAGGGCCTTCTGGCTGCCGGTCAGGAGCACGTCGATGCCCAGCTCATCCTTGGCAATCTTGACCGCGGAGAAGGAGCTGACGCTGTCCACGACGGAGATGACATCTGGAAATTCGCGGAGAACGGCCATGATTTCCGGGAGAGGATTCATGGTTCCGGTGGAGGTCTCGTTATGGATCAGGGTGATGGTGTCAAACTCGCCGGTGGACAGTTCGCGGCGGATGTCCTCCGGGTCGACCGGAGTGCCCCATTCGTACTGGAGGGCCTTGGCTTCCTTGCCGCAGCGCTTGGAAACGTCGAACCACTTGTCGGAGAAGGCACCCGAGCAGACATTGAGGACCTTCTTGTGGACGAGGTTGCGGATGGAGCCTTCCATCACACCCCAGGCCGAACTGGTGGAAATGTAGACTGGGTCCTTGGTGTAAAACAGCTCCTGCAGGCCGGGTTGCACGGACTGGTAGAGCTCGACAAAGTCGGGGCTGCGGTGGCCGAAGACAGGCGTTGTCATGGCCTTGTAGGTTTTGGCGGAGACCTCAATGGGCCCGGGAATGAAGAGTTTGTAGGACATCTTTGCTTTTTGATTTCGAGACGGTTCTCAGTGGAAAAGCGATGAAGTGCCTGTAAAGAGGCAAGGGGCAAGCCCGTCAAGGAACTTTGCTAGAGTTATTAAAAACAGGCTAAAGCCTGTTGATTTCACCTAATGGCCGATTTGGGTTGCGCTGCTGCGTCCGACGGCTAGCAAAGCCTATCCGTATGGCGAAAGATTGGCTAGCAGGTGTCGCACCGGCCTATGACGTGGTTGTCGTGGGTAGTGGCATCGGTGGGCTGACGGCCGCCAACGTCCTTGCCAAGGCGGGTCGCAAGGTCCTCGTCCTGGAGCACCATTACCAGTACGGCGGCCTGGCGACATGGTTCAAGCGCCCGGGAGGCCATATCTTTGACATTTCCCTGCACGGGTTCCCGCACGGCATGATCAAGTCCTGCCGCAAGTACTGGACGCGGGAGATTGCTGATTCCATCGAGCAACTGAAGGATGTCCGCTTCATCAATCCGCAGATGAACCTGCAGACCACTTTCGACAAGGCGGACTTCATCCGCATCCTGGTGGAGGAGTTTGGGATTGAGCGGGAGCAGGTGGAGGCCTTCTTCGCCCGGCTCGCCGGAATGAACTTCTTTGATGATGACCGCCTGACCACCGGGGAACTGTTTGAGGAATATTTCCCCGGGCGCAACGATGTCCATCGTCTCCTCATGGAGCCCATCTCCTACGCCAACGGCTCCGGTCTGGATGATCCTGCCATTACCTATGGAATCGTCTTTTCCAACTTCATGAGCAAGGGCGTCTTTATCTACAAGGGGGGTACGGATACGCTCATAGGGAAGATGGTGGATGAGCTGCGCCGCAATGGGGCCGAGCTGCGCAAGTGTGCCCTGGTGAAGGAAATTCTCGTCGAAAAGACGGAGGAGGGCCAGTCCCGGGTGATGGGCGTCAGGGCGCGGAGCCAGAACACTGGTGAGTCCTTTCCCTCGCGTGAGATTCGTTGCCGTGCGGTAGTCTCCAATGCCAACATCAAGAACACGATCCTCAGTCTGGCCGGCCGGGAGCACTTTTCAGAGGCCTTTGTCCGAGAAGCGGAGGCGGTGCGGGTCAATACCAGTTCCTGCCAAGTCTACATGGGCATCCGCGAAGGGGAAAGCATTCCCCATATCGGCGACCTTGTCTTCACCTCACAAGCGGAGCGGTTTTCAACCGATGAGCTGACCCGCCTACGCAGCAGCAGCCGCACCTTTTCAGTCTACTATCCGGACACACGGCCGCATTCGCGAAATCCACGTTATACGGTAGTGGCCTCCATCAATGCCCGCTGGGACAACTGGAAGGGGCTCTCCAATGAGGAGTACCTTGCCGAGAAGCGCTGGCTGGAGGAAAGCTCCGTGGCGGCGCTGGAGACATTGATTCCGGATATCCGGCAAAAGCTGGACCACGTCGAGGCGGCGACTCCGCGAACCGTCCACCACTACACGCGTCACATGGGGGGCACCTCCTTCGGGACCAAGTTCGAGGGTCTCAAGGTCTCCCAGCGGCTGCCTCGCGAACTGCCCGGACTCTATCATGCCGGGAGCGTTGGCATCATCATGTCGGGCTGGCTGGGGACAATGAATTACGGGGTCATCGTGGCCAACGAAGTTGACAAGTGGCTTCATGAAGGAGAGAAGCGCTAATCGGCGGATTGACCGCCCTTACTGTTATATAATGGAAGAAATCTACAAAACCATTCCCCATCGGGAGCCATTCCTCTTTGTCGACCGCATCCTTGAGGTGACAGACGAGGGCGCTGTGGCGGAGCGGGAAATCCGGGCCGAGGAGCCGCATTTTGCCGGTCACTATCCCGGGAATCCACTTATGCCGGGCGTGCTCCTCTGCGAATCCGTGTTTCAGACTGCGGCTATTTACATGGTCCGCCGCTTTGAGAAGGAGGGCGTCGACGGGGCGAGCAAGACACCCGTCCTGACCCGCATCAGTGAGGCCAAGTTCAAGCAGATGGTGCGCCCGGGGGATGTCATCCGGATCGAGACCACCTATAAGGAATCCCTGAGCCGCTTCCATTTCATGCGGGGACGCGTCCTCGTGAATGGCAAGACCGCCCTGACAGTGGAGTTCGGGCTGGCCATGATAGATGGCGATGGCAAATGATGCATTAAGATGGATTTCCTGAAACTGGCAGGCAAACAATACCTCATCTGCGGCTTGGGTAACCGCCGCAGTGTGGCCTGGGCAATCGGACAGGGTCTCGAGGAGGCGGGCGCCAAGGTCATTTACTCGGTCCGCAACGAGGAACGGGCGGCCGAGCTGGCCAAGCTGCTCGATGGCCGGCCGCACATCCTTTGCGATGTCGAGTACGAGAATGATGTGGCCTCCCTCGGGGAGCGTATCCGGGAAGAATTTGGTGATCTGGACGGATTTGTCCATTCCATCGCCTTTGCCAATTTCAGCGAGGGATTTGTTCCCTTCCACGAGACGAAGCGGGACGACTTCCTGCAGGCAACCCAGATCAGCGCCTTCTCGCTGGTGGAAATGGCCCGCAGCCTCAAGCCAATCCTGAAACCGGATGCCGCGGTAGTGGCGATTGGGATTTCTTCCTCGGTGACGGCGGCCAACTACGGTTACATGTCGCCGATCAAGAATGCCCTTGAGGGTTGTGTACGTTTCCTCGCCAAGTCCTTCAGCCCGGAGTCGGAAATCCGGTTCAATTCCGTCAATGCCGGCCCCCTTCGGACAAAGTCCTCCGCCGGCATCCCGGGCTACCTCGACAACTACCTTTACGCGGAACAGCTGACCTATCGCAAACGAGCCCTGACCACCCGGGAAGTCGCGGACACGGCGATTTTCCTGCTCAGCCCGCGCAGTTCTGGGATCAACGCCCAGGGCATTGTCGTCAATGCGGGCATGGACTGGAATTATTTCGACGAGTCCATCGTGGAGCGCATCAGCCGCAAGGATCCCTCCAGCGATTCACAAAAATGAGGTTTTCCCGGGTAGCGATTAACGGGACTGCGGTCGTTATTCCGCCAGTCGCCGTCACCTCCAGCGACATCGAGGAGCGCCTGGCCCCGATGTACGAACGCCTCCGCCTGCCGGAAGGGCGTTTGGAGATGATGACCGGCATCCAGGAGCGACATTACTGGGAAACCGATATCCTGCCTTCGCAAGGGAGTGCCGAAGCGGGGAAACTGCTTCTCGATGAAGGCCGGGTACCGATGGAAGACATCGACCTGCTCATCCATTGTGGCGTCTGCCGGGACCGGATGGAACCGGCCACGGCGGCCTATGTTCATGGCCTTCTCGGTCTTCCCGGCAGTTGTCAGATCCTTGATATCAGCAATGCCTGCCTCGGCTTTGTCAACGCCATGGTCCTTGCGGGAGGGCTCATCGAGAGCGGACAAATCCGCCATGCCCTGCTGGTCTCCGGGGAAAACGGGCGCCCCCTTCTGGAGAATACCATCCGCGTACTGCTGAAGGGCGACCTCGACCGCAATGCCGTCAAGCCGTACTTTGCCAACCTGACCATCGGGGCTGGGGCGGCCGCCATGCTGGTATCCCGGGAGGATTTCACCAGGGGCGATTCCTTCCGCCTCCTTGGTGGCGTGGCCCGGACCGACTCCTCGGCCAATCAATTGTGCCAGGGGGATTCGGTTGGCATTGAGGGCTTCGAGATGCAGACCAATGCCGAGGAGTTACTCGATGCGGGGATCAATCTGGCCTCCGGGGCATGGGATGCCTTTGAGGAGGAAGTTGGCTGGAACCGGCAGACACCCGATTGCTTCATCTGCCATCAGGTGGGCCGCACCCACCAGCGTCGCCTCTTCGACAGCCTGCAACTGGACCGGGGTCGGGATTTCACCACTTATGAATACATGGGCAACGTCGGTTCCGTCTCCTTGCCCTTTACGTTTCACAAGGCCGTGGAGGCCGGAAAACTGGACGCATCCAGGCGCGCCTCCTTGCTGGGGATTGGCAGCGGCCTGAGCTCCGTCATGCTAGCCGTGGAGGGATCCGATGCCTGAACTGCCACCTCGTCTCAAAGTGCTCTATCCCTTTGAGGGGAAGACCTTCGCCTCTTCCAGTGGTCAGTTGCATTACCTCGACGAAGGGGATGGGCCGGCGATTCTGATGTTCCATGGCAACCCGACATGGTCCTTTTTCTACCGCAACGTGGTTCTCGGCTTGAGGAACAAGCACCGCTGCCTTGCGCTCGACAATCTTGGCTGCGGCTTTTCCGGGAAGCCGCAAAAGGGCGATTACACACTGGCCGGCCACATTAAACGGGCCTGCGAGTGGGTGGAGTCGACGGGCGTCGAGTCGGCGCATCTGGTTGTCCATGACTGGGGTGGCCCAATCGGTCTGGGGATGGCTGCCCGTCTCCATGACCGCATCAAGAGTATCAGTATTCTCAATACAGCGGCTTTCCCGTTCCCGACCATCCCGGCCCGCATCGCAGCCTGCCGGTTCCCGTTTCTGGGGGCCTTTCTGGTCCGCAGCCTCAACGCTTTTGCCCGTGGGGCAACGCGGATGACCACGGTGGAGCCGCTTTCCGAGGCCGTGACCGAGGGCTACTTGTATCCCTACGGAAACTGGCATGACCGGGTGGCGGTGCACGCCTTTGTCCGGGATATTCCCATGCGCTCCTCGCATCGAAGCTGGGAAACCCTGCAGGAACTGGAAAAGAGCCTCTCCTTGTGGCGCGAAAAGCCGGTCCAGTTATTATGGGGCATGCATGATTGGTGCTTCCACGACAAGTTCCTGGCCCAGTGGCAATCCATCCTTCCCGATGCCGAGGTCCAACGCTTTGAAAAGGCGGGACACTATCTTCTGGAAGATGCCGGGGAAGAAGTGACGGCTGCGATCGGAAACTTGGCCGGCAACCTTTAACGCCCGTAGAGGCGGGCCAGCTCCTTAAGGTAATCTGCACTGTCCTGCTGATTGTAGAAGGCCTCTCCGGTCATGCGCCACTTCCAGTTGCCCTGGCTGGTGCCTGGTTCATTCATGCGGGCCTCGGCGCCAAGGGAGAGGATGTCCTGCATCTGGATGACGACCAGCCGGCTCGGGCACTGATAGGACCAGCGGACCATGTCCCAGGCGATGTCGCTCCCATCAACCCTCAGATAGCGGCGGACGTGGTCCTGCAAGGCAGCCGGGGCGGACTCATACCACCCGCGGGTCGTGTTGTTGTCGTGGGTCCCGGGATAGGTCACCGAGTTGGGCACGACATTGTGGGGGAGGTAGAGGTTGTCCGAGCCACCCCCGAAGGCAAAGTGAAGAATGGCCATGCCCGGCAGGCCGAGGGTGTCGCGGAATTCGCGCACCCCGTCATGGATTTCCCCAAGGTCCTCCGCGATGAGGCGGGAATCGGGGAAGCGCTTCTTGAGCTCCTTGAAAAAGGCCATCGCCGGCCCCTTGGCCCATTTGCCACTGCGGGCATCCTTGGCATCGGCGGGGATGCGCCAGTAGTCATAAAAGGCCCGGAAATGATCCAGCCGGACAATGTCGAAGAGCTCAAAATTGGCGGCCATGCGTTTCATCCACCACTCATACTTGTTGTCCGCCATGGTCTTCCAGTCATAGAGCGGATTGCCCCATAGCTGTCCCGTGGTGGAAAAATAATCCGGTGGCACGCCGGCGACGAAATCGGGTTTGCCGGGGGTGGCCATCTCGAAGATTTCCGGATGGGCCCAGGCATCCGCGCTATCGAGGGAGACGAAGATGGGAATATCGCCAATGATCTCGATGCCGGCATTGTTGGCGTGCGCCCGCAGTTGCTTCCATTGGCCGAAAAAGAGGTATTGGAAAAAGGCGTGGGCTTCCCGGGCCTGTTCGGTCTCTTTCCAGTAAGCGGATTTGCGGGCTCCCTCGGGTGTGCGGCACTCTTCCGGCCATTCCCCCCAGTACTTGCCGGAGAAACGCTCCTTCAGGGCAACATAGGCGCAGTAATGCTCCAGCCAATCCCGGTGTGTCTCTATGAAATCATCATAGAGCCCATAGTTGGGCAGGTAACTTCGCTTTTGCTCGAGAAAGCGCTTGTGGGCGAGGCGCAGAAGGGGCCACTTGATGCGGTAAAGGGAACTGAATTCGACATGATCCCCTGGCAGCTCCCGCAGTGGCTCTAGGTCGTTGGCCTGGAGGATACCGTTCTCCGCCAGCGGTTCGAGGTCAATCAGGTAAGGATTCCCGGCAAAGGCCGAGAGGCTGGAGTAGGGCGAGTCCCCATAGCCGGTCGGGCCCAGCGGAAGCATCTGCCAGTAGCGGATGCCTGCCCGTTGCAGGAATTCGACAAAGGCGTAGGCACTGCCGCCGAGCACGCCGATTCCCTGATCGCTGGGAAGGGAAGAAGGATGAAAGAGGATTCCGGCCGAACGCTCGGTCAGCCAGGCGAAGGGAGTACGTTCAGCCATAAACCGGTGAGCTGGTGACTGGGCTTAGTTGTGCGGAACGAGGCGGATCTTTCCCACGTCGTAGCCGAGGTCCTGCAGGAAGAGGATGATGTCCGAGTAGACCGGATCATCGATGGTCTTCTGGCGGGAAAGGATCCAGACATACTTGCGGCTGGGTTGGCCGACCACGGCGACCGAATAGTCCGGCTCCAGATGGATCACCCGGTAGTCGGATTCAAAGGGCCATGTCACATAGCGCACTTCCCAGTCGTTGTTGATTCCCGGATTGTCGACCATGGCCCGGACCGAGTAGGTCTTGAGCTTACCGTTGTAATCGCCGGCATTGAACGCATAGGTGATGTCAATGCCCCGCTTGCCGCGGGTGTAGGTGGTCGTGGAATTGTAGGGCTTGCGGTCGACAATGCCCTGAACGGACCCGATGACGTACCACTTGCCCATGAAGCGGTCCAGGTCGACACGGTCAGCACTCGGAAGCGGGTCGTTTTTCTGGAAGGTTGAACATCCCGCGAGCAGGGACAGCAAAATGACGGCGAGGAAGATTTTCTTCATGGTGCGGAATGATAGGTCCGCACGCCTAGGATTCAAGCTTCTTCAGCTTCGGGGCGATGACATACCGGCAATAGGGCGCGTTGGGATTATTCTCGAAGTAATCCTGATGGCTGACTTCGGCCTCATAGAAGCGTTTCAGGGGCACAATTTCCGTGACAATGGGACTGCTGAACTTCGCCTGCGCCTTTTTCAGGGAGGCCTTGGCAGCGGCTTCCTGTTCGGGTGAGTTGAAAAGAATAATCGAGCGGTACTGGGTCCCGACGTCGGCTCCCTGCCGGTTGAGGGTGGTCGGATCATGGGCTTCCCAGAAAAAGTCGAGCAGCTCCCCGAGGCTGACCTTTTCGGGGTCGAAATCAATCCGGACCACTTCCGCGTGCCCGGTGCGCCCGGAGCAGACGCTGTAATAGTCCGGATTCTCGGTTTCGCCCCCGGCATAGCCGGAAACAGCCCCGTTCACCCCATCAAGGGTTTCATAGAGGGCTTCGACGCACCAGAAGCAACCGCCCCCGAGGACAAGGCTGTTTTCGCCGCCAGCTGGGCTGTTTTTTGTCTCAGCTGAAGTCATGACTGGCAATAAAACCCCTCCGGCGAGAAGGGCAAGGGCCATGGAGAATCTTTTCATTTGTGCTTTCACGACAATAAGATGGGTGTTGAGACTAATTATTCCTTGCTGAGTGCAAGAGTCTTCATTGAATGACGTTTTTTCACGAGGAATTGTAGCAGCCCTAGATGTATTTAAAAGAACTC
Organism: Puniceicoccaceae bacterium; assembly: GCA_040830445.1. Lineage (GTDB taxonomy): Bacteria > Verrucomicrobiota > Verrucomicrobiia > Opitutales > Oceanipulchritudinaceae > Oceanipulchritudo. The sequence continues at coordinate 26,374 of JBFOLZ010000124.1, forward strand.
CGTCTTCATGGTTTTAAAAGTTTTGCGGATCCGGTCCGGCTGGATCTGGAGCGCGGGGTCACGGCGATTGTCGGTCCGAACGGCTGCGGCAAGAGCAACATCGCCGACGCCATCCGCTGGGTCCTTGGGGAGCAGAGTGCCAAGTCCCTCCGGGCCGGGGCGATGCAGGATGTTATATTCCAAGGCACCTCGGGCCGCAAGCAGGTCAACCTGTGCGAGGTTTCCCTGGTCTTCACCGATTGCGAAAAGAGCCTCGGGACGCCCCACAACGAGGTGGAGGTCACCCGCCGGGTCATCCGGGACGGTGGGAGCGAGTACCTGCTCAATGGCAAGACCTGCCGCCTGAAGGACATTCACAATCTGTTTCTGGATACCGGTGTTGGCCAGGTGAGCTATTCCTTCATGCTGCAGGGCCAGATTGATCAGGTCCTCTCCAGCAATCCCAGTGAGCGCCGGGCTATTTTCGAGGAAGCCGCGGGCATTTCCAAGTACAAGGCCCAGCGCCGGGAGGCCCTTAACAAGCTGGCCCAGGTGGACGCCAACCTTGCCCGGGTGACGGATGTCATGGAGGAAGTGGCCCGGCAGACGACGTCCCTGAAGCGTCAGGCCGGCAAAGCCCTCCGGTATCAGCGGATCAACCATCGCCTGACGCAATTGGATCTGGCCCACAGTGGATTCCGGTTTTCGGAAGTCAGTTCCGAGAGCGAGACCGGGCACGGCAAGGTCTCGGTTTTGGAAAAGGAAAAGGCCGACCTTGAAAAGGCCCTCGAGGCCACCGAATCGGGCCTGCTGGACAAGAGGGAAAAGGCGCAGGAGCTGCGCCAGCGGCTGGAGGAATTCCAGCGCGAAGTCTATGACTTGCGGTCCGAGAAGGAGAATGCGGCCAGCCGGGTGGAAATGTCCAACGTCCGTCGGGAGGACATGCAGGAGCGGCTTTCCCGCATTGCCACCGAGTTGGCGGAGCTGGCCCAGGAAGAGGAGGTCCTCGCGGAGCGCCTTTCCAGCGAGACCAAACAGAAGCAGGAACAGATGGACCTGTTTGGCAATTCCGATGAGGAATTCCAGAAGCGAAGTGAAAATCTGGCCGATTTGCAGAAGCAACTCAACGCGGCGGAGACCGAACTTTCCCGGCTCAAGCAGGGATTGCTGGTCAAGGAAAGCGCCATCAGCCGCCTGCGGAGCAATTGCACGAGCCTCGAACTGGACCTGAAGACCTATCAGGTGCGCCATGCCAACCTGACGGAGGAGTTGCAGACACTCAGCAACGAAAAGGAGCTACTGCAAAAGGACCGCGAGACGCTGGAAAAGACCCGCGCTGCCCGGGAAAAAGAGCGGGAGCGTCAGGAAGCCAAGCTGGCCGAGCTCAAGGAAAAGCACCAGGGCCTCCTGCAGTCGTTCCGGGATCTGCAGCAGACCATCCAGGAAACTGAGCGCCAGCGGGCAGGCTTGCAGGCCCAGATTGGAGTGCTGGAAGATCTGCAATCGAAATTTGAAGGTTTCTCGGAAGGTGCCAAGGCCATCCTTCAGGGCAAGTTCGAGGAGACGGTCCCGGCGGGGGCGATCGCTCTTTTCCTGAAGCAACTGAAGGTGAAGGACGGCTTTACACAGGCCGTTGAACAACTGCTGGGAACGGCCAATGACGGCATTTTCGTCCGGGACACCAAGATGGTCAGGACCATCGCCCAAGCCCTCGCGGATAAAAAGGCGGGCCGGGCAAGCCTGTTGGCCAAGCCGGTCCATCCGGTCAACATGCCGGGAGGCAAGGCCAAGCTGCCGGAAACAATTATTGAGGCAGCCTCGGTGATCAGTTCCGCGGACAAGGAGATCCAGGCCTTTCTGGAAACGTATTTCACCGGCTGCTACATTGCCGACAGCCTCGATGCCTTTCTCACCCATTGGGAAGAAAACCCGAAATTCGCCTTTCACCTGGCAGTGACACGGGATGGCGAGCTCATTGATCCGCGGGGGATTGTCCTCGCCGGAAGCTCCAAGGCCAAGAAGGAGAACAGCTCCTTCCTTTCACGCCAGAGCCAGTTGAAAAAGTTTAACAAGCAGCTGGCCGACCTTGACGACCAGCAGGAGCGCCACCGCCTCGAGACCGGACAGGCCCAAGGCAAGCTGGATGCCTCCGAAAAGAAGATTGAGGAGCAGGGGCGCCTGATAGCCGAAATTGGCACGGAAATCACCACCCTGCAGGCCCAGTTCCAAGGGGTTGAGCGCAATCTGGAGACCAACGGCAAGTCCCACGAGAGCAAATCCGGTGAATTGGAAAAGCTGGAGGCAACGAAGGGGAAGTCGACGGAAAAGCTGGAATCTGCCCGCAAGGAACTGGAAGATACCGAGACCGATTTTGAGGCCCAGAAGCAGAAGATAGCCGAGACGGAAACGAAGGTCGACGAGTTACGCAAGGAGCGGGAAGCTAAACGGGAGGACTTTGACGAGGTCCGCTTCGACGTGGCAAAGAAGAAGCAGCGACTGGAATTGCTGGACCGCGGACTGAGTGAGCTGCAGCAGAAGTCCAAGGAGAACGAGCAGTCCCGCATCAAGCGGCTTGAGGAAATGGAGTCCTTGAAGAAACAGATTGCCGGCCTGCAGAAGGAAGCTGCTGATCATGGTGAGTCGGAGAAGAAGATCCAGGTCTCGCTGGACAAGTTGATGGCCAAGCTGGATGCCGACCGGGAAGCACTCCGGGGCGTCGAGAAACAGATTGCCGTTGTCGAGGAGGGGATTGCCCCCAAGCGCGAGTCCCTGCAGAAAATTGCTTCCGAACTGAACAAAACGGAAGTGACCCTGGCTCGGCAGGAATCCCGTCTGCAGTTTATCCAGGAGGAATGCCTGAACAAGTACGAGCGGGACCCGGAATCCATCGACTGGAAACTGGAACTGTGGAAGGCTGGCGAGGCTTTACCGGAGCGCATCCGGGTCGATATAGAGGAATCGACGCCCGAGGACATGGAGAGTGTCACCGAGCGGCCCGACCCGACAGACGAAGAGCGTGAGAGCCTGGACCCGGTCGACTGGGAGGTTATCGAGGAGGAAATCGCCTCCCTGCGCAACCGCATCCAGGCCATGGGGCCGGTCAATCTTGTCGCCATCGAGGAATACAAGGACCTCAAGGAGCGCTATGAGTTCCTTTCCACGCAGAGCGAGGACTTGTGGAAGTCAAAGGAGCAGCTGCTGGAGGCCATCGACGAGATCAACAACACCAGCCAGTCGATGTTTGCCGAGACTTTCGCGGCTATCCGGGAGAACTTCCTCTTCACCTTTGAAACCCTCTTCGGGGGCGGCAAGGCGGACCTCAAGCTGGTTGATGCCGAGGATGTGCTCGAGAGCGGGATTGAAATCACCGCCCAGCCGCCGGGAACGCGCCTGCGCAACCTCGGTTTGCTCAGCGGCGGACAAAAGACCATGACCGCGGTGGCCCTGCTTTTTGCCATCTACATGGTCAAGCCGAGCCCGTTCTGTGTCCTTGATGAAATCGACGCTCCACTGGACGACGCCAACATCGGTCGCTTCACCAACATGCTGGAAAAGTTCCTCGAGTTCTCCCAATTCCTCATCATCACCCACAATAAGCGGACGATCAGTGTGGCCGACTCCATCTACGGGGTGACGATGCAGGAGAAGGGTGTCAGCAACATGATTTCGATGCGATTCAACCGTACCACCGGCAAGGCCGAGGCGACCGAGGAAGGTTAAGCTTCAACTTTCATTATCTGGTCGTTTTTCCGCGTCACTGAATAGCCGGGCAATTTTTCCCCGGCCGAATTTCACATTCAGTCCAAGGCTAAAGTTTCGCGTGCCTTGGCGGTTGTATACCATGTGTTCCGGGATGCCCTGGTAACTGATGCGGTTCGGCCTGTTCAGATTTGCCAGGCCGGCTGAGAAACTCAGGGTATCATTCAATTTGTAAATGAGACTGACCGAATGGCTCCAGAAGCCCTCAACGAACTGATCCTGGCCCGGTTCGATTAAGTCCTGCAGTTGCTTGCCGCGGTAGCGGGTGCGGAGGTTGACGGTCCAGTTCTGGAATCGCCAGCGGAGATTGAGATTGAGTGTCTGGCGAACCTGCCGCGGCAGCATGATGATTTCGCCTGGCTGGCCGGGGTAGGCAGCGGTACTGTCCGTCCACATGTAGTTAAAAGATAAGGACGTATTTTCGAAGGGATGCGGCAGAAAGGCTAGACCGGTGGACCACGCCGCCTCGAGGCCCAATAAGTCGGCCGGGGAGCCATTAACGGGACGGGAGAGGATAAAACCCGGTTCCCCGAGGTAATCGACCTCTTCCTCAATATCGACAATGAAGTCCTCGATCCGCTTGTAGAAGAATCCGAGTGAGAGTGAACCCCATTCGTTGAGGACGATATCTGTCCCTATGTCGATTGCCTTGGCATCGAAGGGCTCGAGGTCCGGGTTTCCGGCCCGGATCCGCTTGGTATCGAGGTTGACTCGTGTAGACGGAGCCAGGTCGCGAAAGTCCGGACGCTGCAGTGTGCGGGTCAGGGAGCTTCGAAAGACCCAGTTGGAGTTGGCCTTGTAGAGGACATGGAATCCGGGGAACCACATGTCGTAGCTGTCGGATATGGAGACCGGGTTGACTTCAGTGACATTCTCACCTTCATCATCAACATAGGAAATGATTTCATAACCGCGGGTCTCCGAGTCAGTCCTTTCAAGCCTGAGCCCGGCAATCATAAGCCAACGTTCGCTCTCTCTCTGGAACATGCCGTAGGTGGCATATATTGATTCTGAGACTGAGAAATCACCGGCAAAGGAATCGGAGACGGGGAAAAAGTCATCCTGGTTATCCTGAAAGTAGGATTCCATGGCAGCTGCGCTCCATGATGGACCAAGGGGGTAGGCGTTGCGGAAGACTGTTTCGGCACCGGGGGCACTGACTTCAGACAGCCTGAAGGGAGTTCCTGTGGGGAAATTCCTGATTCTGTCCTGATCCTTGGAGGCATCCCTCAGGCGGGCCTTGAATCCTGTCTTGAACGTATAGTTGCCCGCCTCCGATTCCCACTTTCTCAAGGCATTCAGTCGCATGGCCAGCTCAGTGTCCTCCGCCATGTCATCGATATTGTCATATCGATTAAATATGTATGGATGAGGATCAAGGAAGTCCTCTGTATCAAGGACAATTCCATCGACAGAAATCCGGATATCCGGCTGGGAGGGAAAGCGGCGGATGTCATAGCTTCCGTCAAAATCCCGCAAGGTCCTGAAGATAGCATTGGCTGTATCCAGGACGTCGTTCTCGGAAAATGAATAGCCGATACTTTCATCGATTTGACAATCGCCCAAGCGGTGTTCACCACCAATGACGAAGCTGGCGGATTCAGAAAAAAGAAGGGGAGAAGGGAAAAGGAGAGAGTGATGGAAGGGAGAGATGTACGCGGATCCCG
>JBFOLZ010000125.1:0-6725 GCA_040830445.1 Puniceicoccaceae bacterium
AGAAAGGAAATGGAAGAAAGGACAGAAAAATAGAGAGACAGAAAGGAGGAGGAAAAAGGGAGCAGGAGGGAGAGAAAGACGCACCGTCAAACAAGGGCAAGGGCAAGCCAAAAGCACAAGCACCCGCGAAACCGCCTCGACCAGGCGGCCCTGCGCCTCGATGACCTGCACGGTCGCCTCGGTCAGTCCCTGCTCAGCAGCCTCAAGGACAATCGCCAGCGCCTGCAACTGGCCACCCATCGCTTCCAGGCAATCCGTCCGGAAACCCGGCTGCAACATTTCCGGGAGAACCTGCGCCAGCTGGGCCTGCGGCTGGCAACCAACAGTCACCAGGGTACCCTTAAACGGGGCTTCGCCATCCTGCGCCGGGCCGGCAAGGTCGTTGGCGAGTCATCCGCCCTTGATCCGGGAGAGGCCTTCAGCGTCGAAATGCGGGACGGTTCCTTCGAGGCAAAACGCGACCGGGATTAAGCCGAAATCCAACACGCGTTTGTTACAATTGTGTTAAATGCCCGTTTTTTTAAATAAATGTGCATTTCGGACTTGTCATCCGTCTAATATGGGCAATTAGTAAACGCATACTAAATTTCCCGTAAGGGAGTTTTGGGGTAACATATAAGGAGTAGTGAAATAGAAAATAATGGCAGGCGGCTTAGGGGTAGGCCGCCTGCCTTCTTTTATACTTCCGAAAGAGCGCTTCACGCTTCCCCTTAATCAAAAAATCACTACCCTCTTCCGCATGGCTGGAGAACAGGACGAGCGGAAACCGCACCTGGAGACCTTCACGGTAGGCTCCTCCCGTTTCCTGCTGGCCCCGGAAAACGGATTCCGCCTCATGCGATGGACCCTGGAAACCGTATCCGGCTCCCGGGAGATCCTCCACTGGCCGGAAGATGCAGGCGACCAAGCCATTGAAAAGGTCCGCGGAGGTAATCCCCTCCTCTTCCCCTTTGCCGGGAGAAGCTTTGACCGGGGCCTGGAGAACCATTGGCGGGCCCCGGACGGATCGCGGCTTCCCATGCCCCGGCACGGCTTTGCCCGTGGTGGCCGGTTCGCCTTCGACCGGGCTTCGGAGAACGAAATCTCCGGCCGCCTGCTCCCGACCGAAGCGGATGCCGCCGCCTTTCCCTTCGATTATGTCTTCACGGTCCAATACCGCTTCCAGGAGCTGTCCGTCCAAGTCGACCTTTGCCTGGAAAACACCGGGGAGGAGCCGGTACCCTGGTCGGCCGGGCATCACTTTTACTTTACCCTCCCCTGGCATGCCGCCGCCCGCCGGCGTGACTACCGGCTCAACATGGAGGCCCGCAAGTGCGCTTACCATGCTCCCGACGGCAAGCTGGTGATGGACCGGGACCGGGAAACCTGTCATGTTCTGGCCGATACAGACCTTCTGGACCGCATCCACTGGCAACTGCGCCACAATCGTGTTTCCTTCGGCCCCAAGGGCGGGGAGGAGGATATCCACCTCATCCTCGGGGACCAACCCGCACCCCAGAAGAACTGGTCCATTGTCACCTGGTCAGAGTCGGAAACGGCGCCCTATTACTGCATTGAACCGTGGATGGGCCCGCCCAACGCGGCTGAGCACGGAAAGGGGCTTCACTGGGTCGGCCCGGGAGAAAGCCAGACCTTCCGGGTGGAAGTGAGCCTCTATTGATCAGCCGGGCACGCCGCCCATCAGGGAGATCTCCTCCTGGAAAGCGGAGATGAGCTCGGGGGTAATCTCCATATCCGGCACGGTCAACTCGCGCTTGGTGGGCATGTGCCGGAAGCGTTGACCGCCCAACCGCTTCAAAATCCGTTTCCTCTCCAGCTGCAGGGCGAGGAAGAACTTCAGCCGGTCCCGGGTTTCATCGACCAGGCCCGCTTCCCCCGCCTCCGCGGGTTCCTCGAAGAGACTGAGGAAAATTTCGTCCGCCGACTGCAGGGCAGACCGTTTTTCCTCGGCCTCGGTAACCCCCTTTTCCTTGATTTGCTGGCTCCAGCGGCAAATGACAGCCCCCTCCAGCTCCACCTCGTCGCGCTCCTGCTCAAGGATGTCGAGCCGGTCAATGAAGCCCTCCGGCGTCCGGTAAAGGTAACTCCAGACAACATCACCGGCATGAAACGGTGTTTCCGAATAGCCGGAAAGTTTACCCACGGACCTGATGGCGATATCCATGGGGAAGAGTTTGTGCACATTTGTAATCCCAATCTCAACCCCAATCTCAATCGCTATGCCAACCCACCCCAAGTTTGCCATTGAGATTGTCCCGGGTATGAGGATGATTCCCTCCAATGGGAGGCCTGCGCATCAAGACCTTGTCCCCGGCGAAGGGGCGGACGCTCTTTATCGGCGACGTCCATGGATGCGCCAAGGAGCTGGAAAAGCTGCTCAAGGCCTTTAAGAAAAAGAAGAGGGATCGGATCATCTTCGTCGGGGACCTGATCAACGGCGGCCCCAAGAGCACCCGGGTGCTGGAGATTGCCCGGGACCTGTCCGCCAAATCTGTCCTTGGCAATCATGAGGTCCGCTTCCTCAGGGCCCGCAAGGCGAAAAACAAAAGCTATCTCAAACGAAAGGATCGGGAGGCCTATGAGAGCCTCTCGAAGGCAGACTGGAAGTGGATAAACGCCTGGCCTCATCTCATCCACATTCCCGAGAGCAAGATCCTCGTCGTCCACGGGGGATTTGATCCGGCCGTGAAATGGCGGAAGCAGGACGAGGACATGGTCACGCAAATCCAGGTCATTACCCAAAAGAGGAAGCCCGCCCGACGGGCCACCGTCCCGAGGGGCGCTCCCTGGGCGGATGCCTGGGAAGGTCCCGAACATGTCATCTATGGCCACACCCCACGCCCCCACCCACTGCTCCACGCAAAGGCAACAGGACTGGATACGGGCTGCGTCTACGGGTACGCCCTCAGCGCCATCAGCCTGCCGGACCATACCATCTACCGGATTCCCGCCAGCCGGGCCTATTACGACGACTAGGTGATGTCCCTCGAATTCGTTTTGACCGCAGCCAAACTATCCGAAAAAGTAAGCGCCTAATCCCGCCGGAACAATGGAAACCACCACTGACAGCCAGGACCTCTCCTATTCCCATGAAGAGTTGATGGATTGGCCCCGGGAGCAACTGGCCAACCTGAACGCGGTCCGGCTGGGCTCAACCTCCGCCTTCACCGTCGCCCAGTTCCTTGAACGGCTGGAAGTGGAAGACCGGCGGGATGTCCTGCGGCAACTTTCCACGGAACGGGCCGCCGAGGTCCTCTCCGAAATGGATGACGAGGACGCTGCCGATGTCCTCACGGAAATGCGCGTCCCGCGGGCCGTGCGGATCCTTGATGACTTTGAGCCTGACGATGCCGCCGACGTCGTCGCTGAGCTCGATCCGGAGGTCCGGGACGAGCTCATGTCCAAGCTGGAACGGTCCTCCCGCAGCAGCATCGAGACACTGCTATCCTACGACCCGGAAAGTGCCGGCGGAATCATGACCACCGAGGTGGACACGGCCTACGAGGACATGACCGTGGAGGAAGCCACCGCCGTTATCCGGGAGTTTGCAGACAAGCATGAGGACCTGCACTACGTCTATGTGGTCAACCAGGACCACCAGCTGAAAGGCATCGTCTCCCTGCGCAAACTCATCCAGGCCAGGCCGCACCAGCGCATCAATGCCATCATGCGCTCCGATATCCGCGGCATCTGCACCCCTCAAATGGACAAGGAGGAAGTGGCCCTCCTGATGGCCGAGCATAATCTTCCCGATATCGCCGTGGTCGATGACGATCGCATCCTGCTGGGTGTCATCACGCACGACGACGTGCTTGATGTCATTCAGGAGGAAGCCACCGAGGATATCCAGAAACTGGCCGGTGCCGGCGGTGACGAGGACATCCACGACGACATCCTCTTCAGTATCCGCCGCCGCCAGCCCTGGTTGGCCGTCAACCTCGCGACAGCCTTCATCGCCGCCACCGTGGTCAAGCTCTTCGAGGCCGAGATCGGGGCCCTGCCCATACTCGCCGCCATCATGCCCATCATCGCCGGCGTTGGTGGAAACAGCGGTCAGCAATCGCTCGCCATCACCATTCGCTCCATTGCCCTGGGGCAGGTCAAGGAAGGGGACTCCCGCAACATCCTTTTCCGACAGGCGGCCATCGGGCTGGCCAACGGCATCCTCATCGGCCTCCTCGCCGCGCTGATGGTCATCTTTTTCGGCGGCCCGGCCAAGTTGTCGGTCATTGTCTTTGCCGCCATGATCGTCAACCTTGCCATTGGCTGCCTGACCGGGACCCTCATCCCTCTCCTGATGCTGAAACTCAAACAGGACCCGGCCCAGGTCTCCTCCATCCTCCTGACCTTCGTCACCGACACGGGCGGATTTTTCGTCTTCCTCACCCTCGGGTCGATATTCCTCCTCTAGGATCTAGATATACCACATCTCGTCCGCGGTGGTAGTCATGAAATCCTCCACGCTGACTTCCTTCAGGGAATTCTCGAACTGACGGGCAATCTCTCCCCAGATGGCCGCCGTCCTGCCTGAAGACGCCCCCTCGCCCGACGGGCTGTGGGCCAACACCTCCCCCTCGACCGCCTTCATGATGTCATAGAGGCTGATCTCGGAGGGATTCCGGGCCAAAGCGTAGCCTCCCTGCTTCCCCCGCTTGCTGGTGATGAGCCCCGCCGTTCGCAGCTCGTTGAGGATCTGGACAAGATAGTTGGAAGGAATCGATTCAGCCTTCGCCAAGTCCTCGATGTGGGGCAGCTCCGGCTTGTTGACGGTGTATCCCAGCTGCGCCAGCACCTGGCAGGCGTATTCCACTTTCAGGCTTAACTTCATATCCTCCATTCTTCCGTGCAGTATTTTGGGTTTCAAACCTAAAATTAATCCGGGACGGTCGCTTGCCAGCGGCGGATATCCCTTCAGCCGCGCCTTGCATTCCTCCAATCGAGCAGCATAGTCCTCAATTCGTGGCGACCTCACTGCCCAGACCTGAGCGATTCTATGAGAAGATGACGCAGCTGGCCGGCCGGCTTGGATTGACGGAGAAATCCGGAACCCAGGGCGAGCAACTGGCGCGTTATCGCGCTTATCTGGACCAGTCGAGCCAGCTGATTTCCCGTTACCACCGGCGCGGAGGGAGCGGCCTGCGGGTGGTGCACTGCCGCTCAATTGCCATTGATGTCCTCATTTCGCACCTCTACGACCTTGCCTGCCACCGCATCAAGGAGGAGCAGGGAAAGCTGTGTGCGGCGGTATCCCTGCTCGCCCTTGGGGGATATGGACGCTCCGAGCTCTGCCCGTTCAGCGATGTTGACCTGATGTTCCTCTACCCGACCAAGGTGAAGGCATCGGGGTTCAATGACATGCAGCGCCTCTTCAATGATACCATCCTCTACATGCTGTGGGACCTGAACCTCAAGGTGGGCCACAGTACCCGGACCATCAAGGAGGCCCTCGCGGAAGCGGAAGAGGATGAGCAAAGCAAGAACGCGATGCTGGAATCCCGGCTGATCTGCGGGGATGAAAAGCTCTACAAGCAGTTTTCCAAGGATTACAGCCGGTACATCCGCAAGGACAATGTCTTTGCCTACCTCACGGACCGGCTCAAGGACCAGTTGCAGAGACGGGAAAAGCACGGGAACACGGTCTTTTTGCAGGAACCGGATATCAAGAACGGGGTTGGCGGCCTGCGGGACTACCAGAACATGCTCTGGATGACCCGGCTGCAATACGATGGCAAGGGACTGGAACACCTGGTGAAGTTGAAGCTGATCCGCCGCAAGGAGCATACAGCGCTGGTGAACGCCTATGATTTCCTCCTCCGGGTCCGCAATGAACTGCATTTCCTGAGCAACCGGGCCTCCGATTTGCTGGACATTGAGAAGCAGCCAAAAGTTGCCTGGGGGATCGGTTACAAACACCGCCCGATCTTTCCCCGTGTGGAAGCGTTCATGCGGGACTACTACCAGGCAACCTACAAGATCTATCATCTCTCGACCTATCTTGAGAAGCGCATGTCCCTGAATGCACAGACATCCGTTTCCTTTCATTCCGTCCTCGAGTCAAGACGCCTCGGGAAAACGGAACGCTTCGACGGATTTACGGTCCAGGGGAACCTGCTCATGGCTGGATCCGATTCCGTCTTCAAGGACGACCCCATCCGCCTTATCCGGGTCTTCCGGCACTTGCAGTCACGGGGACTGGAACTGGACTTCGACCTCGAGCGCCTCATCGTGGAATCCCTCGACCTGATCACCCCGCAAGTCGTTGAATCGGAGGAGGCGAACCGGTCGTTTCGGTCGATCCTGCAATCGAAGGGCAATGTCTATCCAATCCTCTACCTGATGAACACCACCGGGGTCCTTTCGGCGTTCATGCCGGAATGGAAAGGCCTGCACTGCCTCGTCCAGCATGAGTACTATCACCGCTACCCGGCGGATGAACATGTGCTCAAGACGATCAAGGAACTGGATAATATTTTTTCCGGGGAGGAGCCGGGATTAACCCGCAAATACCGTCAAGCGCTGGAGGAAAACGAGCTGCCCGGCTTACTCTACCTGATCCTGCTGCTCCACGACATCGGGAAGTCGGAGGCCATCGAGAACCACAGTGAAATCGGTGCCGAGATGGCAATTCCCGTCCTCGATCGCCTGCAGGTGGTGGAGAAAGCCCGCGAAAAAATCCTTTTTCTAATCAGGAATCATCTGGAAATGGCACGAATCTGGCAGAGGTA
>JBFOLZ010000126.1:0-3359 GCA_040830445.1 Puniceicoccaceae bacterium
GAAGGACAGATCCCAAAGCCCAGGGATGCCCCGAAGGGGTTAAATCTCAAAGCCCAGGGCGATCCCGAAGGACAGATCCCAAAGCCCAGGGATGCCCCGAAGGGGTTAAATCTCAAAGCCCAGGGCGCCAGCCCTGGGTACAAAAGCGAAGAATACATCCAAGCCCCGCAGGGGCGACATCCTTCGAAAAATGTCGCCCTTGCAGGGCTCTTTGAGATGCCATGCATGGTGACCCGGGGCTTACGCCCCGGGCTGTGAGATTGCGCCCCTCCGGGGCTGCCAAAAGGTTGATTGATATGTCGCGTGTTGGCTTTCATGGGCTGTGGGATTGCGCCCCTTCGGGGCTGCCGAGAGGTTTACTAATATGTCTCGTACAGGCGAGACGCCTGTAGTCCTCTTGGGGTCGGTAGTCCATCTGGATGCCTGTGGTCCAATAGAGTATAGGCCTCTGGCCTGTACGTGTCACCAAGAGGCGGGACCTAGACCGTCTCCAACTGCCTCGGCAGCCCGGTGTAGCGGCCGGCCTGCTCGGTATTGCGGACCGCCATGGCCCAGGCGGCCGGATCGCCGACGATGAAGACCTTTTTCCGTCCGCGGGTGATGGCGGTGTAGAGGAGGTTGCGCTGCAGGAGGAGGAAGTGCTGCTTCAGGAGCGGCAAAACAACTATCGGGAATTCGCTCCCCTGGGACTTGTGCACGGTAATGGCGTAGGCCAGTTCGAGGTCGACCAGCTCCATGCGCTCGAGGTCGATCTCCCGGCCATCAAAATCGACCGCGAGGGTCCCGGCATCCGGCTGCACGGCGGAGACAATTCCCATGTCGCCGTTGAAGATGTTCTTGTCGTAGTTGTTGCGGGTCTGGATGACCCGGTCGCCGACGGAGTAGACGGTATCCCCGAAAACAACCCCCCTGGCGCCCGGATTGAGCCGCTTCTGGAGAATTGTATTGATTTGGCGGATACCGGCAGTCCCGCGGTGCATGGGTGCCAGTACCTGGACATCGCGAATGGGATCAAAGGTCCGTAAGCGCTGCGGGAGCCACTTGGCAATCAGGTCCTCGATAATCCCGACGCACTGCTCCGGATCGGTTGCCGGGACAAACTGCAAATCCCAGCGGGGATCGAGTTCGCTGAGATTGGATGCCATGCGGGGCGGGGCGGCGTGCCCGCCAAGGACTCCGTGGGCGGTGGTGACAATGTTACTGGTCTCCTTTTGCCGGAAGACCTGCTCCAGACGCACCACCGGGGCGCCGGAATGGTGTATCAAATCATTCAATACATTTCCCGGACCGACACTCGGCAACTGGTTGACATCCCCGACCAGCAGCAAGTGGGCATCCGCCGGGATGGCCCGCAGCATGGCGGCGGTGAGCCCGGTATCGAGCATGCTCGCCTCGTCGACGACAAGATACTGGCAGTTGAGCGGATGTTCCTCGTTGTAGGTGAAGCCACCCTTGGCGGGATCAAACTTGAGCAACCGGTGCAGGGTGGAGGCGTGATGCAGGGTCGACTCCGAGAGCCGCTGGGCGGCGCGCCCGGTGGGCGAGGCGAGGGCAATCTTGACCTTCTTGGCCTTGAGGATTTCCACGAGACTGCGGAGGATGGTCGTCTTGCCGGTCCCGGGCCCGCCGGTAAGGATGCAGGCCTTGGAATGGCGGGCATGGCGGAGGGCCTCCGCCTGTTCGGGGGCAAATTCGATATGGCTGCGCTGCTGGGCCCAGTCGATGGCGACTTCCACCTTGATGGCGGGCAGGCAACTGGCGGTGTGGAGGATTCGGTCGACCTGGCGGGCAATGGCCTGTTCGCGCATCCGGTTGAGGGGCAGCTGCAGGTAGTCGGTCCCCTCGGCAATGATGACGTACTGGTTCTCGACCAGCGTCCCGAGGTGCGGCTCGACATCAGTCAGCTCGACCTCCAGCAGGCGCTGGGATTCCTCGAGCAGGAAGTCCCGGGGGAGGGCCGTGTGCCCTTCCGATTCCTTGTCCTTGAGGATGTGCAGGAGGCCGGCCTCGATGCGTTCGCGGGAGGCAAATCCGAACCCGAGGTTGCGGGCGATCTGGTCGGCGGTCTTGAATCCGATGCCGTCAATCTCCCGGGCAACGAGGTAGGGATCCTCCATGAGGATGGCCTTGGCCTGGGAACCGTACTTCTTGACGAGGCGGAGGCAGTTACGCACGGAGACCCCGTAGGTCTGGAGGAAAAGCATGATTTCCCGGCTGGCCCGCTGGGTGTCCCATGCCTCCTTGATCTGGCGCGCCCGCTTGGGCCCGATGCCCTCGACCTCGCGGAGGCGGGCGGAGTGGTTTTCAATGACCTCAAAAGTCTCCTTGCCGAAGGTCTCGACAATCTTCCCGGCGTAGGTCTTGCCAATCCCGGGAACCAGCCCGCTGCCGAGGTATTTGCGGATTCCATACACCGAGGCGGGGAGGGTGGAGGTGCAGGACGTGACCTTGAATTGGCGCCCGTGCTGGCGGTGGGTCTCCCAGTTGCCCTCCAGTTCGAGGGTTTCCCCGCATTGGACGTTGGGCATGATCCCGGTCACGGTCCGGGTGTTATTGTCATCATCCCGCAGCTCGCCGACGCAGAAGTGGTTTTCCGGGTTGCTGTAGATGATGCGCTCAAGGACGCCGGAAAGCTTCTCGTTGGGACTGTTGGCGGCGGGGGCCATGTCAGGTGGCGGGCGATTCGGGAGGGGTGAGGTTGAAAACGGCCTGGCCCAGTTCGTAGAGGTTGGCATAGACGCCGGCGGACTGGGTCTCGGTCTGCAATTGTTGAATGGTGTGGGAGCCGGTGGCAACGGTATAACAGGGCATGTCGGCCACGGCGGCGGCATCCACGTCGTAGGGGGAATCGCCAATCATGCAGGCATGGGCGGGGTCCGTGCCCATCTCCTTTAGGACGTGATGGGTGAATTCCGGCTCGGGCTTTTTCCATGGGGTGTCGAGGGTCCCGTAGATGCCGTCGAGGTGGCTCGCCATGCCGATGTAGTTGAGGATGCGGCGGGCCCGGGCGCCCTCCCTGTTGGTAAAGAAACAAAGCTTCAGGCCCCGGGCCTGGAGCTCCTTGAGGAGCCACTCCGCCCCCGGCAGAATCTCGATATCGTCGTGCCCGATGCCGGCGAATTCCTCCCGGGAGTGGACCACCGCCTCGTCCACCCCGTCCTGTTGGATGTGCTTGCCCTGGGCAATGACAATTGGACCCCCGACGGAGGCCTTGACCGTCGCATAGCTGACAGGTGGCAGCCCGAGGTGCTCGAGGGCATACTGGTAGCAGCGATAGATGACCCGGAAGTGATCGATGAGCGTTCCGTCGAGGTCGAAGAGGACGGCTTTGTAGTTGTCGCTGTTCATGGCTTGCACCC
>JBFOLZ010000127.1:0-13306 GCA_040830445.1 Puniceicoccaceae bacterium
ACCTGTGACGTGGATAACCTGCCTTCGCGGCGCGTGATCGAAAAGAGTGGCGGGGAGTTTGCCGGCAAGACCGATTATCCGGAGCTTGTAAAACAGAAGCGAACCTATTGGATTCCGGCGGAAGGTGCACATGAACAAGATTGATCATTTGATATTTGCCGTTCCCGACCTGGAGATGGGGCGGGCAAAGCTCGCCAGAAATTTGTATTTTCAAATCGGCGGAGATCCCCTACTGTGACCAAGCTGCAATGAACCCTCAATCAAAGGAAAGAACGTGAGTGATGTTTTAGAAAAAGCTAAATTGTTTTTTGATGCCTGTGAAACGGGAAAAGGCTGGGAGGGCTGCAGCGGGTACTGCCATCCGGAAGCGACCTTTTCGGCGCAGGCAGGGGCCCTGACCGGGATCGAGACCCTTGAAGCGTATACCGAATGGATGAAAGGCCTTGGCACGCCGGTTCCCGACGGGCGGTATGAGTTGAAATTCTTTGCAGAGGATGTCGAGCGGTGTTCCGTAGCGGGCTTTGCCACCTTCCATGGAACCCACACCGGCGAAGGCGGTCCTGTCCCGCCGACTGGAAAGTCCGTCGCAGCGGATTATGTCTACGTGATGCAGTTCAAGGATGGACTCATCCGTCACATGACAAAAATCTGGAACGACGGACACAGCCTGCAACAGTTGGGCTGGGCCTGAGGAACCTGGAGGGATGGTATTGGAAAGCGCGTTCCTGTTGTTTGGTTTCATCAAGAGCATCGGCGGTCCCAGGACCCTGATAATTCTTATCCTTGGCCTGGGACTTGGAGGGATCCTTGTTTTCCAGTACTTTCAGGGGAAAAAGGCTGACGAGCGGCGCCAGACCCTGGCAGCGGGGGGCGATTCCGCCGCTTTGGAGAACAAGCGCAAGGATTCGCTCATCGCGGGCTTTGGATTGGCGATTGTCATCAGCTTTCTCGTCATTGCCATCCTGCTGGTTTACCTATTGGGCGAATAATGCCAGCGGTAAAACTAAAGACCGAGCAACAGTACAACGCATCCGCGGCGGAATTGTGGCAGATCATCCACGATCCGGGGACGATGCCGGCCTACAACGCCAAGTGCGTAAGCAGCGAGTCGCTGGCCCGGTTCGAAACCGGGCAGACGTTTGCCGTCAAGTATGAGATGAATGGCAAAATGACCGATGCCGTTGGTGAGCTGGTGGGATACGAGACCGAGAGCATGGTGCATTTCCGGTACACCTATGAAGATGGAACCGCCGTTGGGAACGTTGACGAGATCTTCCAGATCATTCCCAGCGGGGAGCGGCGCTGCCGGGTGGTCCACATCCTCGACTTGAGTAATTCGACCTTGCCCCGGTGGGCCAAGATTGTGGTTGGATTCATTAGCCGCTTTGGCAAGTCTCAGGGAGGTGGCCCGTTGGACGGAATCGCCGAGTTGCTGGAGTAGGGTTGTCACTCTCCGGCTTTTCTCTTTTTAAATTAAGTAACAAAAGAATAACTACACAAACAGTCCAATTATGAAAAACAAACTCATCAAAGTCCTGCTTCCGCTTGCCTTGCTCTTCTCTTCCAGCCTGATGGCGGAGACGGAGACCCCGAACCAGGCCGCCGCGGCCATCCTTTCCCTATTGGAGGAAAAGAATTACGACTCGATTTTCACTACCCGCTATACCGAGTGGTACAAGGTGGAAGCTGCGGGGGTCGAGCCGGCTGTCGCACTGGAAAAATTTTCCAAGCGCTGGGAGAAGCAGTATGACATGTTGATCTCCGTTTACCAGCAACTGAAGGATGCTGAGTTTCAATTCGAGTCCTCGGAAATCAAGCAGCCAGGGGAGACCGGACGGGTGGCTGTCACGACCGTCAAGCTGGGCGAGAAGGAATTGCCTTTCAAACTGTTCGAGATGGAGAACGGCACGTGGGGCTTCCATCAGTAAGGGGCAGCTGAAGGGACATCAATGAGCAAGCTGCCTCAATCAAGCGCTCTGAAGGCGTCCGCCCTGATCGGTGCCCTTGGCGTGGCACTGGGGGCGTTCGGGGCACACGGCTTGGAGGAGCTCCTGATTGAGAACGGCCGGGTCGACACCTGGGAAACAGCCGCCTTCTACCACCTCGTGCATGCAGTCGTGTTGCTGGTGCTGGCGACCCGCAAGCAGTGGCATGCCGGCCCGTGGCTGGCAATGGCCATCGGGATTATCATCTTTTCCGGCAGTCTCTACCTGCTCAGTCTGACCAACGTCGGCTGGCTGGGCGCCATCACCCCGATTGGAGGCTTGAGCCTGCTGGCCGGCTGGATCTGGATTGGCTTTGGAGCGAAGGACTAGTCCGCCTTAATAATCCCCAAGTCGGTCAACCACCCGGCAAGGGCGATTGGCCACTTGGAGGAAGCGCCGAAGCCCGGCCGCATGCCAATGCCGTGCGGAGCCGAGGCGGTGACATGGACAGCCACGCCCCGTTCATGGGCCGACATGGCAGTGGCGAACTGGAGGCTGTTCTCCACCGGGACCCCGGCATCATCGGCTGTATGGAAGAGGAAGACCGGCGGCGTGTTTCCATCCACCTGACGCTCAAGGGAGGTTTTTTCCATCATCTCAGGAGTGGGGTTCTCCCCCAACAGGTTCCGGCGGGAGCCCTCGTGGACAAACGGCTCCAGCATGGTTGCCACCGGGTAGGCAAGGACGGCGAAATCCGGGCGAGCGCTGACCTCATCCAGGGCATCCCCGGCCTTGGCATCAGGCGAATCGTAAAGGGTGGTTGCCATGCCGGCGGCGTGTCCGCCGGCGGAAAACCCGAGAATACCGATACGGTCCGGATCAATGTCCAATTCATCCGCATTGGCCCGCAGGTAGCGAATGGCCCGCGTTGTATCGAGCAAGGGGGCGGGATAGCCAAATTCCTTCAGGCGGTACTTCAAGACGTAGGCATCGACCCCGAGGGAGTTCAACCAGTCAGCGACCTCATACCCCTCCTTGACGATGGAGAGCAGGGCATAGCCTCCGCCCGGGCAGACCACAACGGCTGGACGCGGGGCTTTACCCAACACGCTTCGAAAGACGCCCATGCTCGGATTGCGCACATTGGAGACCCGCTCATCCTCGTATAGCTCGACTTCCGTGTCGTCAGCTGCCTTTGGGGCCAAAGTGATCCAATCGATGGATTCGCCTTTTTCATCTGCTGATTGTGATTCCATATCTGCTGATAGTGTAAGTGTCATCAATGCCACAATGCAGGCGGTGAGCAATGTCGAATTCTTCATGCCAAGTAGCATGAAGGGTAAGGTTGATCCAAGCAAGAACGCTCCTCTGTGATTGCCGAGTGAAAGGCATCAACCAGAGTACTGCGCTGGGCTGAGCACGGAAGTGCTCTTTCAAGCCACCTGACCCATGCCATGGGACGTACAGACCGTCTCCCCTTTAACGTGCCACCCTGTTCCTGGCCCGCCAATGGCTGCGGTGTTGTCTGACCCACATCAACAAGGCTTTCTCGAATCCAATATCCTGACCCGCCTTTTCGGATTCGATCCACTTCAGTTTCAGGATCTCCTCACGCTCGGCGAGGAATTGGCGGTAAAGGGAGGAACGGTCGAGGATTTTGGCTGCGGAGTCGTCAGCCACATCAGAATCAATAGTGGTTGTCATTTGAGATAATCGGAGTTCAGGGGGGTGGAATCTTGGGGCGAGCCTTTTAACCGTAGAGTGGCCCGTAATTTTCGCAGGCGCGGAAATCGGCTCCTTCCAGCCCGGCCGTGCCGAAGGCGCGCCAGGCGCTGGGGCGGAAGATGCGATCTTCGCCGACATTGTGCATGTAGACGGGGATACGCAGCATGGAGGCCAAAGTGATGAAGCGGTCACCGACGTGTCCGTAAGTCATGACACAGTGGTTGGCGCCCCAGTCGTTCATGACCTCGTAGGCGGAGCGGAAGGCGCCTTCACCGGTCAGGATGGGGGCGAACCATGTTGTCGGCCAGGTCGGATTGGTCCGCTGGTCGAGGGCGTCATGAACCTCCTGCGGCAGGTCGACAGTGTATCCCTCGGCGATCTGCAGGGCCGGACCAAGACCATCGACGAGATTGATCCGGGTCATGGTGGCGGGCATGCCACCCTTGGTCTTGTACCGGGTGCTCCAGCCGCCACCGGGGAAGTATTCTGTTACAGACGGATGCCATGTCGTGGCCTTGAGGCAGGCATCGACTTCGTCCTTGGTGATTTCCCAGTAGGGCTTCATGGCCGGTTTGCCATCGATGGACTGTTCGCCGGTTCCATCAAGGGCGGCGGGTCCGGAATTGATAAGATGCAGGATACCGTCCTTGGCCGCTCCCTTGAGCTTGTGACCGCTGGCCTTCTCGACGGCATCCGGGCTCCAGTATGTGCGGAGGTCGGCAAAAATCTGCGCCGTGTTGGTCAGCAGGTGGCCAAAGAGCATGGTGGCGCCATTCAAGGCGTCATTCTCGGTGGCGACAATGTAGGGCGCTCGCTTGCCGTTCCAGTCAAAGGATGTGTTGAGAATCGCTTCAAGGAAGTCCCCGTTGGGGAAGTAATCGGTCCACTGGCGCTGGCCCTGGAAACCGGCCGCGATGGCCTGGTGGCCGAACGACTGCTCCCCGTAACCCATCTCGGCCAGCTTGGGATTGCCGGTCATGAGGTCGCGGGCGATGATGGCCATCTTGATGCTGGTTTCCCATTCCTCATCGAGCGACTCGCGTGAGCGGGTGTGCGCCTCGTCGTTATAGTCCTTGCCTTCGGGGCAATTCGCCTTGACCCACTTGAGAGCCTTCTTGAATTCCCTTTCGTCGTAGAGCCCCTTTTTCATACGGCCGATGAACTCGCTCATGTCGATGTCCTCGACCCGCATGCCGAGCCACTTTTCCCAGAAATCGTAATCCACCATGGAGCCGGCAATTCCCATGGAGGTCCCGCCCATCGAAAGGTAG
The DNA here is from genome assembly GCA_040830445.1 of Puniceicoccaceae bacterium. Classification (GTDB taxonomy): domain Bacteria; phylum Verrucomicrobiota; class Verrucomicrobiia; order Opitutales; family Oceanipulchritudinaceae; genus Oceanipulchritudo. Next base: position 4,922 of record JBFOLZ010000127.1, read on the forward strand.
GCCTTGCCGCGCATGATGGCCACCGCCAGGCCGGCCCGGGCGAAATTGAGAATCTTCGCCTCAACGTCTTCGGGGATTTCCTTTTCCCCGGCTTCCTGCACATCCTTGCCGTAGATGCCGAAGGCTGGCAGGCCCTTCTGGGTGTGCCCGGCAAGGACAGCAGCGAGATAGACTGCGCCCGGACGCTCCGTGCCGTTAAACCCCCATACCGCCTTGGGCAGGTGCGGGTCCATGTCCATTGTCTCCGAGCCGTAGCACCAGCAGGGTGTCACGGTGAGCGAGACCCCGACGTTTTCCTGCTTGAACTTCTCGGTGCAGGCATTGGCCTCGGCCACGCCGCCGATGCAGGTGTCGGCAACGACGCATTGGACCCGTTTGCCGTTCGGGTACTTGAGATTCTTGCTGATCAGGGTCGCGACCCGCTTGGCCTGGGCCATGGTCAGCTTGTCAAGGGACTCGCGGACGCCGCCGAGGCGGCCGTCAATCGTCGGGCGAATGCCCACTTTGGGGAGATTTTCCAGTACGGGGTTTTTCATGATGATGAAATCTTAACGGTTTCCGGAAAGATGTTGAATGAAATATGATATTGCGGCATGGATATTCCTGAACCATTATTCCCCCATGACCGAACCCTTCATCGAGTTGTCGGAACAGGTATTTGACACCCGCTATTTTTCCTTCGGCCAGCCCGATGGAGCTTCCCATGTGCCGGTCAATATATTCTTCGGTGGACGAGAGCATTGTAAAAAGGACTACCGCATCGATCGGCCCGGCTTTCCCGTCTTCCTGATGGAGTATGTCCTCGACGGGCTTGGGGACCTGACTCTGAACGGCATCCAACACACCCTCAAAAAGGGCTGTGTCTACTGGTACGGCCCGGATATCCCCTGTCATTTAGTGACCGATCCGGAACGGCCGCTGGTGAAAATTTTCTTTGCCTTCGTGTGCCCCGAGGGCTCGCCTTCCGAATTGTACGGCCTGCAGCGGCATTTCATCGGCTCCAGCCGGGGAGGGGACTTGGTTGGGAACCTGGTCCGGATGCTGTTTGAAGAGGCCTGCTCGGGGCATCAGACTTCCTGGCGGATCTGCTGCTCCTATCTCGACATCATTCTGACCAAGTGTGTCCGCAGTGAGGTATTGGAGAGGAATGCCAGTGAAAAGGCCTGGTATGTCTTCCGGCAAATCAAGGAGCTGATCGAGGATAACTACCTCGAGCTGTCCCGGATGGAGGATATTGCCGCCAAGGCAGAGTTAAGTTCCGCCTACATTTCCCGGCTCTTTCGACGCTACCACCACATGACCCCCTATAGTTTTCTCGTGCAAAAAAAGATGGAGCATGCCCTCGACCTTTTGCGGCAGCGCAATATAAGCGTCCAGCAGGCGGCGGCCATGACCGGTTTCGAGGACCCCTTCCACTTTTCCCGGGTCTTCAAGCGCTTCAAGGGGATCAGTCCCAGCGAGGTGCGGAATGTGATTCCGGGATGAGGATCCGACCAACCTGTCAAAAAGGATAAATTTCAAATCAGAAAATCCATGTTCAGGCGGAATAATCCACCTATAATGGAAAGTTTACGGTAAGTGCGATGCCATTCTAATCCAACACTTATCCCATTTATCCCCTTTATCCCTGTTAAATAAACCATGCCAGACGAGCCCACCCCTCCCCAATCCTCCGGAAGTGAATTCGAGAGGGAACCCGTACCGCAATCCGAGCTCAAGGGTGCCAACAAGTTCTGGGGCATGTACGCCGGCGAGCACTGTGCCGGGACCGAATTCATGATCGGCCCACTGTTTCTTCTCAACGGGGTCAGCCTGGTAAACATATTCCTCGGACTACTGGTCGGCAACCTGCTGGCCGTCCTGAGCTGGCGTTTCCTTTGCGCACCAATTGCCACCAAAGCCCGGTTAACTCTTTATTACCATCTGGAGAAGATTGCCGGCGACAAGCTGGTCATCCTCTACAACCTGGCCAATGGGATTCTCTTTTGTTTCCTCGCCGGGGCCATGATCACGGTCTCGGCTACAGCGGTCGGCATTCCCTTCAACATCCCGATGCCGACGGTGGACAGTATCTATCCCAACAGTGTGCCCTTCGTCCTTATTGTCCTCGCGGTAGGCGCGGTGATCGCCGTCGTGGCGGCCAAGGGCTACGAGACGGTGGCCAATTTCGCCAACATCGCTTCGCCGTGGATGATCCTTGTTTTTGCTGCCTGCGGGATTATCGCCTTCAAGCAGCTGGAGGTATCCGACTGGGGTGCTTTGCAGGACGTGTGGACGGAATCGATAGCTTTTGCCCAGGCCGGGAAAGGGGAGTCGACGATGGGATTCTGGAGCGTGGTCTTTTTCGGCTGGTTCTGTAATGCCGCGATGCACGTTGGCATGTCGGACCTCTCCGTCTTCCGCTTTGCCAAAAAGGAGAGTTACGGATGGGCCAGTGCTGCCGGGATGTATGTCGGTCATTACATGGCGTGGATTGCCGCGGCCTTCATGCTGGCCGCCCAGATCAAGCTGACCCAGGACGCCAATCCGGTTCCGGGTCCAATGGCCAACAACGTGGTTGGTCTGGCCGGGATCATTTGTGTTATCCTCGCCGGATGGACAACCGCCAATCCGACTATCTACCGCGCCGGGTTGGCCTTCCAGGCCATTATGCCGAAAGTGTCGCGGGTCAAGGTGACGCTGGTGACTGGCTTCATCGCCACAATCGCCGGAGTCTTCCCGGCGTTTGCCTGGAAGCTGCTCGGGTTTGTCGGCCTGTATGGGACCATCCTCGCACCGATTGGCGCTATCATTTTCTTCGACTGGTATTTCCATCGCAAGGGCGATGCGACCAACCTGCATAATGCCCAGCCGGCCAGCTCGTTCAGTGTCCCGGTCCTGCTGGCCTGGGTCATTCCCGTCGGCGTGGCCCTCTACTTCATCCAGGTAAAGGGCATTTCCGCCTGGTATTTCCCGCTGCCGTGCTGGATTGCCTGTGGACTGCTCTTCCTCGCCTTTACCCGCAAGTCCTCTGTCACCGCTTAACGATTTTGCCATGGAACTTGTATTGAAAATCCTCGGACGCGTCGGTCTCGCCCTGACCGTTCTGCCATCCATTCTATTTCTCACCGGCACCCTCCAACTGGGCACGGTGAAGCTTGTCATGATCATCGGGACCGTCCTCTGGCTGGTAGCCGCGCCGATGGTCCAGAAGCTGAACAAGGAACACCCGGCAGGAGGCTGAAATGATTCGCAAAGCATTTGTCATGAGCGTCAACGAAGGCGCCGAGGAAGAATACGAGCGCCGGCACCGACCGATCTGGGAGGAACTGGAAGCAGTTTTGAAGGAACACGGGGTGCATAATTACTCCATCCACTTGCACCCGGAGACGCGGCAGCTCTTCGCCTATGCGGAGATTGAGGACGAGGAACGTTGGCAGGCCATTGCCTCGACGGAAGTCTGCCAGCGCTGGTGGAAGCACATGGGCGACATCATGCCATCAAACCCCGACAACAGCCCAGTCGCTTCGAATCTCAGGGAAGTCTTTCACCTCGACTGAGCCAGCCAATTGCGGGGTGACTGCCCGAACTGCCGCTTGAAGGCGCGCGAGAAGTAATAGACGGAGGTATAGCCAAGGGCGTCTGCTGTCGAGGAGACGCTGTAATTGCCTGACTGGAGGAGGTCGCGGGCCCGGTTGAGCTTGATCAGGTTCTCGAATTCCCGGGGAGAGTATCCGGTCTGCTCCTTGAAAAGCGCACGGAATTTGGAATAACTGATCCCCAACGAGCGGGCCAGTTCGGACAGGTCGGTGCGTGAGGAGATGTTCTGGAGGATTCTTGATTTAGCCTCCTGGACTAATTGGGAATGGCCCATCCCGGAAGTCCCCCCGTGCGGGCTGCCGGATTGCAGGAAGGCCAGGATCAGGGGGACGTGACTGGCCAGCACCTGCTCAATGCCCGCGACCGGATTTTTCAACCAGCGCAGCAATTGCTCAAAGAGCCGGATGATTTCATCGGTCTGCGCGGGATGCCGAATCGGTGAGGCGGGATCAAAGAAGGTTCCCATGACGCGTTCAGCATCCTGTCCCCGGAACCCCAGCCAATATTCGCTCCAGCCGATCTCCGGATCGGGACGGTAGCGGTGCCATTCATGCGGAAAGAGCAGCAAGGCATCCCCTGCACCCACGTTTGTCAGCGGGATCGACTTCGATTCAAACGTCCCGCTGCCGGTTGTGATGAAGATGATCTGGAACTCATCCAGGGTTCGCTTTCCAGCTTTTCCAAAGAGGTACCCCAGAGGATGCCCCTGTGCCGGGTAGGGGGCCTGCGGGGGGATGGATTGCCGGCCGGCATCCAGCAGTCGCCAGCCCCAGTGCCGGGACTGCTTGTCCGGCGGGAGGTAGCGGCTGAAGCTCTCGAGTTCCCCTGTCATGGTCGGTCCATCTTCTTGCAGATGTCAAAAAGTGCAAATATTTTGTCAGGCCGTCCATTCACGCTTTCCGGAGCGCCGTCTATAATCCTCTGCATGTATGAACAGGTAAAATCCCTCTATGCCGAACTCGGCGTCGATACCGAACAAGCCCTTGGAGTCATGGCCGCTACTCCCATTTCCCTGCATTGCTGGCAGGGAGACGATGTAGGCGGCTTTGAGGGGGGTGACGGAGAGCTCGGCAGCGGTCTTGCCGTGACCGGTAATTATCCGGGCAAAGCACGGACCATCGATGAGCTGCGCCAGGACCTTGAACAGGTAATCTCGCTCCTTCCTGGCAATCACCGTCTGAACCTCCATGCCATGTACGGCGATTTTGGGGGAAAGACGGTCGACCGCGATGCCATCGAGGTGGAGCATTTCCAGGGCTGGATCGACTGGTGCAAGGCCAACGGGCTCGGGATGGACTTCAATCCGTCCTGTTTCTCCCATCCAAAGGCGGATGACGGCCTTACCCTGAGCAGCCCGGATGCGGGAATCCGCGATTTCTGGATCGAGCACTGCCGCCGCAGCCGCGCCATCGGGGCGGCCATCGGGGAGCAACTGGGCAGCGCCTGCGTTACCAATGTCTGGATACCGGATGGAATGAAGGACCAGCCGGTCGACCGCCTTGGCTACCGCCAGCGGCTCGAGGCCAGTTTGGATGCCGTCTTTGCGGAGGAACTGAATCCCGTCCACAACATTGACGCGGTGGAGTGCAAGCTCTTTGGCATCGGCTCGGAAAGCTACGTCGTCGGCTCGCACGAATTCTACCTCGGCTATGCGGCCAAGAACCAGACGGCCCTCTGCCTCGATGCCGGACACTTCCACCCGACCGAGAGCATTGCCGACAAGATATCCTCCGTCCTCATGTATGTGCCGGAACTGCTCCTGCATGTTTCCCGCGGCGTCCGCTGGGACAGCGACCACGTCGTCCTGCTCGACGACCAAACCCAGGCCATCATGCAGGAGCTGGTCCGCTGTGACGCCCTCCCGCGGACACACATCGGGCTGGATTTCTTCGATGCCTCCATCAACCGCATCGCCGCATGGGCCATCGGTACCCGTTCCGCCCAGAAGTGCCTCCTGATGGCGCTGCTGGAACCACGCGAAAAGCTGCTTGAAGCAGAGCTTTCCGGTGACTTCACCACCCGCCTTTCCCTCCTCGAGATGAACAAGGCCCTCCCGTGGAGCGTTGTCTGGGAGGAATTCTGTTCGCGCAACGACGTCCCCGGCGAATCCGCCCTTCTTGACGCCGTCCAGGCCTACGAGAAGGATGTGCTGGCGGGGCGATGAATGAAGCGATCTGGTCCATTGCCCGAAATTGGGTAGGGGCCGGATGGAAATAACCCCGCCATTCGGCGGGGGATGGGGATGGTGTCGGATATTGTATCCCCGGGGTAGGCAATCGGGTCGATTGCATCGACCCTCATGCCAACCCCGGGCTACAAGCATGATCCGCCATTGGCGGAATTGCCTGTAGCCCACGGTTGACCCCGCGGATGCGGGGCTACCGTGGGAAGGTTGACCCGCGGAAGTTAATACCGCTCCAGCAATTGCAGAAACTGGAAGTAGCTGGCCACGAGGAAGACCATTAGACAAAGGCAGCCAATGATAAGGATGATCCGCCTGAAGGTCACGCGGTCGACGTAAATGATGTGCTTGACCGGGGAACGCCAGGCCTCGAGGCGCATTTCATGGACAAAGAGGCAGCGCACGGAGAAAAAGAAGGACAGCACGATGACTGCTGAGGGAAGAAAGTAAGGGACAATGGCAATCGGGTTCATGATTCGGTTCTGAGTTCTATTCGATGATAACAACTAATCAATATTACCCATGTGTTACATGTCTCATTCAAGCTAACTTGTTGGTCATTTTGGATTGTTGGTAGTGGGTAAATAAGCATTTGAGAGTAAGCCCTACCGGATGCTTTGTTAACTTAGCAGGGAACCAGCGGATTGTCCTCGAAAAAACAGTCAATTTATTGGATGAATCGCTCATCGCAGCATTGTGGAATAATCCAAAGCAGCATGAATGCAGCCGTTCCTGAATCCGTTTGGGGGTTTACGTATAACTGCCCGGGTTATCAACGCGGGGAACCTAAAAAGAATCAATAGGAAATGGGGGGTTCGGCATCCCGCATGGTCCGATGGAGGACAGCATCATATTTCTCGCCCCGTTTCCTTGCCGAGACGGCAATCTGCAGGACCGAAACAAGGTAAGGGAGTTCCTGGTTGATTGTCCGGTATCCGACCAGGTTATCGTTTTCCACGATCGTGGTCACATTGGAGCCGGGCAGTCTCTCGTGGATGTAACTTCTAAGGACTGCCGGCAAATGTTCGAAAACCTCCTTGCGGGATACCTTCTTTTCAAGATGACGACTTTCTGGTTTTGCCGAGCTATCTTCATTCCTGGTGTAGGCCAGCAAGGTGCTGTGCACTCTTGGGGTCCGGGTATCCTCGACAGTTTCCATGATGGCATTGACCACATGGTCGAGTGATTCGAACCGTTGCTCGAACTCCTCCGACTTCATGATGTGCTGGAAAACCCGTTGCATGCCAACAACCACATAGGATGTCGAACCGTCCTCCCTTGCGAGGATGTTATAGTCAGTGAGACCTTGATTGCTCATTTTGAATGTTCTTGGTTTGGATAAAACGGGAAAGAAACAACCCTTTCTGCAGGATTCAAGACCGGAGTGGCGATTATACGTGCACCAGCTAGACCACCAGTGCCACCTGGATTCCCGGCCCGTGGACGCCCTGAATAAGGATGCCCTCGACGTCGGCGGTCTTGGAGGGACCGGTGGCAAAAATGATATTGGGATCATCCCCGAAGCGGTGGATGGCATCGAGGACGGTGGGGGCGATATCCTCCTCGTTGACAACGGCAATGTGCAGCCATGGGGCGAGGGCACCGAGGCGTGCGGAGGTGTCGTTATCGTTGAGCATGAGGGTGCCGGTTTCGGCGATGGCGGCGCTGGCGCGGGTGATGCCAAACTGGTACTCATCGACCTTGGCCATGTCGTACTCGGTATCGAAGCGGATACCTTCCTTGTCCTCTAGGTGGTAAGCGAGGCTTGGGTCGCAGTACCCGAAGGTATAGCCTTCGCTGAGCATGAACTCGACCAGCTGGTTGACGGCATCGAAATACTTTCCGCTGGCAGCGACCAGTTTTTCGGCGAAAAGCTCCTTGGCGGTATTGACCTCCGGGAGGGACTTGGAAATGACCATGTCATCGTCCCAGTCGGGATAGGCTGTCCGTTCCGGCAGGGGCTCGAGGGCCTTCTGAATGGAGGAGAAAATGGTTTCCCTGTCGTTGCTCATAATCAAATCCTTATTTGCTGGTCAGTTCACGGTGCTTGAACCACTTGCGGAACTCGCCACCCTGGAATTTGGGCAACTTGCGGGCATGCTGCCATGCCCTCGCTGACGGATGAGGGATCATTTCGGTGGGGATGTAGTTCATGGTGTGACCCATCGTCAGGGCGGTCTTCCACATCGCCGGCTGCGAACAAAGGGTGGCCCAAAGCCCGAGGGCCGGGGTTCCCTTCATGGCCTTGGTGGCCTTTTCCTTCTTGGCCTTGTCGCGAAGACGGAGGAGTAAGTCGGGAATGGGAATGTTGACCGGGCAAACCTCATTGCAGGCCCCGCACAAGCTGGAGGCCTTGGGCAGATCGGCCAGTTCCGGGTAGCGGTTGCCGGCGAGGAGGGGACTGAGGACGGCCCCGACCGGGCCCGGGTAGACGCTGCGGTAGGCGTGTCCACCCGCCTGCCGGAAGACCGGGCAGACATTGAGGCAGGCACCACAGCGGATGCAGCGGAGAATTTCCCGGCACTCGCTGGCCAGGACCTCCGTGCGCCGGTTGTCGATAAAGATGACGTGAAATTGTTCCGGTCCGTGCGGCTGGCTCCCGCTGCGGGGCCCGTTGATGAACT